>JAILZB010000181.1 GCA_023512725.1 Chloroflexota bacterium | reverse complement strand
GTCAGCGAGGCAACCACCTACCTGGCGAATAGCCTGGACCTGGTGCGCCCCCCCACCATCACGCTCTGGCCGAGCTTCGCTCCCTGGCTGCCGCGCCTGCCCGCGCGGATCGAGCTGCGGATCGTTGGTAGCTGAACGACGCGGACGTTGGCTCGCCGTTGACTTCGGCGAACGGCGGATCGGGATCGCCGTTTCGGACGAATTGGAGCTCCTTGCCACTCCGCTGCAGGTGTTGCCGGCGCGTGGTCAGCGCCACGACATTCCCGCTATCCTAGCGCTGGCAGAGCAGGAAGGCGTGATCGGGATCGTGGTCGGCTGGCCCCTCCGGGACGATGGTGCGCGCACTGAGGTCACCGAGCGCGCCGAGCGCTTCGCCCGCCGGCTCGCTGCTCAGACGACTCTCCCCGTGGTGCTTCACGACGAGCGCTTCACCACCTGGGAAGCGCAGCAGCGGCGGGGCCGCCGAGCCCGTGGTCCCGACGACGCGGCAGCGGCGGCCGTGCTGCTGGAGAGCTTTCTCGCCACCCGCCGCCGGGAGAGCCGGGCGTGAAGCGACTACTCATGGCTGGCCTCGCCGTGCTTGCCGCTGGGAGCTGTGCCTGCCTGGCCGCTTCACTCGTACCGATCGCGACCAGCAGCGGTGGGCTCGTGGCAGTGGTCGAACTCCTCGACCAGCCAGCCGCGCTTGACCCTACGCCGGTCCCGTTCATGGTGCAGCCCGGAGAGGATGCCGGGAGCGTTGCGCGTCGGCTGCAGGAGGCGGGCGTGATTCGGGATGAGCGGCTCTTTCGCTCGCTCGCCTCCCTGACTGGTCTCGGGGCAGCGATTCAGGCCGGGGAGTACGAACTCCGCCGCGACCTGACCAGCCGGGCGATCCTGGAGAAGCTGGCCCGAGGTGAGGTGACGCTGCGCCAGGTCACGGTGCCTGAAGGGCTGCAGCTCGGCCAGGTGGTCGAAACCCTGGCCCGGCAGGGGGTTGGCAGTGCGGCCGCGCTCTGGGAGGCGCTGGCCCAGGTCGGTGCTGAACCACCAGCGGGGTCACTAGCCGCGAGCCGCCCGGCTGGCCAGTCGCTCGAGGGCTATCTCTTCCCTGAGACCTACCGCTTCGGGCGCGCAGCGACGCCCCTCGAAGTCATCCTGACGATGGTGCGCCAGACCGACCAGCAGTTCGGGCCCGAGCTACGGGCAGCGGTGGCAGCTCAGGGCCTCACCCCCCACCAGACCCTGGTGCTCGCCTCGATCGTCGAGCGCGAAGCGGCCAAGCCGGAGGAGCAGCCACTGATCGCGGCCGTCTTTCTCAACCGGCTCCGGCTGGGGATGCCCCTCCAGGCGGACCCCACCGTCCAGTACGCCCTTGCGCTCGACCCGGTCCGCCGCGCCCGCGATGGCTACTGGAAACGCGAGCTGACGATGGCTGACCTGGCCATCGACTCTCCCTATAACACCTACCGGGTGGTTGGCCTGCCCCCTGGCCCGATCTGCAACCCCGGGCTGGGCGCGCTCACGGCAGTCGCTCGCCCGGCTGCCACCGACTATCTCTACTTTGTCGCCCGACCGGACGGCTCACACGCCTTCGCCCGCACGCTGGCCGAACACCAGGCCAACGTCGCCCGCTTTGGCCGCTGAACTCCGATCGGGAGGGGGAGGAACGCCGATGCCGCTGCGCCGCTTCTCACGGGAGGAGCTTCCCGAGCCGCTCGCCCGGCTGTGGGATGCCTCCCATGCCCTTGGCAATGAACCGCGCTTCCTGGAAGTGGTCGCCAACGCTCCGCACGTCGCCCGCTTCTATTATGAGCAGTTCTACGGTGAGCTGTTCTTCCGGGGCGTTGCCCCCCGGCGGGTGAAGGAGCTGGTCCGCCTGCGCCTGAGCCAGCTCCACGGCTGCGCCTCCTGAAACCGGAGCAATACCGCCTCGGCGAGGCGGTGCGGTATCAGCGAGGAGGAGATCGCGGCTCTTGACCACTTCGAGCGGGGCCCCTTCAGCGAGGGGGAGAAGGCTGCGCTCGAGCTTGCTACCCTCCTCTCCAACGCCACCCCGGATGGCCCCGTCAGCGAAGAGCTCCTTGCTCGGTTGCAAAGGCACTTCAGTGATGGGACGATCCTCGAGATCGCAGTCGTAATTGCCGTGTTGACGGGGATGGCTAAGCTGCTGTTCGCCCTCGACCTCGGCGAGCGGGAGGAGTACTGCCCCTTCCCCGGCCACAGCCCCGGTGGCTGGCAGCACCCCACTCCACCTGGGCCCGCCCCTTGCTCGGAGTGATGGACCTGGGGCTACGAAGGAAGCGAGCTGCCCTGCGCGCAGCGTTGACGCGCTGGCGCCCGCCGCTGAGAATAGCGCCTGATGAACGACCTAGCGCGCATGCAGCGAGCGTACGCCGTGATCCGCGGGCGCGATCTGCCCACAAGCTATCCGCTGAGCTTCCAGCTTCCCGGGGTGGTGGACCTCCACGTCCACGTGGGGGTCGGGCTGAGCGCGCCGCTCGACCTCGCCCGCCACGCCACCGAGGCTGGGATGCGCGCCCTCGTCTTCAAGACCCCCTCGCCCACGCTTGACCTCGCGCGCACCGTCAACGAGGCGCTCGCCCTGCTCTACCAGGGCAGTGGCAAGACGCCGGTGGAGTGCTTTGGCGGGGTGGTCCTCGAGACGGCAGGCCCACCACCCCCCGAGTTGGCGCGGCGCTGGCTCGCCAAAGGCGCACGGGTGGTCTGGTTTGCGACCGGTTCCAGTGCCAACCACCGCCGGCGCGCCCACGGCCTCTCCTGGGCAGCGGCCCGCCGGGAAGGGCAGTACGTGTTGCGGCGGGGCCAGCTGATCCCGGACGCGGTGGCGGTGATCGAAACAGCGATCGAGTACGGCGCGGCGCTCTCCTTTGGCCACCTCTCGCGCGAGGAGGTGCTCGCGCTGGCGGCAGAAGCAGAGCGTCGCGGCCTCCGCTCGGCGTTCGTCGACCACCCCCTCAACCCGGTCATGGGCCTCACGATCGACGATTGCGCTCGGATCGCCAGTCACGGAGTGTTCCTCAACTTCACTGCCGCCGAGTTCTCCCCCCTCTTCGGCATCGACCCGGCGGATATTGCCCGCGCAATCCGGGCGGCGGGAGTTGAGCAGGTCGTGCTCTCCTCGGATGCGGGCCATCCCGTCATGGGCGACCCGGCGGAGGCGATGCGGTGCTGGCGGGCGATTGCGCTCTGGCAGGGCTTCAGCGACGCGGAGATCTGGCGGATGATGTGTGACCAGCCCGCCAGGTTGCTTGGCCTGCCCGCCGTTGCCCCGCCTGCCACGGGCTGATATACTGAGGGGTGGTTGGGGGGATCGCATAGTTGGTCTAGTGCGGCCGCCTGCTAAGCGGTTACTCGGGGAAACCCGGGTCGAGGGTTCGAATCCCTCTCCTCCCGCCAAGGCGAAGACCGGCTCATGCTGAGCCGGTCTCGTTGTTACGCGCGGAGGTGCTCCCACCGCCTTTCGCGCCGGAAGTGATGGACACGTGATGTCGTGGCGGGGCGTTGCTCCTGCGCCAGCCGTTGGCCGCCCAGTCATGACTTCGCCTTCCTCCCTCAGTGGGCGACCCCCTTCGGCCGCACTACCCCGCCTCGCGGCGAGCCGTCCGCGCGCTGCTGCGGGTGCCAGTCGCCAGTGCTGGGCTAGCGGGCGGACCCCAGGACGCGCCCTGCTCCGGGCACGGCGAGCGGGTGTTTTGCGCGGTCAGGGACCGAAGTGTGGGCGGTCCGCTCTGGCTGCTCCCGCTCTCACGTGCGAAGGAGCACCCTGAGGGGTGGCTGCCCTTCTCCGTCGCTCATCGCGGTGGCCACCCCCAACTGCCGGAGCGTGCCTCGGGAGGGCCCTTGCGCTTCCAGCGAGGCGGAGACTAGGGGGTGCGTGTGGGACCGGGGGTCGGACCAGTCGAGCCTAGCGGGGGCGTGGTCGCTGGAGCAGGGGTTCGGGCAGCGGTCGGGGTTACCACCGGCTGCCCCGCAGGCGCGGTGGCAGTGCGACCCGCCTCCGGTGTCGTCGCGGAGCCGGGCGGACTGGCGGGAGTGACACTCGTGCCCCGCGGCTGCGAGAACAGGGTGATGACCACCACCGCGAGCACGACCACCGCCAGAATGGTAGCAACCGCGACAGCAGCCATGGCGCCAGAGGAATTGCGCATCGTGCCCCCTTGACAGGCAGAATGGGGTGCGTGCCAGCGCGCGGGCTGACGCCCACGCCGGGAAGTATAGCTGGTCTCCCAGCTGCCCAGGTGAGAGGGGTCTTTCAGGGTAAAAAAATCCATCCCGGGAGTGTCTGGAAGCCTACAATACGGCCCAGCGAAGAGCGGCCAGGGCCCCCAAGTGGGCCCTGGCGCGGGAGGAGCCTCGATGCAACGCTGGTCTCGCCTTGCTGGGGTGCTGACTGGGTTCTGGGTGATCGTGGCGGCTTGCGCTCCGGCCACCTCGCCGTCGCCTGGCGCTGCCATTCAACCGACGGCCCCGGCCGTCCCGCAGACGCTCGTGGTTGCCATCCCCACCCTCCCCGCCGTGCTCGACTCGATGGCCAACCTGGGCTTCAACCCGCGGCGGTACGGGCTGTACGAAATGCTGCTCGGCCAGCAGGATGATGGCTCAGTCGAGCCGCTGCTTGCCACCCGCTGGCGGACGCTGGATGCTACCACCTGGGAGTTCACGCTCGACCTCTCGAACCGCCGCTTTCACGACGGCACGCCGGTGACCGCAGAGGACATCAAGTTCTCCTGGGATCGCGCCACCAACCCCGAGAAGCGGCTCGGCATCCTGAGTCGGCTGATGACGATCCGAGAGGTACAGGTGGTGGACCCAACCACGGTCCGGATCCTCACGCGCGAGCCGGATGGCCTGCTGCTCAAGCGCGCAGCCTACGTCCCGATCTTTCCGAAGGCCTACCTCGAGCGGGTCGGCGACGCCGAGTTCGGGATCCGGCCGATCGGCTCGGGGCCGTTCAAGCTGAAGGAGTGGGTGCCAAACGACCGGCTCGTGCTGACCGGCATTCCCGAGCACCCGACCCGGCCCGCCTTGCGCGAGTTAACCATTCGCCAGGTGAACGAGGCGGCCACGCGGGTGGCTGGCCTGCGCACCGGGGAGCTCGACCTGATCAGCCAGGCGCCACTTGACCAGGTAGACAGCCTGAAGAGCCAGGGCTTCGAGACCGTCGTCATCAACGCTGGCATCTCGAACGGCTTTTTCATGGACCCCATCATCTCGAATGCCCCCACGCGCGACAAGCGCGTCCGCCAGGCGATCAACTACGCCATCGATAAGGAAGCGATCGCGAAGAACATCTATCGCGGCTACGTCCGGGTAGACCAGGGGCAAGTCGTACAGGAGGAGACCTTCGGCTTCAACCCGAACCTGAAGGCCTATCCCTACGACCCTGCGAAGGCGAAGCAACTGCTGGCGGAGGCCGGCTATCCGACCGGCTTCAAGGTGAGCATGGAGGTGTATAACACCGCGCCCGAGTGGCCCAGCGTGGGCCTGTTCGTCCAGCAGCAGCTTCGGGACATCGGCATCGAGGCAGACCTCCAGGTGACCACCGACGCTGCCGCTTGGCTCGACCACTTCTACGGTCGCACGCCACGCCCCCATCTCCTCTCGGTTGGGCTGCAGGCGACGCCCGCCATGGACGCCGACTACGCCCTCGTCTGGTTCTCGGGCACCCAGCCCCTACCCCTCCGCCATTATGACAACCAGGAGTTCGACCGCTACTACCTGCCTAGCCGGACCGAGATCGACGAAGCAAAGCGGCGGCTGCTGCTCCAGCAAGCGATTGCCGTGATGCACGAAGACCCGCCATTCCTCTTCCTGACTTCAGCCACTCAGGTGTGGGTCTTCAAGAAGACGGTCAGCGGGGTCACCCGCCGCACCGACCAGGAGCCGAAATTCGAGAACGTCCGTCGCACCGGCTAGCGAGCGCGGCCGGGTGAGTGTCCCGCCTCCCCAGCTGGCAGCCCGACGCCCGGCCCGCTCAGTCGCGTCCCGCTGATGAGCGTGCCCCCTCCAACTGCTGCGACGCCACCGCGTAGCGGGCGCGGTGGTGTGAGGCTGGCCGTGCGTTAGCCAAGGAGGCACGGCGCCTTCCCCACATTCCGCCGGTGGAGAAGGCTGCTCTTCCTCTCGCAGCCCCCAGGGGCCATCGGGCCTGCTAGCGCGAAGCCGGCAAGCGCGAGCGTCGCCCGCGAGTAAAGGAAAACGCTCGCTGCTTCACCGGGAGGGGCGAGCAGGAGTGCTGGACAATGTCTCCGAACTCTTGTATACTTGGCCTGGCAATAGAAACGTAGTTCCTTTTAGAAGAACGACTGGCAAGGTCGAGCACGCGGGCCGGTCTCCGTTCGCCAGGCTCGACCTTGAAGGAGTGTGGCGTGGCCAGGCGACGAACGCGCGCTGCCCCGAGCATCTCCAGGCCGCCTGCCGCGGGCACCGGGGGGCAGCTCTCCACTCCACCAGTCCAGTTCCGCGTGCCACAGCCGCCGGGTGGTGAGCGCTCGTGGGTTCCCCCGGCTGAGCGCGCCTGCGTAGCACTGCTGCGAAAGGGGGAGGCATGTCGATCGCGCTACCGTTTGAGAGCCAAGCGCACCAGGAATACGTCATCGGCTTGAAATTGCACTGGACGCGCCGGCTCTTCCCCGCCCTGTACCAGGAGTACCAGCGCCTGGTGGCGGAGCGGGGAAGCACGCCTGCCTCGGCGGACGAAGTCGAGGCGATGATGCGCCACTCGACCCTCTACCAGTACTTCGGGTGGCTGGAGCGTCATCTCCAGCAGCTGAAGTACGTCCATCCCCGTGGGATCTTGCCTGCCCTCAAGGAACAGGAGGCGCTGCTCGACGCTGCCCTCGAGGCGCTGCCGGAGCCACGGCTGGGCTCCCTCCGCCTGGACCCCTCCCTCGCCCTACCGGAGTACTACACCGACGTGGATTATCACCAGCATCCGGGCGGGGTTTGGAGCGACAACCTCGATGCCTTCGCGTACGAATACGGCGCCCAGACGACGACCCCTACCCTGGGCGACCGCCACGCCGACCTGCACTACCGCTTCGCGATGGCGGCCGCCCAGGGGCTTGCCCCGGGGGCGAAGATCCTGGACCTCGGCTGTGGGTTCGGCAAAAGCACCCTGCCATTTGCCGTCCTCTTCCCCGCGTCAGAAGTGTCTGGGGTCGACCTCTCCGCCCCCTGCCTCAAGCTCGCCCATCTGCGAGCCGAGCAGGAGGGAGTGAAGATTGC
>JAILZB010000180.1 GCA_023512725.1 Chloroflexota bacterium | reverse complement strand
GCGACATGCACTTCTACTTCAAGCGCGCCTTCGCGATCGCAAATGCCTTCGGGGATGCAACGTACCACCGCGAGCGGGTCACCACCCTCATCGAGGCCGGCATGGAGGCGACAGCCGGCGCGGTCTCCGGCTAATCGTCCCGCACGCAAAACAGCGCAACACCCCGTGTTCGAAACCGTTTTGCGTGTACCCACCGGGGTCGATCTCTACGTCCGCAGCCTTGGCACCGGCCCGCCCCTGGTACTGATCCACGGCGGGCCGGGTCTTCCCCATCAGCAGCTCCTTCCCTATTGCGACGAGCTGGCCGCGCATTTCCGCCTGATCTACTACGATCAGCGTGGCTGTGGTCGTTCGGGCGATCCCCCACAGCTCGAGCAGCTGACCTGGGATGATCATGCCGCCGATCTGCGCGCGCTGATCGCGGCACTGGGGCTGAAGCGGCCGGGACTGATTGGCTTCTCCTGGGGCGGCCTACTGCTGATGCGCTACCTGACGCAGCCGGGGGCGACGGCCGCCGCCATCGCGCTGGTCGGCTCGACGCCCGCGCGGTCGGACGGTTGGGTCGAAGCCTTCCTGGCCGAGAAAGCGCGGCGGGAAGACCGCCTCGGGGTGCCAGCCGCTCGGCGCGCCCTGGCCACCTCCGATCTGCGCGCACGCGACCCGGTGGCCTATGACCGGGCACGCTTCCTGCTCGATGTCCGTAGCGAGCTGGCCGATCCAAGCCTGGCCGAACACCTGACGCCCGTGGTATTCGGCGAGCGCGGAACCCGCACGAACGTGCTGACCTGGAGCAGCGTCGGGGAGTATGACCTGCGGCCCGCGCTGGCCCGGCTGGACCTGCCGGCCCTGGTCCATTTTGCTCCCGAGTATGGCTGCTTGCTGCGACTGGACGTGCTCGTAGCGGCCGGCGGGCTCGATGAGCGTTACCAGACCAGTCGCGCTGCCTTCGCCGATTACGGGCTGCTCATGAAAGCCAGCGGGCACCGGGTCGCCTGTTTCCCGCTGGCCGTCGTCGTCGAGACCGACCCGGTCGCTCCCGATGCTCAGCTCCTGGAGCGCGATCGGCGGGAGTTTCTCGCCAAGTGGAGTGTGTTCGCTATGGCACCCATCCAGGATGCTGCTGCCTAGCCCGCGCCCGGCGCGCAGACGAGGGCATGACGGACCTGCCCTCGCAGGAAGCGAGGTACGGCGACTGCCGTGCCGCTCAGGTGGCCCAGATGGCCACGTCCCCTGGCCGAAGGGGGTGAAAGGAAGGGAAACGGAATGCGCATCAACACCAATGTCAACGCCTTGAATGCCCAGCGGAACTTGCAAGTCTCCGGCTACGACCTGGCGAAAGCGCTGGAGCGGCTCTCCAGTGGCAAGCGGGTCAATCGGGCGGGGGATGACGCGGCGGGCCTGGCGATTGGGCAGAAGCTGCAAGCGCAGGTCCGTGGGCTGGGGCAGGCGATCCGCAACGCCCAGGATGGCATCTCGATGGTGCAGACGGCGGAAGGGGCGTTGGACGAGACGCAGGCGATCCTGCAGCGGATGCGGGAGCTGGCGGTGCAAGCGGCGAACGGGTCGCTGGCGAGCGATGAGCGGAGCAAGATCACGGCGGAGTTCCAGAACCTGCAGCAAGAAATCACCCGCATCGCCCAGACCACCCAGTTCGGTGATACCTACCTCATCAATGGCAACCTGGCCCAGACGGCGGGCTCAGCGCTGGGGGCTAACCTCACAGCGGCAAACGGCTTCCTTGGCGTGCGCACGGTGGGAGCGATTGCGGCAACGACCTACTCGATCACGGTCGATACCGCGACCAGCACGATCTACCTGTTCCGGAGTGCCAGCAACTCGAACATCCAGACGGCGGTGCAGTTCTCGGCGCCAACGGCGGGCTCCTTCACCGTGACGGTGGGCGGCGTCCAGGTGGACCTGCTGGCCTCGGTCCTGGCAACCGGCTCGATCTACGCCTCGACGGGTGCGACTACCTTCTCGGTGACGGGTGGCACCTCGATGATGATCGGCACGGGCAACACCCAGACCTACGATGCCCTCAGCTTCGGGCTGTTGAACATGACGGCAGGGTCCTCCGGGCTGGCGGTCGGCTCGCTGCAGGTGGACACTGCCTCCAACGCCAACGAAGCGATCACCAAGATTACGGCGGCGATTGGCTCGGTCTCGAGCGAGCGGGCGAAGCTGGGTGCGTTGCAGAACCGGATGGAGCACACCATCAACAATCTGTCGATCAGCTTCGAGAACCTGTCGGCCTCGCAGAGCCGGATCATCGATGCGGACTTTGCCTACGAAGTCTCGCAGATGGTGCGGGGGCAGATTCTGCAGCAGGCGGGGACGGCGGTGGCCGCCCAGGCCAACCAGCTGCCGCAAGGCGTGCTCGCCCTCCTACGCTAACGCGCGGCGGGCCTGCCGTCACCACGAGGGGACACACCGGCCGTGTCCCCTCGTGGCGCAGCGGCTTAATCGGCGAACCGGGGTGAGACGACGATGAACATCCTACGAATCGGTCCGGTGGAAGCAACTCGCGCGGTCTCCTACCGGGTTCCCGAGGCGGCGGCCCTGGCGGAAGATGCTGCTCGGCACTGGCGGGAGGACCGCGGGGCCCGGTTCACCGGGAGCACGCGTCCACCCGAAGATCAGCGAAATCCCGATAGCGAAGCAAGCCGCCTCAGCTATAGCTATGACGAAGCGGCAGGCCGCTACGTAATGAAACTGATCGAGGCGGAGAGCGGTGAGGTGATCCGGCAGATCCCGCCGGAGGAGCTGCTACGGGTCGCGGCGGCGATCAACCGCTACCTGGGCCTCCTCCTTGACCGCAAACACTAGGGGTAGCGGGAAGGAGCAGCGATGGCAAACCCCCTGGCGCTGAGCGGGCTGGCCAGTGGCGTCGATACCGCCACCCTGGTCGAGCAGCTGATGGCGATCGAACGCCGCCCCCTGCTACGCCTCCAGGACCAGCAAAGCAAGACCGAGACGCGGGGTAAGGTGCTGGCCGACCTCGCGGCGCGGCTGAGCACCCTCAAGAGTAAGCTGGCGAGCCTCGCCGAGGGGACCACGCTGAATGCCAAGAGCGTGAGCACCGACGTGGCTCCCGGGACACCCGCTCCGGCGACCATTACTGCCGGTCCCTCCGCGGCCAATGGCACGTTCAAGCTCTGGGTCGACCAGCTGGCAACGGCCACGACGTCCCAGAGCAATCAGGCGATCGGTCAGGCGGTCGTCACGAACGTGCCGCTAGCTCAGGCTGGCTTTGGGCTCAAGCCGACGACCGGCACCTTCACCATCAACGGTACGACGTTCACAATTGATGAGAACACCGTGCTCTCGGACGGGGTCGATGCCGTCGGGGCCAACACCATTCTGGCCAAGATCAACCACGCTGGCATCGGCGTGACGGCAAGCATCGTCAACGATAGCGATGGGCGCCCCAACAAGCTGAAGCTGACCTCCGCGACCACGATCCAGCTGGGCAGCGGCGCCGATACGAGCAACTTTCTCACCGCAGCCAAGCTGCTGGCCGCTCCGAACGTTCCGGTAGGCGGCAACCAGACGGTGACCTCCACCGGCAACTTGGGTGTGGCGCAGGTCTCCGAGCCCCTCGTCAACGCGCGATTGAGCGGGCTCAGCAGTGCGCCTGGATCGTTCAAGATCAACGGGGTGACCATCACCTATGACCCGACCGTTGACTCGCTGAACACGCTCATCAGTCGGATCAACGCCTCCGCTGCGGGCGTCACGGCTGCCTACGACTCCGTCACCGACCGACTGCGGCTGACCAATAACGCTACCGGTTCCCAGGCGATCACGGTCGCGGCGGTCTCTCCCGCGCCCGGAAGCGGCAATTTCCTCGAAGCCGTTGGCTTTGTCAACAGTAGTGGTGCTCCCATCGCCCAGACCACGAGCGGCCAGAGCGCAATCTACCGGATCGATTCGGTGGCGGGAGGAGCGCCGCAGCACAGCACGAGCAATACCATCGCCGATGTCGTGCCCGGCGTGACGATCACTTTGAAGGCGGTGAGTGCAACGCCGGTCACCGTCACGGTGGCGCAGGATACCGCCACGACGGTCAATGCGATCCGCGACTTCGTGAGCACCTATAACAGCACGATGGCCTTTCTGCGCCAGCAGACGGTCTACGACATCACTACCAAAACCGGCGGGCCCTTCACCGGCGATGCCACCCTCCGCGGGATCGAAGTCTCGCTGAAGAACATGCTCACTAGCCCGGCTGACGGCCTCAGCGGGACGGTAACCAAGCTGGCCGACCTTGGCCTGACCTTTGGCGTTGTCGGCTCGGCGGTGGGCACGACCAACGACTTGGTGCTGGATGAGACGAAGCTCACCGATGCTCTGAAGAACAACCCCTTTGCTGTTCGCGAGGTCTTCGGGTCGCTCACCCAGACGACCACCCTCGCCCCGGGGGGGACTGGCTCATTGGTGAGCATCTCTGGCAACCCGACGGCCCGCCAGTCCGGCACCTATGCCATCACGACCCGCGCCGATGGCACGATCGAGGCGGTCTTTACTCCAACGGGTGGCCAGCCGCAGCCGAAAGTGACCGGGACGATCACAGCCAACGGGGTCAATACCACTTTGATCCCGGGGGTGACACTCCGCGCTGGGGCGACCCTGGTCGATGGGACCCATACCATCACGACGACCGTGGCGACGAAAGGCGTTGCCTACAAGGGTGCGGACTATCTTGCCGTGCTCACCGACCCGCAGGGGACGCTCGCCAAGCGCAAGACCGAGATCGATAGCCAGGTGCAGAGCTACAAAGACCGGGTCGAGGAGATGGAGCGCCGCCTAGCCGCGCGTGAAGAGCAGCTGACGAAGAAGTTCGCGGCCATGGAAAAGGCGCTCGCCAAGCTGAAGAACGACCAGAATGCCCTCGTCCAGGCACTGGCCGGCCTCCAGGCGAGCCGCTAAGGCAGTTCAGAAGATGGCGCGCCTGCCGAAGAAGAGAGCAGAGGTCAATTCGGCACGGGAGACCCCATGATCGCCAAAGCCTATCAGCAGTATCAGCGCGTCCAGTCCGAAACGGCCACGGCCGGTCAGACGATCGTGCTGCTCTATGGCGGTGCTATCCGCTTTCTCTGCCGCGCCGAGCAGCGCCAGGCAGCGGGGGACCAGAACGGTTTCCGGGCGGACATTCGGCGCGCGCAGGAGATCCTCACCGAACTCGCCGGCGGGCTTGACCTTCAGCGTGGGGGTGAACTGGCGCACAATCTGTTCCGCCTCTACCGCTACCTGATCACGCGGGCGGGCGAGGCAGACTGCAAGCGCGACCCAACGGCACTGCCGGAGGTGGTCGGATTGTTGCGCGAGCTGAAAGCGATCTGGGAAGAGGCGCTCGAGCGGCTGGCAGCGCCGACACCGCTGGCAGAGCACGCAGCGAAGGTGGCATGAGCGCGCTCGCTGCTCTTGGCCAGGCACTGACCCTCTCCCTGGCTGCCCACGCTGCTGCGCAGGCGGGCGACCCTGCGCGGGTGAGCGAGCTCCTCGAGGAGCGGACACCGCTGCTCCAGCTGGCGTCTCTGGTGGCGGAAGAGCGCGAGCGTGCTTGGGCCATCCTCGCCCAGATCCAGCGGCTGGACGAAGCAACCCGTCAGGCGCTCGAAGCCCAGCGGGCGGCCCTGCTGGAAGAGCGCGCGGCTCTCCGGCGGGCAGCCCGCCTCCAGCGGGCCTACCTCCGTCTGGCCCCTGCCGGGCAGCTCGACCGCCTGGGGTAGTCCCGGCGCGCTGCGCCCGCACGATGGGAGGAGCCCGGCCAGCCTTTCAGGGTTTCCCCGATGACAGGACGAGGCCCTGGCTCCCTACCATGGTAGGTAGTAGCGGGTCGCTCCGCCTCGGCAGACCTGATGGGATGAACGCATGCCGGCAGCCCTCCAGCGCGCGCTCCAACCACTCCTGGCCTTCTGGAGGCCGCTCTCGCGCCTGCAAAAGGCGAGCCTGCTCGCCGTCGCTGCCGTCACGGTGGCGGCGCTCGCCTTCTTTGCCTTCAGCGCTACCCAGCCAAGCTATGCCGTCGCCTTCAGCAAGCTGAACGAGGCCGATGCTGGCGCCATCGTCACCAAGCTGAAGGAACTCAAGATCCCCTACGAAATCGCCGAGGGTGGCAGCGCGATCAAGGTCCCCACCAGCCGGGTCTACGAGGCGCGCCTGGCGCTCGCTCAGGCAGGGCTGCCTCGCAGCGGGCAGGTTGGGTTCGAGCTGTTCGACCAGACCAACCTGCTCGCCCTGACCGATTTTAGTCAGCGCATGAACTACCAGCGGGCCCTGGAGGGTGAACTCGCCCGGACCATCAGCCAGATGGCTGCGGTCGAAACCGCGCGCGTGCACCTGGTGCTACCGAAGGAAGAGCTGTTCAGGAGCCGCGAGCGGGCCGCTACCGCCTCGGTCGTGCTGAAGCTGAAGAGCGGCCAGCGCCTGGATAGCGCGGCGGTCCGCGCGATCACCAATCTGGTCGCGGCCTCGGTTGAGGGATTGAAGCCAGAGAACATCTCGATCGTGGATGTCAACGGCACGGTGCTCTGGGATGAGCGCGACGCGGCCACCCCGGCGAGCAACCGCTCGGCCCAGAGCCAGCTCGAAGCTCAGGTGCGCTTCGAGCGCGAGGTCGAGCACAAAGTCCAGTCGATGCTCGACCGGGTGCTCGGTCCGGGACGGGCGACCGCTCGGGTCTCCGCGGAGATGAACTGGGATCAAGTCCAGACCTCCAGCGAGAGCTACGGCCCGGCTGCGACGCGCAGCCAGCGTGAGACCACCGAGCGCTACAGCGGTACTACCCCCCCTGCGGGGGTGCCGGGGGTAACGAGCAACGTGCCAGGCGCTGGCGGTGGCGCCAATCTGACGAACGGGACGAACACCTACGAGAAGCGAGATCTGGTCACCAACTACGAGCTTTCCCGGACGGTCATCTCGACAGTCCAGGCGCCTGGGACCCTCCGACGGCTAACGGTGGCGGTCTTCGTTGATAACCTGAACGACCCGGCAGCCGTCCAGGCGATCAGCCAGGCGGTGGCCAATTCCGCGCTCGATCTCGACGCGAAAGCCATCGTCACCTCGACCGAGAGCGGCTATACCGCGCGCATGGTATCCAAATACCGTCCGAAAGCGCCGATTATCGCCGTCACGCCGCAGGAGCAGGTGCTCCGCCGCCTGCAGCTTGTTTGGGGCGTCGTGCCGGTGCAGGGCAAGATCGCCGAGACGACCGACAGCATGTTTGAAATCGCCGTAGAAG
>JAILZB010000179.1 GCA_023512725.1 Chloroflexota bacterium | reverse complement strand
GGACCAGCAGGGTCGCCTGTTGCTCCTCCCTTCCCAGCAGGCACCTGCCTTGCCGTGCCCACCTCACCTTCCAGCGGCTCGCACTCAGGCGGTGCAGGTCCTCACACCCGAAGGGCAGCTGCTGGCTGGAGGTCGGGCCCTGCCCTACCTCCTTGCCGCGATCGGCCATCCGCACCTGGCAAGAGTGCTCGGAAGTCCGCTCCTCCTCCCCTTCCTCGCGCTGGGCTACCGTGTGCTCGCTCGTCATCGCTTCTGGCTCGGGAAGGTCCTCTTCCGGCGAGAGCCGCCAGGCCGAGGCGCCCGCACCTGATAGGATCGTGTGACCACGGCACGGGAGAAACGGATGCGCTACCAGGGAAAGACCGTCATCGTGACCGGCGGGGGGAGTGGGATCGGTCGCGCCATCTGCGAGCGGTTCGCACGGGAAGGGGCCAACGTCACCATCGCCGACCGGAACGGTGCCGGGGCCCGGGCCCTGGCGGAGGAGCTCGGGGAACGAGCGCTGGCATACGAAGTGGATGTCACCGATGCCGCGGCGATGGAGGACCTCGTCGCAACGACAGTCGCTCGCTTCGGTGGGCTGGATATCATGGTCAACAATGCCGGCATCATTCTGATCGCGCCAGTCGTCGAAACCGACTTCGCGGCCTGGCGGCAGGTGCTAGAGGTCAACCTGAATGGGGTCTTCCTTGGGGCGCGTGCGGCTGCTCGCCAGCTGATCGCCCAGGGAAGAGGCGGGGTGATCATCAATGGCTCCTCCGGCGCTGGCCGGCGCGGCGTGGCGAACCTTGCTGCCTACTGCGCTTCCAAGGCCGGAGTGATCTCGCTCACCCAGACGCTTGCACTCGAGCTTGCGCCCCATCGCATCCGGGTCAACGCCTACACCCCTGGGCACATTCTGACGCCGTTCTGGGAGACAATCGCCGATGGCTTCGCTGGCCGACTGGGGGTGAACCGCGAGGAGGTGATCGAACAGTTCCGCCGGTCCGTGCCCTGGGGCCGTTTTGGCACTCCGGAAGAGGTGGCACATGCGGTTGCCTGGCTGGCCAGCGATGAGGCGGAGTACATCTCTGGCCAGTGCCTGGCGATGAACGGCGCTGAGTTCCTCTGGTAAGGCGAGGGCGCTACACTTGCCCCAAAGGAGAGCACCGATGACGCCATCAACGACCCGCGAACTCCCCCCCGAGGTCGCACGGCTCTGGGCGAAACCGCGCTACGCCCCCCCGATCCGGAGTGGCGAAGACTACCTCGCGAGCTTACGAGGGCGCGACCTCCGCGTGTACCTGCTGGGCGAACGGGTCCGCGAGCCGGTTGACCATCCCCTCATTCGCCCTTCGATCAACGCGGTCGCTGCAACCTACGACCTCGCGCTCGCGCAGCCTGAGCTGGCCACTGCCTGGTCGTCGCTGGCGAACCGACGAGTGAACCGATTCCTCCAGATCGCAGAGAGCGTGGAGGATGTCGTCCTCCAGAACAAGATGCAGCGCCGCCTCGGCCAACTCACGGGGACCTGCTTCCAGCGCTGCGTTGGGATGGACGCGTTCAACGCGCTTTACTCGGTGACCTACGAGTGCGACGCGGCTCATGGCACCAGCTACCACGCGCGCCTGCGCGAGTTCATCCGCTACTGCCAGGAAGAGAACCTAGTCATCGGCGGCGCGATGACCGACCCGAAGGGGGACCGGAGCAAGGCCCCCTCCGAGCAGGAAGACCCGGATCTCTATGTCCGCGTCGTTGAGCGTGCGCCCGATGGGGTGGTCATCCGCGGGGCAAAGATGCACCAGACGGGCTGCATCAACTCACACTGGATCGTCGTGATGCCGACTCTCCGGCTCCGGCCGGAAGAGCGCGACTACGCCATCGTCGCTGCCATCCCCGTGGAGCACCCAGGCCTGACGTTCATCTACGGGCGGCAGTCGTGCGATACGCGCGCCCTCGAAGCGGGTACCATCGACCAGGGCAACGCCTTCTACGCCGGCCAGGAAGCGATGATCATCATCGACGATGTCTTTGTGCCGGCCGAGTTCATCTTCCTGAACGGGGAGACGGAGTGGGCCGCGCCCCTAGTAGAGCGCTTTACCGCCTTTCACCGCCGCAGCTACGTCTGCAAGACCGGCCTGGGCGACGTCCTGATCGGAGCGGCGGCCCAGATCGCGGACTACAACGGGGTGGCGAACGCCTCCCACATCCGCGAGAAGCTGGTGGAAATGGCACACCTGAACGAGACGATCTACGGCGCCGGCCTCGCCTCGTCGTATGAATCCCGCCCCACGGCAGCGGGGAACTATCAGAACGATGACCTCCTGGCGAACGTCTGCAAGCACAACGTCACCCGCTTTCCCTTCGAGCTGGCGCGACTGGCCCAGGATATTGCGGGTGCGCTCGTTGCCACCATGCCTTCCGAAGGTGACTTGACCAACCCGGAGACCGGCCCCGTGCTGCGTAAGTACCTCAAGGGGCGCGCCGGGGTGCCAGTCGAGCACCGGGTCCGGCTGTTCCGCTTGATCGAGAACATGACCCTCGGTCGCAATGCCGTGGGCTATCTGACCGAATCGATGCATGGCGCGGGATCACCGCAAGCCCAGCGGATCCAGATCCAACGCGCCTTGAACCTCGAAGAGAAGAAAGCGCTAGCGCGTCGGCTCGCCGGGATCGAACCCCCGACCCCGGCCAGCGAGGAGGCGAGCCGGGGCTGCTTGCCATCCGCCTGAGCATCGGGTAGACTTGCCGGAGCAAGTGAAGACTGGCGATGGGGTCCGCCAGGGTGAGGAGTGCTCCTCATCCGAACCGCAGGCACTGCTGATGGCTCCTGACCGCACCGGCGCGGCGGCAGGAGCTTTTTTCTCTCCCTCGCCCTCCGGTGTGGACATCCCCCTGAGGAGGGCGTTCGATGGAGAACATCTGGTTGGTGGCGGCCACCTGGATGGCGCTGGCGCTGTCGGCGAGCGTCATCTCGATCCGGCTCGGGATCTCAGTCGCGCTCGTGGAGATCGCACTTGGCGGGATCGGCGGGAACTTCCTTGGCCTGCACTCTTCGCCCTGGATCGACTTCCTCGCTACCTTCGGCTCTGGTCTCTTGACGTTCCTGGCTGGCGCTGAGATCGACCCCGCTTCCCTGCGGAAGCACCTCGCACCGAGTGTGGTTATCGGCGGGGTCTCGTTTCTCCTTCCTTTTTTGAGTGCGCTGGCCTTTGCAGTCTTCATCCTCCAGTGGACGCTGCCGGCCTCCCAGATTGCCGGCATCGCCCTCTCCACCACCTCGGTGGCGGTGGTCTACGCGGTGATGGTGGAGACTGGCCTCAGCGAGACCGACTTCGGGAAGTTGGTCCTCGCTGCCTGCTTCGTCACCGACCTCGGGACCGTCCTCGCGCTGGGTGTGCTCTTTGCAAGCTTCAACGGCTGGATGGTGCTCTTCGTGGCGGTTACTGCCCTGGTCCTCTGGAGGCTGCCGCGCATCACCCGCTGGGTGATCGCCACCGGGGGCAACCGGGTCTCCGAACCCGAGGTAAGGTTCATCTTCCTGGTGCTCTTTTTCCTCGGCGGCCTTGCTACCCTCGCCCGGAGCGAGGCGGTCTTGCCAGCCTACCTGGTGGGGCTCGTGATCGCCGGGGTGTTTGTCCGTGATAAGGTGCTGGTCCATCGGATGCGGACACTTGCCTTCACCCTGCTGACCCCGTTCTTTTTCCTCAAAGCGGGCACCCTCGTCTCGTTGCCAGCCCTGGTCGCGGGCTTCGGCTCGGTGCTCGCGCTGTTGACCGTGAAGGTCAGTGCGAAGTTCATCGGGGTCTGGCCGCTGACGCGCGCCTTCTCCCTGAGCGCGGTCGAAGGGAACTTCACCACGCTGCTGATGAGCACGGGGCTCACCTTCGGCAGTATCTCGGCCCTGTACGGGCTGACCAACGGGATCATCGACCAGGGGCAGTACACCATCCTGGTCACCACGGTGCTTGCCTCCGCCGTCGTCCCGACCCTGATCGCTCAGCGCTGGTTCCTCCCCCATTCCACCCGGCACGTCCTCGGGCAGGGCGAGAACGAAGCCTTGACGGTGGTGGTAGGCTCATCCCTGGCCCGGGAAGAACGGGCTCCACTTCAAGGAGGGCGCCATGCAAGCCAGCGACTTGATGAAGCGTAATGTGGTCACCATCCGCCCGGATATCAGCCTGGCCACGGCGGCACGGATCTTGCTGCGGGCAGGGGTCTACGCTGCCCCTGTGGTCAACGAGGCCGGGCGCCTGGTCGGCATGATCGGCTTGAAAGACATCCTGCGCGCCCCTGCACGCTCGGACCTTGGCGTCTGGGCCACCCGCTACACTAGCCTGACAACGCGGGCCCGGGCGATCGCCCGCACGCCAGTTGGGCACGTCATGGCCCGGCGGTTCGTTACCGTCTCCCCCGAGACGCCGGCTGCGGAGGTTGCGGCCCTGCTCATCAACCGCGAGCGCCACCCGCTCCCCGTGGTGGTGGAGGGGCAAGTCGTTGGTGTGATCGGGCGGGCGGATGTGGTCGCGGCCGTCCTGGCACTGGTGGACGAGACCACGGAGGAGCTCCGCGGAAGCGACGATGAAACGGCAGCAGGAGAGAGCGCCCAGCCAGCCTAGAACGGCCTCGCCGTCACCGCCCTGCGACCACCTGGCTGGCCTTTCGCCGAGGAATGCCGGGAGGCTACCGTGAGGGAAGCAAGAGGAGAAGTGCTTTCCGCGGAGCGACCATCGCTCAGCCGCTCCGCCGCGATCACGTTCGTCGTGCTCCTTGGGGTCGTGAGCCTGCTAGCAGACCTCACCTACGAGGGCGCCCGGAGTGTGAGTGGCCCCTATCTTGCCATCCTGGGCGCCAGCGCGACCGTGGTTGGGATTGCCGCTGGGCTCGGAGAACTGGTGGGGTACACCATGCGCCTGCTCTCGGGCTACTTGGCTGACCGGACCGGCCGTTACTGGGCCACGACTATCCTCGGTTACACCGTGAACTTGCTCGCGGTGCCGCTCCTTGCGCTGGCCGGGCACTGGGCAGTTGCTGCCGGTCTGATCGTAGCGGAACGGGTAGGAAAGGCGATCCGGACCCCCGCGCGCGATGCGATGCTCTCCCACGCCACCCGGCAGACCGGGCGCGGGTGGGGTTTCGGCCTGCACGAAGCGATGGACCAGGTCGGCGCCGTGCTCGGTCCTCTCAGCGTGGCGGGGGTACTGGCGCTCCAGGGGCAGTACCAGCTTGCCTTTGCGCTGCTGCTCCTCCCTGCCCTCGCTGCCCTCGGCACGCTGCTGGTCGCCCGGCAGCTCTATCCTCGGCCGCGCGACTTCGACCCGACCTCGCCCACCCTTGACCCCCAGGGGCTGCCCCGCGCCTTCTGGCTCTACCTGGTGGCTGCCGCGCTGGTCGCTGCCGGCTACGCCGACTTTGCGCTCATCGCCTATCACTTCGAGCAGCAGGCGGTTCTCCCCACCCCCGCGATCCCGCTTCTCTATGCTCTAGCGATGGCCATCGATGCGGTGGCAGCCCTCCTGTTTGGGTGGCTGTTCGACCGCTTTGGGCTCGCAGTGGTTGGGGGAGCAGTGGTGCTCTCGGCTGGCTTCGCCCCGTTGGTGTTCTCTGGGAGTGCCGGGCTGGCCCTCATCGGGATGGCGCTCTGGGGAGCTGGGATGGGTGCCCAGGAGTCCGTCCTGCGGGCGGCCGTGGCGGAGCTGGTGCCGAGTGCACGCCGGGGCACGGGCTACGGCCTCTTCAACAGCGGCTACGGGGTGTGCTGGTTCCTGGGCAGCACAGTGATGGGCGTGCTCTACGACCGCTCGGTCACCCTCCTGGCGGTGTTCGCCGTTGTTGCCCAGCTCAGTGCCCTCCCGGTGCTCATGGGACTCCTCCGCCAACGTCCCCACGCGCCCAGCTAGGCAGAGCAGCTCTTGCGGAAGGAGGAACGTGTTCGGGCAGATCCTCGTCGGATACGATGGCTCAACCGGCGCCGAGCGCGCGCGTGCCGTCGCGAACAGTCAGGCTCGCCTGCAGCAGGCCGAGCGGTGGGCGGTAGCGGTGGAAGAGCACTTGCCCCGTTTTGCCGCCACGGTCGGCGAGTTCGAAGAGGAGAAAGTGGAAGCCGATCGGGACTTCAGTGATCGGCTCGACGCCGCGCGACAGCTGGCGGCCCAGGCGGGGGGTACCCTGCGTTTCCTCATCCGACCGGGGCATCCTGCCCGAGCGATCGTCGATATTGCCCAGGAGGGCGAATTCGATGTGATCATTCTGGGCCACCGCGGGCGTTCTGGGGTCTGGGTACCGTTCCTCGGCACCACTGCTGAGAAGGGGAGCCACCACGCACCCTGCTCGGTCTTGATCGTCCGCGAAGGGAAAGGAGCGTGAGATACCTGCTGGTCGGGCTAGGCGGCTTCCTCGGTGCCAATGCGCGCTACCTGATCGGTGGCTGGGTCGCCGAACGGTTTGGGACGACGTTTCCCTATAGCACCCTGGTGATCAATGTCACGGGCAGCCTGCTGCTTGGGTTTTTTCTCACCCTGACCACCGAGCGCTTCGTTGCCGACCCTGGTTGGCGGCTGTTCTTCGCGATCGGGTTCTTGGGGGCGTATACCACCTTCTCTACCTTCAGCTTTGAGAGTGTTGTGCTGCTCCAAGAACGCGCCTGGTGGCTTGCCCTCGCCAATGTGTTTGGAAGCACGCTCCTCGGCCTGGCAGCAGTGTTGCTTGGCATTGCACTCGCACGCCTGCTCTAGCTTCCGCACGCTCGCCGGGAGCGAGGGTAGGTTTCTCCACACCCAGTGGTAGGAGGAAGAGGGAGGAACGAGGCATGCTGAATATCGCCGGAGTTGGCTGCCGCGTCCGGGTGTACGTGGGAGAAAGCACCCAGTGGGAGCACCGGCCGCTCTATCGCGCTATCCTCGAATTCCTCCGCCGGGAAGGGGCCGCTGGGGCATCGGTCCTGCGCGGGATTGCCGGTTTTGGTGCAACCAGCCGGATCCATACCGCCGTCATCCTGCGCCTCTCGGAAGACCTGCCGATCGTGATTGAGTGGGTGGACGCTCCCGATCGGGTCGAGCGCCTGCACGAAGCCGACGAGGTCCACGGGGACGAGGCGGGTGCCCTGATGGAGGAGCTGGAAGAAGGCGTGCTGCCCGTTGGTGCCGGGCTGTCCCCACACCACCGGTCCGGTGGCCCAGCCCACCGGTTCGCCCGCCAGGGTGACCGACTTGCCGTTGCTCTCCATCTCGAGCTGTTGAAGGTAGGCGGGGAGTCGGGCCAGCGCCGCGCTGTACGGCACCACGGCGTGCGTCTG
>JAILZB010000018.1 GCA_023512725.1 Chloroflexota bacterium | reverse complement strand
CTCGGTGGGCTGAGCGGCTCCCTACTCGGGATGATCGTCGGGTATCGGGGTGGGCGCCTCGAGAGCGTGCTCATGCGGCTGGCCGATTTTCAGATGGCATTTCCCCCCCTCTTGCTCGCGATCTTTCTCCTCTATGTCGTCGGAGCCTCGCTGTTCAATCTGGTTGCTTTCCTGGTCCTCCTGACCTGGGTCGGCTTTGCCCGCCTGGCGCGAGGGCAGACCCTGGCGCTCCGGCAGCAGCTGTTCGTCGAGGCGGCGATCGCTCTTGGCTGCAGCGAGCAGCGGATTCTCTGGCGGCATCTCCTGCCCCATCTCGTGCCGGTGCTCCTCGTGGCGGGCGTCTTCGAGTTCGCATCTCTCCTCCTGGCCGAAGCGAGCCTCTCGTTCCTCGGGCTGGGGGTTCAGCCACCGGAGGCGTCCTGGGGGCTCATGTTGGCCCAGGGAAACGCCTTCGTCACGAGCGGGGCCTGGTGGCTCGTTGCGGCACCTGGGCTGGCGATGTTCCTCACCACCTTGGCCGCGCGGGGTGCCTCCCTCTGGCTGCAGCAGCTGCTTCGACTATCATCCCATCCGTGAAGCCAGCGATGGATGGTGGGCCACGCCGGGTCCTGGATGACCAGATCGCGGGGGCAGTCAACTTCCGGGATATCGGTGGCTACCCGGCCATGGGAGGACGCGTCCGCTGGGGGCAGGTCTACCGGGCGGGGTTCATCCACGTGATCACGCCGGCGGGCCTGGAGCAGTTTGTCCGGTCACTCCGCATCCGGACCGTCATCGACTTACGGACCCCAGCCGAACGCCAGCTTGGGCAGCTGCCCCTCAGGGGGCATGGTATCCGCTACCACGCCGCCTCTCTGCTCGAGACGGACAACGCCCCGCCGCACGTCCAGTTCGCGCAGGTGCTGGCCATGCTCCGGGGGAGCTTCGACTGGGCCGCCTCGTATCTCGCCCTGGTCCGGCGTTCGCCGGAAGTGCTCTGCCAGGTCTTCACCCTGCTGGCTGAGCCCGGGGCGCTCCCCGCGCTGGTCCACTGCAGCGCCGGCCGTGACCGGACGGGCATTGTCATCGCCCTGCTGCTTGCGGTGCTCGGAGTTCCGGCCGAGCAAATCGCGCAGGACTATGCCCTTAGTGGGGAGCTGCTCCTCCCGCATCTCCACCATTTTGCGGGGATGGCTGCAGACCTTGGCCTCTCGACCAGGGAACTGGCGCGCCTGGTGGAGACGACACCCGCCACGATGCGTGCCTTCCTGGAGGGGGTAGTCACGACTGCTGGCTCCGCCGAAGGGCTGCTCCTCGCCAGTGGCGTCGCGCCCGCTACCCTCCAGACCTTGCGTCAGCGCCTCATCGAACCGGCCGCTTGAGGGCGGGCTTGCGCGCGCTCCTCTCGGGATCGATAATGAAGGTAACGAGATAAAAGGGGGATCTATGGCGATCACCGATACCGAAGTGCCGCGCGACTGGATCACGTTCAAGCAGGAGGACCGGGCGACCCTCGACTTCCTCAACAACATTAAGACGGTCAGTGCGGCAGTGGTCGGTGCGGTGGCACGCCAGCGCTACGAGGCGATTGTGGCGGCGCGGCGGGCAGCCGGCGAGCCGGTACCCAGCGGGCCGGCTGAGGTCGCGCCCATCGTTGACCCGATGTTCGAGTGGCGGGCAGACCGCTTTATCTCCCGCCATGCCCAGGAGATGCTCTGGCCGCGCCTGTTTGCCGCGCTCGCGCCCGACGAGAACTACTACCTCGCCGAGCTCGAGCGGCCAGTCCCCAACCCGAAGGGCTCGTTGCGTCTGAACCCGGAGGTCGCGCTGCCGCCCTACTACGAGATCGACTATCACATCCAGCCCGGGGGGATGCACGGCAAGCCGATGATCCCCTGGGTGATGCAAGTCGGCCGTGCGGTCTATCACTCCGGTGCCAACGACCGCTGGGAGATAGAACGCGGGGTGGCGGCGGCGATCCCTGCAGGGCAGTACCGCCGGATCCTGGACCTGGGCTGTGGCCTTGGCTCGAGCACGATCGTGCTCAAGGAGCGCTTCCCCGATGCCGAGGTCTACGGGATCGACCTCTCGGCGCCGTTCCTCAACTACGCCCACCGGGTGGCGGAGCGTTTCGGGATCGCCATCCACTTCTCCCAGCAGAATGCCGAGCGGACCGATTTTCCGGACGCCTTCTTCGACGTCGTCTCCTCGTGCATCCTGTTCCATGAGATCCCGGACGAGGCCGCCCAGAATGTGATCGCTGAGGCCTACCGCATCCTCGCCCCGGGCGGGCTGCTCAACATCGGCGACGTGGCGGCCTACCGGCACCTCGACCCCTACCGGGCCTTCTTCTCAGACTGGCAGACCGAGCACAACGGCGAGCCCTACTGGCGCCAGAACGGCTTTCGCAACCTGCCCGAGATGATGCGGGCGGTGGGCTTCCGCGAAATAGGCGAGCGCCCCCTCCGCCCTGGCGCTATCCAGTGGATTACCCAGGGGCGGAAGTAAGCTCGCGGCTGGCCCGTGGCGACCTAGCGCACCTTGTAGACCGAATCGAGGGTGAAGCCGCTTGCATTCGGTACCGGGGCCTCGAAGCCGCGAAGCTTGGGAGACTGGACGACGTAGCTCGAGCGGGTGGCGAAGAAGAGCGCGATGACGTCTTCCCGCGTCAGCCCGACCAACTGGCGGTAGAGCGCCGCCCGGCGGGTAGGATCGCGCTCTTGCAGCGCCTGGTCGAAGAGGCGGTCCCACTCGGGGTTACAGTAGAAGATTACCGCCGGATTGTTCGGCTGGGGACGGTTGCAGCCGAGGAGATTGCGGGCGCCGGTGAAGAAGCCCGTCGTCTCGCTGAAGGTGGTAGCAAACAGATCGCCCCGCACCTGGTTCCCCCGCCCCTGGGCCAGGTCGACGAACGCCGTGGGCTCGTGAGTCCGGATCTCAAGTTCGATCCCTACCTCGCGTAGGCCATCCTGGATGGCCAGCGGGATCTCCCGCGCCATTGCCGCGGGGGTGAAATCAATCGTCATTTTGAAGCCAGTTGCATAGCCGGCCTCCGCCAGCAGCTGCTTCGCTTTCGCGGGGTCATACGGCCAGACGGGGATGGTCGGGTCCCAGAACTGGCTGCTCGGGAGGCCGAGCTGGCCGGAAGGCTCGTGCGACCCGCGGAGGGCAACCCGGGTGACCGTCTCCTTGTCCACCGCGTAGTTGAGGGCCTGGCGGACCCGTTTGTCCTGGAGGGGGGTGCCCTTCGTCTGGGCAGTGCCAAAGGGGATCAAAATCGCGATACTGGTATCGTTCTCCAGACGCTTCAGCTGCAGCCCGGCACGCTGAGCGGTGTCGATCTGCTCGGCGTTGAGCAGCAGATGGGAGAAATCGAGTTCGCCGGTCCGGATACCATAGATCTTCTGGCTTGCTTCGACGATCGCGGTGAAGATGAGTTCGTCGTTCGCTGGCGTCCGGTAGGCGTGCGGTTGGTTGCGCTTCTTGTAGTGGATGCGCTGACCGGAGACGAACTCAACGACTTCGTAGGGGCCGGAGCCCATCGGCTTTTGGCGGAAGCCCTCAGCCCCCACCTGCTCAAAGTATGCCTTCGGTACCACCCAGAGGTACGCCCCCGCGTTCGGGATCGAGACATCCAGAGTCCGGGTCATGATCACCACCGTCCGCCGGTCGGGTGCGCTCACCTGGCTCACGGTGGTGTAATAGGTCCGGACGGGCCAGTTCTTCTCCAGGGCAGTCTGCAGGGTGAAGGCGACATCCTCGGCGCTGAGCAGCGAGCCATCCGGCCAGCGCATATCGGAACGAATGGTGAACCGCCAGCTCAAGCCATCGGCCGAGAGGTCCCATTGCTCGGCGATCGCAGGCTGCACCTGGTAGTTCGGCCCGAAGCGGGTGAGCTGGTCGTAGAGCGGGGCGGCGAGGTTGCCAAAGCCCGAGGCGATTTCCGGCGAGAGGCTGGCGTAGATAAAGCTGAAGGCGATCCGGATTACCTGCGACTCGGCCCGTTGCTCGGCCGCGACGACGTTGCCCGCGGGCACGCTCGCGGGCGGGGGTGCGCACGCCAGCAGAGGAAGGAGGATGAGGCAGAGTCGCGGCCACGCGCGGGTCATGGTGCCACCTCCTCGCGGGTAGCTGGTAGCCTACCGGACGCTGGCCGGGGCGGTGGTCGCCGCCCGGTAAGCCGGTAACACCTCGGTAGCGAAGCGGCGGATGTTCTCCTTTACCCCATCGGCGTTGCGCGTGGTGGTGTGGAACTGGAGCACGACGTGACCGAGGCCAACGTCGCGGAGTTCAAGCAGCCGTCGTACCACCGTCTCCGGCGCCCCCCAGAGGGTGCCGCTAAAGGCGTAGGTCTTGCGTGGGTCGCTCCGGTCCTCATTGTCCCAGCGCCGGCGCACGATCCCTTCCACCGGCTGGCCAGTGGTCGCATCGACCCGCAGCTGGGCGCTGCCCGTGGCAAAGCCGAGCACGGCGGCAATCGCTTCCTCCTCCGCTTCGGTATCGCTCTCGCGGATGAGCACCCGCCGGAGTGCGCCGAGCCGGCTGAGGAGATCGGTCAGCTCCTCCTCGCTTGCGCCATCCGCCCGCAGGGCATCAATGTAGCGCTGGCGCTGCTGAGCGAGGGCAGCTGGCGGGCCAAAGCCAAGCAAAGGGCTCAGGCGGAGCTGCGCTGCGAGGAGCAGCCCCTCCTCCGAGGTGGTCGCCGTCACGAACTTGGGCCCACCAGGCTGCAGCGGTGGGGGCATGATCCGGGTTTCCGGGACCTGCCAGAAGCGGCCCTGGTGGCTGAACGTTCCTCCCGCGAGCGCCTTGCGCACGATCGTCAGAGCCTCGACGAACCGCTCGCGACGCTCTTCCAGCGGCACACCGAAGACGCTGAACTCATAGGCTGCCCAGCCGGGGCTGGCGCCGGCAATCAGCCGACCGTTCGAGAAGTTGTCGATCCAGGCAAGGTCCTCGGCGAAGCGCACCGGGTGGTGGAACGGCAGGATCGCCACTGCGTAGCCGAGCTGGACACGCTCCGTGACCGCCGCGTAATGGCTGAGGATGACGCTGGGCGAGCTGCTAAAGGCGACACCGGTGAAGTGGTGCTCGGTCGTCCAGACGATGTCGAAGTCGTGCGCATCGGCATAGCGCGCCGCCCAAACGAGATGGCGCACGGCCTCGTGCGGGTCGGTGCCCCCATTGAGGTTGGGTGTCAGGGAGATCCCGATCTTCATGGCCTCTCCTCTCCCACCGCGAGAGGAGGTTCCTCACGGCGGAGCGGTTCGCGGGCAAGTTGGCGCAAGATGCGGCGGAAAGTCATCCGGTCCTCGGCCGCGAGGCCACCGAACAGCGCCGCTTCCACGACGGCGATCATGGCGTCGTACCGGGCCCGCATCGCGCGACCGGCGGGTGTAATCGCGAGGAGATTGCGCCGCCGGTCGTTCGCATCTTGCTGGCGGACGACGTAGCCTAACTCTTCAAGGGCATCGAGATAGCGCACCAGGTCGCTGGGGTCGACGGAAAGCAGGCAGCTTAGCTCGCGCTGGCTGAGCGGCCCCAGCTCCTCCAGACAGATCAAGAGCGGGCCGTGACCGATCCGTAATCCCAGCCGACCGTGCTCCTCCGCCAGGCGGCGGATCAGCCGGGTGCGCACCCGCCCGACTAGGAACACCTCCGAGCCGAGCAGGGCTTCCGGGAGCGCCAACTCTTCCATGACCCTGCCAGTGTAGAGCGGAACGTGGGGACTGTCAATCATTCGATTTCCTGAGCTATCGCCAGGCCAATCCCCACTCCCTGACAACTCCCGCGGCCAGAAAGGAGAGCCTCGGCGCCCCAAAGCGCATTCAGCGCCCGGACAGTCGCTCCGTACTCCCGAGCCGGCTAGGGGGAAGCGGCGTGCTGTCTCCGGTAGAACGCTACCACGGCCACACGAAGGAGCAGAGTGAGGCACACGGGTGGATGCACCGGGCCTTAGCCGTCTCCCAGCAGAGGCTCGGCGAGCTGCGCCGCCAGCGAGAGCAGCACCAGGTCCTGCCCTGGGCCCGCGAGGAGGGAAAGGCCGACTGGCACCCCCGCGAAACGTCCGACCGGGAGGGAGAGCTGCGGCAAGCGGCCGATACCGGCCACACTCGTCTGGGCGAGCGTGCGCGGGTAGTAGCCACCACGGGTCCGGGAGATCTGCTCCCCCTTCCGGGGGGCGAGGGTCGGTGTCGTGGGCAGGCAGAGGAGATCACGTGGGCCAAGGAGGCGGTGGAGCTGGCGAGCGAAGCGCTCGCGCCGTTCGATCGCTTCGGCAACCTGGCAGCGGTCGAGCTGGTCGACCAGGGCGAAGCTCGCGGTAATCTCCGGCCCGAAGGGTGGCTGGGTGGCAGCGATCCAGGCCCCGAGGCAGCTCTTGACTTCGGCCCAACTGAGCACCCGGTAGATCTGGTACCAGGCCGACCAGCTGGCGCCGGCTTCGTCCCCCGCGAGATCGCGCAAGCTGAGCTCCCGCACCCGGGAGCCAAGGTGGGCGCGAAGCTGCTGCACCGGCTTGGCGAGGGCTTGCTGGACTTCGCTATCGGCTAGGGCAAAGGCCTCCTTCACGAGCAAGAGAGTGTTGGGCTCGCCGGCAGGTTCGGGCGGCGCGGCAAGGAGCACGCCGGCGACGCGCAGGAGTACCTCCCCACGCGACGCGAAGACCCCGACGGTATCGAAGGTGGGTGCCAGCGGCAGGACGCCCGCCACCGAGATGAGGCCGTGGGAGGGGCGGAACCCCCAGACCCCGCAATTGCTCGCCGGCACCCGGACAGAGCCGCCGGTATCGGTTCCCAGCGCGAAATCGACGAGGCCGCAGGCCACCGCCGAGGCCGACCCGCTCGAAGAGCCACCGGGAACCCGGTCAGGTGCCTGGGGGTTGAGGGGTGTCCCGAAGAACGCGTTCTGGCCCAGCAGGCTGAACGCGAGCTCGTCGGTCACGGTCTTTCCCACGCAGGTTGCGCCAGCGCATAGCAGCTGCTCCACGCAGACAGCATGAGCCACCGCTGGCGGATGGGTCGCTGCCCAGGTGGGGTTCCCGCAGCCGGTCGTCCACCCGGCGATATCGATCACGTCCTTGACAGCAAAGGTCAGCCCGGTGAGCGGCCCCTCGCCCGTCGGGGTGAGCTCGAAGCTCGCAACGAAGGCGTGACTCTCTTCCCAGCGGACCGGCATTCCTTCCTCCCGGCAGGGAGACCTAGCGTACCACGCGCGACCAACCATCTGCCCTGTCCCTGGTGCACCCGTTGGGGCGGCCGAGCAAGCGCACCGGGCCGTCAGCCCACCTCCCGCCCACAACTCGCGCGTGCCCCAACCATGGAGGAACGGCGGCGCGGTAGCTCGGGGCGCACCAGGTGTTCTACGCAGGCGGGTCCAAAGTGGGCTCATCAGGCGCAGCGACGGCCCGGCTCGGCGCTGGGGACGAGCGGAAGTGGACCCCAACCCCCAAGCAGTCGTTCAACCCGCTGGCGGAGTTCATCGCGGATTGCCCGGAACGCGGCCAGCTGCTCCGCGGGCGGTGCTGCGGCTGGCGAGGGCAGGCTCCAGTGGATCTGGGGGCATGAGAGCAGCGGCACGCACTGCTCGCGAGCCTGATCGCAGACGGTCAGCACCAGGTCAGGTGGCTCAGCGAGGGCGGCGCTCAGGTGGCGCGGGCGGTGGTCGCGGAGGTCGACGCCGACCTCCGCCATCACCTGGAGGGTGAGCGGGTGGAGCGGCCGTGGTGCTACCCCCGCGCTCGTCACGTGCAGCTGGCCATGGCTGAGGGTGCGAAGCCACCCCTCGGCCATGGGCGAACGAGCCTGGTTATGGGTGCAGACGACGAGGACCCGCCCGGGCGCGGGCTCGTGCGGCTGCAGGTGGTGGGGGAGAGCAGCCAGCGCCTCTTCGAGCTGCTGGTGGTGTAGGGCGTAGTAGCTCGCTCGCCCGTCGGCAGTCGAGCGCTGGACGCGCACTAGGCCGGCCGCCCGGAGCACCCCCAGGTGATACGAAACGAGGCTTTGGGGCGCGCCTAGGCGGCGCGTTAGCTCGCGGACGGAGCGGTCGCTCGCGGCAAGCTCACGGACGAGTTGCCAGCGGAGGTCATCGGCCAGCAGGGTCACGATCGCGGGTGGCTGGGTCATTGTCGCCCTCTCACTTGCTCCAGAATACATCAATCTGTTTAGATACATCTAGCACCAGGAACGAGGAGGAGCAATGACCGGCCGCAGGCGCGTCCTTTTTCTGTGTACCGGGAACAGTGCCCGCAGTCAGATGGCGGAGGCCTGGCTGCGCGCGCTGGGCGGGGAGGCGTTCGAGGTCCACTCCGCGGGAACGGAGCCGCGTGGCCTCCACCCCCTGGCCGTCACCGTGATGCGCGAGGTGGGGATTGAGATCGGGCATCAGGTTTCCAAATCAGCCGAACCCTACCTTGGCGAGCCCTGGGACTTCGTGATCACCCTCTGCGACCGCGCCCGCGAGAGCTGCCCGATCCTGCCAGGTGCCAGCGAGCAGATCCACTGGAGCATCGACGACCCCGCTGACCCGGCTCTTCCGGAGGGGCAGCGCCTGCGTGTCTTCCGGCGGGTGCGTGACGAGATCAAACAGCGCGTGAGCCTCTTTGTCACCGCGCAGCGGGGCAGGGGGCGATGAAGCTGGTGCTCCTCAGTCGGCTCGCCGCGGAAGGGCTGGGAACGGCACTGCTGGTCTTTGCCGGCGGTGGGGCACTGGCGGTCAACGCGCAGACGGGAGCGCTTGGGCACCTGGGCGTGGCGCTGGCCTTCGGCCTTGTCATCATGGCGATGGTCTACGCCACTGGTCACCTTTCGGGGGCGCACCTCAATCCGGCGGTCACGCTCGGCTTTGCGCTGGCGCGCCACTTTCCCCTGCCGCTGGTGCCCCTCTACTGGCTCGCGCAACTGGGTGGGGCAGCGCTCGCGGCCGGGCTGTTGCGCTTGCTCTTTGGTGAGGGTGGGCGGGTGAGTGCAACCGTGCCAAGTGGCAGTGTGGGCCAGGCGCTGACCTTCGAGGTAGTATTGACCTTTGCCCTGATGTTCGTCATCATGGCCGTCGCGACCGATACCCGTGCCGTTGGCCAGGGTGCGGCGCTTGCGATCGGTGGCACCGTCGCGCTCGGGGCGCTCGTTGGTGGCCCGGTCTCGGGAGCCTCGCTCAATCCGGCCCGCTCGCTGGGCCCGGCGCTCGCGTTCGGGGTGGGAGAGCACCAGTGGCTCTATCTCCTTGGTCCGGCGCTTGGTGCGCTGCTGGGCGCGCTCGCGTACCAGGGGCTTCGGGCGGCACGGCCACCTCGTGCGCGGGGCAAAGCCGAGGAGTGAACCGGCCCGGCGACGACGATGGTGCGGTGGCCGCAGCGCTCTCGTCCGGTACCCGCTCGGCCACCGGCCGCCGACGGGGGCTTGGGCGCAGGCCAGCTGCGCGGGGGGTCGGCAGGCCGTGGGCAAGCCGGTGGTCGCGCATGGCGGTGAACTGGTGGGTGCGCAGGCGCAGGTCGCTTAGCGGGGTAGCGACGCAGGGGAGGACGAAGCCCGCTGCCGCATCCTCGGGGTAATAGCGAAGGGCGCGCTGATGGTCTACCTGGCCGGCCAGCAGTCGCATCGCGCAGGCGAGGTCCCATCCCTGCTCACAGAGGCTGGGGAAGTCCAGCCCGGCGCGGCGGGCCGCGGCCAGCACCCGCTCGCCCGCGGCGCAGCGGACGGAGCGGGTGCTGCCATCGGGGAGCTCGAAGACGACGCAGTAGGTCGTCTCGGCGTTCCTAGGGGTTGTAGAAGCCGCGGTTCTTGGAGTAGGGGGCTTCACCAGGCTCGCCGCGCCGGAAATGGCCAGAGGGGCGTACGACGCCGTCACGCTCCTTCGAGAGCAGTTCGATGAACCAGGCCTCGTGCTCGACCTCCTCGTTCAGGATCCGCGCCGCCAAATCGTAGGTGCGCGGGTCCTTCCCAAATGTCAGATCACAGATCTCTGACCAGGTGCGGATGGCGCAGCGCTCGGCTTCGAGCAGAACCTCCAGGATCTGCGCGGGCTTCACCTCCACCGCTTCACCAGGTTTGATGGTGAGCTTCCCGTTGTTCGTATTCGGCAGGTAGGCATCGGGGCAGCCTGCCCGGTCGGCGAAGGTGCGGATGTCGAAGGGGAGCGAGCCCCCCAGCTCGTAGATCCGCGGCGTGATCAGCTCAAAGTGGGCGCGGTCTTCCAGGCGAGCGTCCTCGCAGATCTCTTTGTAGTCCTCGTGCCCGGCCAGATACATCCGCAAGATGGTGTAGTAGTAATAGGTGGTGAACTCGGCGCCGGCGGCATCGATCAGCTTTTCGACCAGCAGCTTGGAGTCGACGCCGCGCGCTTCGATGACCTCGACCCCAACGCGCCGGCTCACATCACCGGCCGGAACTCGTCCGTCTTGGACCATCGGTTCCCTCCCTAGGAAGAGATTGCCCTGGCACTGTAGATCGTCCCCCGGCGAGAATCAAGACTTCATCGAGAAGTAGATGTCGTCTCAAAAATGACACAACGTCAGATTGCCCAGGAAAGCAGGAGAGACGGTGTGGAACGGGAGGGGAGTTAGGCGTCCGGCTCGGCGGCGCAGGCAGCGCAGCGCCCTTCGACCAGAATGCGGATCCGATGCACCCTCAGGCCGGGCTGCTGGAGCCGCAGCTGCTCGATGCCCGTGAGATGCACGTCGACGATCTGCTGGCAGCGCTCGCAGATAAAGTGGTGATGGCTAGCGTCTAGATTGGGGTCGAAGCGGAGGGGGCCGTGACCAGCCACCGTGCGTAACAGCCCAACCCGGACGAACTCGCCCAGCGTCTTATAGACTGTGGCGCGGGAGAGCTCCGGGAGTTCAGCCTGGGCGCGGTCGAGCACCTCCTCTGCCGTCAGATGGCCCTGGCCAAGCTGGGCAAAGACGTTCCAGATCGCGCGCCGCTGCGGGGTGCTGCGCAAGCCGAATTGCTGCAGCCGCTCAATGGCGCGCCGCTGCCTCTCGTCGATCATCCCTGGTGTGGTTGCTCCTGGCGCAAGCAGCGTGGCGGGGGGTGCCGAGCGTCCTCCACCTATTGTAGGGTATTCCGCTTCCAGGGCAAGCCCTGCGAGGCGAGAAGGAGCCTCCCCGCTCCCGTTCAGGCGACGATCGAGACTCCGCCTGAGCGCAGCTCGTAGCGGAGGCCGACGACCCGAAGCTGGTCGCGCTGGAGGCGTGGGTAGAGGATGGGCTGGCTGCGGCGGAGGGTGGTGACCACCTGGGCGACATTGGCCCGGATGGCTTCCTCCAGGAGATCGATCTCCGGCTCCGGGGGAGTGCGCAGGGCGGCCAGCTGGACGCGTAGTCGCGCGAGCTGCAGCGGCTGCCGGAGGAGTTCGAAGACGGCGGCGAGTGGCCCCTCCGCCTGGGCGCCGCTCGTCATGGTCTCGAGGGCAGTCTGGATGGTCTCGCAGCGCTCGTGGCCGAGCACCACGATTAGCGGCAGGTCGAAGCGGCTGACCGCAAATTCGAGTGCCCCCAGCGTCAGCGGTTCGAGCACGTTGCCGGCAATCCGCAGGACGAACAGGTCGCCGATCCCCTGGTCGAAGAGGATCTCGGGAGGGACGCGGGCATCGCTGCAACCGAGCACGGCGGCGAAGGGGCGTTGGCGCTCGGCAGTCTCCTGGCGCCGGGCTGGGCTGCGGTCGCCCCGCGGCTGGGCACCTGTTACAAAGCGATTGTTGCCTTCCAGCAGGCGGCGAAAGGCGGCCTCCGGGGTGCCTGGCTCCTCGGCACTCTGGGCGACCAGCGGGGGGTAACGAGCCAGCAGGCCGCTCGCCGCCAGAGCGCTTGCGAGCAGGGCCCGCCGGCTCAGGGTACCCATGGTCCCCGCAGCGTCACCCGGTCCTCCGGGCGGGCTGGGCTCGCGAGCTGGGAGGCCCACTGGAAGAAGGCGCGGGTGCCAGCGGCGGTGGGTTCCCAGCTCAGGGGTGAGCGGGTGCGCGCGGCGCGAAGCCCAACCTGGGCCTCCAAGCCCAGGTGCCCCGCGGGGTCCAGAACGGTCACCGTCACGACGCTCACGGGCAACTCGAGGGCCTGGAGGCTTGAGACGATCCCCTGGACCACTACCAGGGCATACTCCCGCTGCCGCCCGCGGGGGTCGGCGCGGGTGCGAAATTCCGCCACGATCGTGCTGGTCTCTGGGGCGTAGTCGATGCTGGGGGGGCGACTGAGCAATCCCTCGAGGAGGCCCAGACGGACGAGGGTCGTCTCGGCGAGGTAGGCTGGCACTTCGGCAAGGGTTGCTGGCCGGGGCAGCCGCTCGGCGGCGGGGGTCCAGGCGGCCGCGGCTGGTGGGCTAGCGGGAGAGCGGCGAACTGCCCCTCCAGATGCCGCTGGGGCGGTAGTCGGGGCGGCCGTTGGGCGCGTGTGCTCAGCCGGCCCGGTGGCGTGGGGGGCTCCTGGGCTGGGAGGAGCGGCGTGGGAGCTGGTCTGGCCAGTGGTCCCCGGGGTGGGGTGGGTTGCGGGGGTGGAAGCCTGAGCGCTGGCTGCAGGGGCCAGCCGGCCGGCCGCCACCGCGGTGACGGCGAAGCCCCCCAGGCCCGCCGCAAGCACCGCAAGGGCAACGAGCAGGAGCGGTCGCATGGATATCCCGAAGCTGCGCAGGGGTGACCCTCCTCAGAGTCGTTATCGGCAGGGCCGGGCAGCTGGCACAGCGGGGAGAGCGAGCTAGGAAGGGGATGGCTCGGTGGAAGTCGCGAGTTCCCACTGGAGGCCGATCTGGCCGAGGTAGACCCTGCCGACCACGCGGGGAAAGGCGCGGGCGACCGCGAGGCGCAGCTGGCGCCGCTCGGTCCAGCTCTCCTCGGTGGCATATTCGTTCACGAACACGAGCTGCGTCGGGTCGTGGGTAGCCTGAAGGATGCGTGAGGCTGCAACCCCGGGGAGCGCCATCTGCCGCGTCTGCAGCTCCCGTGCCAGGTCGAGGAACGATGCGACCTCCTCAGGGGGGACCGTGAGCGTGTCGATCCCGAGGGTCAGAGGTCGGATGGCGAAGTTTTCGATCTCGCGGATGGGCCGGTAAAAGAACCACTCGCGGAAGCCTTCGACGATCGCGTTGCGAAAGGCGGCAATCACCTCGGGTGGGGTCTGGGCGAGTTCTCGTTCGAAGTCCTCCGCGGTCCGCCAGCGGCTGACTCCGATCAAGCGGTTCGGGTCGTCGGCAGAGGTCGCAATCCGGCTCAGCAGGAGCGCGCCGCTCAGCGCCCAGCGTTCACGGCTCTGGCGGAGGAGCTCGAAGTAGCGGGACCGTCGCGTCGGGTCGATCCGGCGGAAGGAGATGACGTAGATGCTCATGCTCGGTGGGGACCGGCCTGGCAGGAGAAACGTGCTACGATGCCACCACGTGTGCTGACTGAGGGGTGTCGATGAGTGAAGGGTTCTGGGCTGCCGTCGTTCAAGCGCCGGTAGAAGTGATCACCGACCCATCCCGGCGGGAGGAGGTCATCCGAGCGAACTGCGAGCGCGCCATTCGCCTGATGGAGACCATCCTGGCCGTCAGCCCGCATCCGCCGCGCCTGTTCCAATTCCCGGTCCTTCTGCTCCAGGGAGCATACAATGAATCGCGCTCGCCCGAGGCGCGGGCAGCAATTGCCATTGAGCTGCCTGGTCCTGAACTCACTCCCCTTCTCGAATGGTGCGCCGCTCACCAGGTCTACGTGGCCAGTTCCTGCGTTGAGCGCCATCCTGCCCTGCCAGGCTGGACCTTCCACAGCGGGATGCTGCTCGGTCCGGAAGGGGTGCTGCTTCGCTCTCCGAAAGCCCAGGCACGCAGCGCTGCAGGCATCCATATTATCAAGGACTACTACGCCGAGTACACAGCTCTCTTTGGGAGGGAGGCCGTTTTTCCCGTCGTTGCCACCCCGCTGGGCCGGCTGGCGCTCTGTGTCGAAGCGGAGGTGCTCGTGCCCGAGGTCGCGCGGGTCGTGGCTGCCCGGGGTGCCGAGGTGCTGCTCCACCCGACGGTGGAGCGTCCGGAGCGGCGGCCCTGGGCCTACCGGGCGGCCAAGGTGGCGCGAGCAGTCGAGAACCGGCTCTATCTGCTGAGCGCGAATGTCGGCGGGTCGCTCATCCGCGACCCGCAGCGCGGTGTGGGCAGCTACCAGCGCGCGGCGGGTGGCTCCCTCGTGGTGGACTATGAGGGAGTGATCCGCTGCGCGGTCGAGGGGTCGGGCGAAGGCTGGGCCTCTGCCTACATTGACCTCCCGGCCCTGCGCGCAGCGCGGGCGCTGCCTGCCCCGGAGATCGAGTTCACCCCCTTGCTCTACCGCGAGGTCTACTGCCGGGAGGCGTGAACGCAGCTGAATGAGCGACTGGGGGGTGCGCGGGAAGGGCAATCCGCCTCGGATAGGATGGCAAGTGGTGGGGTGACAGCGTGGGTAGGGTGGTCAGGCGAGGCGGCGGAGGGATGGCGCCAGCACCAGCAGCGCCAGTGCCGAGCCGGCCACCAGAGCGCCGCAGACCAGGAGCGCCGTCGCGGGGGTAGTCAGGCTGGCGAGGGAGCCGACCAGCAGTCCACCGAGGGGCACGAGGTTCCAGCAGAGGCCGTAGATGCCCAGCACGCGGCCGCGCAGCGCCTCCGGAACCCGGTGCTGGAGGACGATGCTGACGGTCGTGAAGTAGAAGGTGTTGGCGAAGCCCATCAACGGGATGAGCATGAGCGCATGGGGCAGGCTCCGGGTCTGGGCAAGGAGGAGTAGCAGCCCCCCGAAGGCGATTGCGCCGCCCAGCATCACCCAGCCCCGCCGGGTGAGGCGGTGGGAGACACTCGCCAGGGTAACCGTGCCCAGGATGGCCCCGGCGCCCGAGGCGGCCTGGAGCAGGCCGTAGCCTTCTGCTCCACTCGCGAGGGCGGTGGCCACGAAGGCGGGCAACACCCAGAGATAGGCGACGCCAAACAGGCTGTTGAAGAACGTCAGCGTGATCAGGGTGAGAAAGAGGGGCCGCCGGGCGATGAAGACCAGCCCCTCGCCGAACTGCTGGGCGAGGCTGGTGGTGGGTGGGGCGGAGGTGGCGCGCGGGACCTTCAAGCCAAGGTAGCAGAGGAGACCGAGCAGGTAACTTGCGGCACCGAAGGCGAGCCCGACGGCGCCCCCGGCGCTCGCCAGCAGCACGCCACCCAACGCTGGCCCGACGATCCGGCCGGCCTGCCAGGGGAGAGATCCGAGGGCGATGGCGTTGCCCAGGTTCGCCGGGCTCACCAGGTGCGGAATGAGCGCCATCCGAGCGGGCTGCTCAAAGGCCCGGAAGGCAGCGCTCAGACCGGCCAGCGCGAGCAGCAGCTCAATCCGTGCCAGCCCCAGAGCGGTGAGAACGGTGGCGCTGGTAATGGTCAGCCAGGTGACAAGCTGAGTAGTGAGGAGTAAGCGCAGGCGGTCCATCCGGTCGGCCAGGACGCCGCCGAAGAGCTGGAGCAGGACGAGGGGGAGGCCAGTGACCAGGCCGAGCGCTCCCAGGGCGAGCGGAGAGTGGGTCAGCTCCCAGAGCAGCCAGGCGTAGGCCGTCTCCTCGACCTTCCAGCCGGTGACGTACCACGTCAGGCCGACGACGTAGCGACGGTAGCGCCCCTCGGTCAGGGCGGCCAGAGCACCGGCCCGCTGGTGTGCGGGGGTGGCTGGTGCGGGTGGTGGCGGCGCGATCGGGTGGCTGGTCAGCGAGGCCTCCGAGGCGTGCTCGCGCTGGCAGTATACTCTCGCGGGTATTCTCCCGGTGAGGAGAAGCCGGAGGTCCGGCAATGTCGCGCTTCTGGGTGAGCCTGGTCATGCTGCTCGTGGTAGGGTGCCGCCCTGCTCCAGTGCCCGCCTCGCCCGAGGCCCCGCGAGCGAGTGAACAGGGTGCCACAGTGGGGGTGAATACCGTCCCCCCTACCCTCGATGCCATGGTGGTCACGCTCACGAGCCCACGCCGCTGGGATGTGCACGATATGCTCCTGCGCCAGAACGAGCGGGGCGAACCCGAAGCCACCGGGCTAGCAGAGCGCTGGCGCACCCTGGACGATGTGACCTGGGAGTTCACGCTGCTGGCAGGGGCGCTCTTTCACGACGAGACCCCTGTGACGGCTGCTGATGTCGTGTTCTCGCTCCGGCGAGCAAGCGACCCGGCACTGCGACTGTCGATCACCCCGCGCATCAACACCGTGCGGGAGGTCCACGCGCTCGACCGCAGAACGGTGCGGGTCATCACGAACGGTCCGGACCCGATCCTGCTCCGGCGTATCGCGGCAGTACCAGTCTATCCACAGGCCTACTTCGAGCGGGTGGGGGAGGCTGAGTTCGGGATCCGGCCAGTCGGTGCAGGGCCGTTTCAAGTCAAAGAGTTCGTTGCCAATGAGCGGCTCGTCCTGGTGCCGTTTCCCAAGCATCCCCGCGGAGTACCCATCCTGAGTGAGGTGCGGATCCGCCAGATCCCGGAGGCATCGGCCCGCCTGGCTGGGCTTCGGACAGGCGAGCTGGAGGCCATCATGCAAGTGCCGATTGAGCAGGCGGAGGCGCTCCGCCGCGAGGGGTTGCAGCTGCTTCCCTACGACCTGGGGGCGTCGGGTGGCTGTCGGATGTCGGCGGTGGACGAGACCCCGGTCAAGGACCGTCGTGTGCGCCTGGCGATTAACTACGCGGTCGATAAAGAGGCGATCGCTCAGATCGTCTACGGTGGGCTGACCAAGCCCGAGCAGGGACAGATCGTCCAGCCGGGTGTGTTCGGCTTCAATCCGAACCTCCAGCCGTTTCCCTACGACCCAGTGCGGGCGCGGCAGCTGCTCGCCGAGGCAGGGTGGGCCCCGGGCATGCGGGTGGGGATCGAATGGCTGCGCACCCCCCAGCGCGACCAGATGGTGTTGGTGCTCCAGAGCCAGCTCCGCGAGGTGGGGGTCGAGCTGGAACTCCGGCCGCTCACCGACCCGGCCCAGACCCTCGGGAAGCTGAACGGCGCCTTGCCCCGTGAGCCGATCAGTTGCGGCACGATCTCGACCACCCCAGCTCTCGATGCCGACTTTGCGCTCTCGTGGTTTGTCGGGGCGAGTAGCGCGCGCTGGCTCAACAACCCCGAGTTTGATCGGCTGTATCTTGCTTCTCGGAGCGAGATGGACCCCCGGAAGCGCGAGGCGCTCCTTCAGGAGGCGCTACGGGTGATGCATGAAGACCCGCCGTACCTCTTTCTTGTCCCCAACCTGGAACTGGGGGCCCACCGGCCGCAGCTGCAGCGCGTACTCATCGTCAACCAGTTCGAGCTGGACCTGCGCCAGGCGTTCAAGACCAGCTAGCGGGCGCTACTTCCAGTCTGGCGGGATAGCGAACCCCTTCGCCTTTGGGTCGGTCTGGACGAACTGCTTGAACTCGGGCGAGGTGTACGCTGCCACGAGGTCACGAATGGCCGGGTCCTGGACCTTCCCCTTGCGCGTGACGATGATGATGAAGTACTCCGGCGCGGGCTTCTCCAGGGCCAGGGCCTCGCTAAGGGTCATGCCGGCTGCGATCACATGGTTCCCCAACGCTGCTGCGTAGTCCACATCAGCCAGTGCGCGTGGGATCTGGGGCGCATCCAGGGGGATGAGCTGGACGCGCTTGGGGTTCGTCCCGACGTCCTTCTCTGTCGCCTTGCTCGGTTCGACGCCGGGCCGGAGGGAGAGGATGTTCAGCGATTGGAGGAAGACCATGGCCCGTGCCAGGTTCGTCGGGTCATTCGGGAGCGAAATTTTCGCGCCTTCTGGCATCTCGGCCAGGCTCTTGTACTTGCTGGAGTAGATGCCGAGGGGGGCGCTCGGGATCTTCAGCACCTCGACCAGGTCGCCGTTATTCTGGCTGTTGAACTGATTCATAAAAGCTGCATTCTGGAAGATGTTGACGTCTAGGGAACCATCCATTAGCGCGGTATTGGGTTGGATGGCATTGCTGAACTCAGTCGCCTCGATCCGGTAGCCTTGCTTCTCCAAAATGGGCTGGACGCCACGCTTAAACTGATCAGCGTAGGGACCAGGGAAAAAGCCGACCCGCAGCAGCTTCGGCTGCTGGGAGATCTGGGTAGAGCTCGCAGGTGCTCCAGTGACCTGCGGTCCACCCGTTGGGGCACAGCCGAGGGTGAGAATAATACTCACGCTCAGTGTCCCTCCCCACCACAGTAATCGTCGCATGGTCCTCTCCTTACCTCTTATCGACACGGCGGACGAGCGCATTGCCCATCCACTGGGTCACTTGAACGATGATGACCATCACGACAACGCAGGTCACCATCACGTCCGTACGAAAGCGGTAGTAGCCAAATCGGATGGCCAGGTCGCCGATGCCCCCGCCGCCAATCGCGCCTGCGACCGCCGAGTAGGACAAGAAGCTGATCGTGGTGATCACGATGCTGGAAAGCAGCGCTGGCCGCGCTTCCGAAAGCAACACTTTGGTCACGATCTGCCGGGTAGTCGCCCCACTCGCCAGTGCCATCTCGATCACTCCGCGCGGCACCTCGCGGAGGCTCTGCTCAACGAGCCGCGCAAAGAAGGGGATGGCGGCGACCGAGAGCGAGACTGCCGCGGCACGGGGCCCGATCGAGGTACCAGTGAGCACTCGAGTCAGCGGGATCAGGGCCACCATCAGGATGATGAAAGGAAACGACCGCACCATATTCACGAGGTAGCCTGTCACCTGGTAGACCAGTCGGTTCTCATGCAGGCCACCGCCAGCGGTCAGATACAGCAGAACTCCGAGCGGGGTTCCTAGCAGCACCGCGGCGCTGATGCAGATCGCAACCATCTCGAAGGTTTGCCCGAGAGCGAGCAGCAAGTCCGGGAGAAAGCCCTGAAATTCGGTCCAGCTCATGCGCTCACCTCGATGGCCTCCGGCAGCCGGGTCTCCGGTGTCCACCCCTGCGCCGTCTCCAGCAGGAAGCGGCCCAGCGGTGTCGTGGGAGCAGAGGTCGGGTCACGCAGATCGAGTTCTTCGACGATCCGACCAGCATCCATGACCGCCACCCGCTGACACAGGTAACGCACGACGTTGATCTCGTGCGAGACCACCACCATCGTGACGCGGAATTCCTGATTGATCTGGCGTAGAAATTGCAGGATCGCTAGGGTAGTGTGCGGGTCGAGGGCCGAGGTTGCCTCGTCGCAAAGCAGGAGCTTCGGCTGATTGGCCAGGGCTCGCGCGATCGCGACGCGCTGGCGCTGCCCTCCCGAAAGCTGGGCTGGATACTGGCGGACCTTCTCCTCGAGGCCAACGATAGCGAGGCACTCCAGTGCCCGCCGTCGCCGGGTCGCGCGGTCGACGCCCGCAATCTCCAGCGCAAACTCAACGTTCTCCAGAGCAGTCCGATTGCTGAGCAGGTTGAAGCTCTGGAAGATCATCCCGATTGCCCGGCGGGCTTGACGCAAGGCGGCTGGCCCGAGCGCGGTGAGTTCCTGCTCCCCGACAAAGACCCGCCCGCTGGTCGGCCGTTCCAGCAGGTTGATCAGGCGGAGCAGGGTCGATTTGCCGGCACCGCTGAAGCCGACCACCCCGAAGATTTCGCCTTCTGCCACTTCGAGGCTGGTTGGTGCCACGGCCTGCAGGCGCTGACGCCCTATGGCGAAGGTCTTGCTAACCTCCTCCAGGCGGACCATCACGGCTGTGCGGCTAGCTGCAGGGGCTGGCAGCGGAGCAGCAGAGCCCGCGTCGATCATGGCGAGCGAGCTCCCAGCGGCGCCAAGGTCTGAAGATGCGTCAGCACCTCCTGGAGGCTGAGGACATCACCGTACTTCGTGTCGATGTCGAACAGGGCGGCCTCGTGCGAGGGGACCGAGCGGTCCGCAACCCCTTCCCGTACCACAATCATGCGGAATTCGTGGGCAACGCCATCAACGACGGAGGCCCGAACACAGCCCGAGGTGGAGGCACCACACACGATTACCGTATCCACCCCTTCGGCACGCAGCCGCTCGGCAAGGCCTGTCCCGAAGAATGCGGAGGCTGCACGTTTCTCGAGAACAATCTCTCCAGGTTGCGGGGCCACCAGGGGGTCGATCGTACAGGCCAGTGACCCGCGCAGGTTCTCCAGTAACCCCGGGCACTTCTCCGCCCAGACTCCGCCTTGTGGCCGCACGGGGTCGTAGCCAACGTAGGTGTAAAACACTGGGAACCCCGCCTGGCGTACCGCCGCAAGCAGGATGGCGGTCTGCTCCACTGCCTCAAGACCACAGGCACAGCGCCCACGCGTGTACAGGTGCTGGAAGTCCACGATTAAAAGTGCAGGTTTGCGTCCGAACCCGACCCGTCCACCACCGACCTGCTGCTGAGCATAGATCGCGCGGACTTCAGCAAAGCGGTCCTCAGGCGCTAGCTCACTCATCCGGCCCTCCCTTCCAAACTGAATGGCGAGCTCCTGCGAGCGCTCATCTCCCAGGGGTGCTCCCGAAACCAGTCGACAACTGCGCTTGGCGTTGCTTTCCAGATGGATTCCTGCTCTTTCCAGCGTGCTAGGACCTCTTCAAAGATACCGACCCGGCTTGGCTGGCCGATGACGAAGGGCCGTACCAGAAAGGCAAGCAGGCGAGCACTGTAGGCGCCATCGGCGTACAGCTGGTCGAATGCCCGCTGCAGCATCTTGCCATAAGCGAGCACACTTACCCCTCGAATGGCGATCGCGAAGGCGTCGTCGAGGTCTGCCATCAGCGGAAAGGCCGTTAGGCCATTGGCCATGAAAAACGGCTGCTCATCACAGCACCAATCGCAAACGAACTCGAACCCCGCTGCAGCGAGCAGGGTGGGAGTACGGGGCGATTCCCCGTACTCAGGTCCGAGCCAGCCACGTGGCTCGACACCCCGCGCCCGCAGGCTGGCCAGCGCCCACTGGATCTGTTCGCGCTCCTCCTCTTCCGCCAAGGCGGCGGAAGGCATGCGCGTAACGCTCACTCCATGAGCTAAGATCTCAGCCCCGCGAGCACGTAGGTGCGCGACCAGCCAGGGGTAGCGATCGGCCGTCATGGCATCGACCGCCACGGCCAGCGGAAAGCCCGTGCTCTCGAGGGCGTCCAGCAGCCGAAAGATGCCGACCCGATGCCCATACTCGCGCGCGGAGAGCCGAGCGATGTTGGGCTCATTCCGTGGTCCAACTCCACCGGCGAGCCAGGCAGGCTGTTGGGCACCGGGTGGGGGATAATCCTCGTAATACGAGAGGCTAATCACCGGGACGACGGCGAGGCGGGCTCCGCCAGGGAGCCGCCAGGGAGTCCGCTCCACGATCGGTGAGTAGGCGAAGTGGGGGTGGTCGGGGCCAGGGCGGCGCTGACCGGGCACCCTAGCCCTCCGTAGCAGCCGGTTCGAATCGCGCGCGCTGAGCGAACGCAGCCTCGTAGTACCGGTCCAGATAGTACTCGGCGAGTTCGTCCGCGGTGCAGTACCACACCTCCTCTCGCCCGCAGAGATGGTCCAGGACCGCGCGCAGATAGCCGATCGTGTGGGGCTGGCCGACCAGGTAGGTATGAAGTGGCAGCGCCATCACCCGGCCGCTCGTGACTGACTCGGCAAGGAGCCGGTCGAAGTGGCGACGGCACAACTCGACCCAGTACTCCCCGTCAAAGTGCCCTTCGAAGGCGATCGCATCGTTGAGGTCGTAGTTGTAGGGCATCGCGATCAGGCGCCCGCGCCGCACCCGGAGCGGCACAGGCTGGTCATCAAGGACCCAATCTGCGTGGTAGACCAGCCCCGCTTCAGCCATGAGGTCCATGGTCCGGGGGGTGTTGGTCACGCATGGTCCGAGCATTCCCCTGAGCGGCCGACCGAAGATGCGATCCACTGTAGCCACGCTATCGGCGTAGAAAGCGCGTTCCTCCTCTTCAGTCAGGTCGGCTAGCAGGGTCGTGTTATAGATGCCGTGGCTCATCACGGCCCAGTCGTGGGCCCGGATCAGGTCGGCCAGCTGTGGATAGTGTTCGACCGCAGCGAGATTGAGTGAGACAGTAACTCGCACCGGGTAACGGTCGAGGAGGTCTGCCAGCCGCCAGATGCCAACCCGGTTCCCGTAGTCTCGCCAGCTATATTGCATCACGTCAGGGTGAGCAGTCCGCGGGAAGGGATTACGGATGGAATTCGGTGGCGGTAGGTACTCGTAGTACTCGAGATTAGGGACCACCCAGAGGGCAAGCTGCTTCCCGTTCGGCCAGCGGAGAGGAGGTCGCTCGGGGAGAGGGCTGTAGCCGAAGCGGTCGCGTTCGGTAGGAGTGTGATGGCGCAGCATCTCAGACGCTCGCTGCGCCGCGCAATAGCCTGATTAAGGGCTCAAGGTCATCGAGCTGGTCCAGCTGGCGCAAAAGCGCCAAGCTTTCCTCGACGGCGGCTGCGGAAAGCACGCGCCCGGCGGTGTCGCGGTACTTGGCCGCTAGCTCATCGGCCGAAAGCGGGTTGTTCGGATGGCCGCGCTGCTCGTACACCCGCCGGTGGAGCCGCCGACCATCCTGCAGGTTGACCTCAAGGTCGACGAAACGGACCTGCCAGCTCTCGCGACCTGCTTCCTCAGGGTGAACGTACATCCGGACGCGGCGAGCCAGCTCTGCCACGGCGGGGTCGTGGAGGCGATCGGGCTCGAACTGGCGTAGGCCGACCTGCCCATCGATGGCTGCCACTGCCAGGGTGTACTCCAGGCTAAAGCGCGCCTCTTCCGCCGTGCGGGGCTGAGGGAAGGTCAAGTAGGTGGGGACAAGATAGTCGACGCCACAGGAGATCTCAGCAATCATCTCCGGCCGGAGCCCCGCGCGGGCGCGCAGGTCCAGCAACGCATCGATGGCGCGATGGGTAGCCGCGCACGACGGGTAGAGCTTCTGGGCTACGCCGACCGTTTCGATATCCCAGCTGGTTCCCAGATCGACGAAGGCGGGGCCGAGAGGTCACCCCGGGGCGAACAGGGAGGCAAAACCATAGCGGGCTCCCAGCCCATCGGAAGTTGCCGTCCACCCAGCCTGGGCGAGCTGAGCAGCCATCACCCCGTGCTGAGCGGCGAGGCCAGAGTGGAGCGGCTTGGTCATGCTGCCGATGTTCGCGCGCAGGCCCCCAGCGGCAGTCGCCGCGATCCCAAGCGCCATCCGAGTCTGCCCGGGGTTGAGCTGGAGCAAGGCGCTCGCTGCCCCTGCCGCAGCCAGATGGCCGATCGTCGCTGTGCTATGCCAACCCGCCTCGTAGTGGTCCGGGTTCAGGTCTCGGCCAAGGCGAGAGCCCAGCTCAAAGCCCGCCACGTAGGCCGTGATCAGGTCGCGCCCGCGTGCCCGCGCGCGTTCTCCGAGGGCGAGCACCACCGGCATCAGCACCGAGCTCAAGTGGCCGTTCATCCCGTAGGTGGTGTCATCGTAGTCTAGAGCGTGGGCAAGTACACCATTGGCCAGAGCAGCCCAAGGTGCAGAGGTAACAAATCGTGCTCCAAGTACGCTAGACTCGGAGACCCCGCCCTGGCGGCGGACGTAAGCCAGGATCTGCTCGCCTGGCGAACAGCGCTGTCCCGCTAGGGCAACGCCAACAGTATCGAGCAGGGCGAGGATCGCCCGTTCGACAACGCGCCCTGGCAGCTGGGCAAAGTGCAGAGTGCTCACGAACTGCGCGACCTGTCCGGTGACGTCGGACTCCTGTTGCAGGTCGCGGGGGGCATACTCGCTCATGCCGCGGGCTCCGCGCTTGCAGAGGCTCGGCGGACGGCCAAGAAAGAGGCGACGGCACTGAGAATGTGCCCTTCCATGAGTGCTGCAGCGAGGTCGCCATCGCGGCAGCGCAGAGCGGTCAGGATCTGCGCGTGCTCGTGGAGGGTGAGGGTCAGCCGGCCAGGAATACTGAAGGTATCCCGCGGACAGCCCGCGATCACTGCGTTGATCAGGCCAACCAGCCGCGGTGAGCCTGCCGCCTGATAGATCAGCTCGTGCCACTGGTCGTTGAGATAGCGCATCTGGTCAACAGCATCAGAGCCTGCCAGCTGTTGGAGGGCAAGGTGCAACCGGTCCAGCTCAGCGAAATGGGTGGCGGTCAGCCGCGGGGTGGCAAGCTTGGTGGCAAACGGCTCAAGCAGGCTGCGGATACGGTACAGCTCGACCATGTCCTCGACTGACAGCTCGCTGACCTTGACACCGCGATAGGCTACGTACTGGAGAAGACCGGCGATCTGGGCGCGCCGTAAAGCTTCCCGCACCGGCGTCCGGCTGACACCAAGCGCTGTTGCCAGTTCCTGCTCGCGGATCGGCTGACCTGGAGCGATCGTGCCACGTGCGATCGCTTCTCTGAGGTATTCCAACACTCGCTCCGTTTTGGTCGCGCGCAGGTTGGTCATCGCCGCTCCAGCGGGACGGGTGGGCGCAGTTTGCCATAGCTCCTACCCCCTGTCAAGAGTTCTTCGCAAGATTGCATACCATGCCTGGTGTGAGAACGGATCCCACCGATCAGAGTAAGCGCAGGATTGACAGAAACGAGGGTAGCAGTCAGACTGGTGTATGCAATTTGGTCGGCGTGGCGAAAGGAGGCGAGGTGCCACGTGCTCAGTTAAATGACCACCCGATGTACTACGAGGTCCATGGCCAGGGAGAGCCTGTGCTCTGCATGACCGGCTGGGGGACCTACTGCCACGGCGCCGTCCATCATCTACCGCGTGGTCTGACTGAGCGCTACCAGGTCATCATCTTTGACCACCGCGGGCTCGGCGAGTCGGGCGATAACCCTAACCAATCGCCAACGATGGCACTTTACGCTGCCGATGCGGCGGCCCTGCTCGATCTGCTCGGCATACGCCGAGCGCATGTCGTCGGCCTGGTCGGGATGGGCGCCTGCATCGCCCAAGAGCTTGCCCTAGCACGGCCTGACCTGGTGCGCAGCCTCTTTCTCATGGGAGCCTGGGCACGAGTGGATCCATATTTCCGCGATCAACTCGAGCTGTTCCGCTTTCTCCATGGCGAGGTCGACTTTTTCGCCTTCCAGCGTGCAGTGACTCTCCTCTCCTTCGACCCGGACTACTACAACGCCAACAAGGAGCGCTTGCTTGGGCCGAGTGGGGTCTGGTCTGAGCTGCTCGATCGCTTTCCTGCCCATTCGCGGCTCATCGATGCCTGCCTGGCCCATGATACCCTCGACCGCCTGCCAGCGATTGCCGCGCCGACGCTGGTGGTTCATGCCGGTGCCGACCAGGTCACTGGCCCGCGCCTAACCCGGCCGATCGAGGAGGCGATCCCGCACGCGCGCGGGGTGCTGCTGGAGCGGGCCCCTCACGTCATAGCTGGTCGTGTGCTCAAGCAGGCCTTCTGCGAACTGCTCTTCGACTTCCTTGCTGTTCACTGAAGCAGGCGCTTCGCGAAAAAACGGGCCTTCCTGCGCCCAAGCTGCTACAGTCGGAGTCCGGCAAGCTGTCTGCAGAGGGAAGAAGCATGGCTCGTTGCTGGGGATTGCTCGTCCTCTTGCTGGTGGCCTGCGCCCCCGCACTACCCACCAGCGTGCCCGCTGCCCCCGCTCCACCGGACCGGGAGACCCCACGGCCGACCCCGCGCCTCAACGTCATCGTCAATAACCTGATCAATAACCCCACTCCTCAGTCCTCCACCTCGAATGCCTGGCTCTACTGGCCGGTCTGGGATAGCCTCGTTCAGTTCGGGCCGGACTATCAGGTGCGCCCCTCCGTCGCGGAGCGCTGGCAGCTTTCAGCCGACAGCCGCACCTGGACCTTCACCCTGCGGCGCGACCTGACCTGGCCCGATGGCACACCCCTGACCGCCGCCGACGCCGCCTTTACCGTCAGCTACATCCAGCAGAACAACTGGCCCCAGCGCTCGGCCCTGCTCTCGGTCGAGCGGGCAGAAGCCCCCGACCCCGCCACGCTCGTCCTTACCACCCGCCAGCCAGATATGAGCATCCTCAACAACCTGCCCACGATCTGGCTGCTCCCCCAGCACTACCTCGACCAGGTCGGCTTCCAGGGGTATGTCGCCAAACCGATGGGGAGCGGGCCCTATGAGATCGTCGAATTCCGCGCCGGGGATTCTCTTCTCCTCCGCAAGCGCTCTACCCCCCACGCCTTCCGCACTGTCTTCATCGACGAGCTCGCCTTCAAGGTGGTGACCGAGAATTCCCAGAAGATCCGCGGCCTCCAGACCGGAGAGTACGATCTGATGGTCCAGCCCAACCTGACGGCCGAGCAGGTCGAGCAGGTCAAGCAGCTTGGCTTCACCGTCCTCTCCTTCCCCACCGCGATGTACGGGATCGTGATCCCCCAGGGGCCCAACCAGGCTCGCAACACCCCCCTGACCGATAAGCGCGTTCGCCTGGCGCTCAACTACGCGGTTGATTGGGAGGCCATCTCGAAGAACCTGTTCGGTGGTCGGAACGTCCCCGCCGGCCAATTCGCCGTCCCCGGCAGCCTGATGTGGGACCCGGACCTCAAGCCGATCCCGTACGACCCCGCGAAGGCGAAGCAGCTCTTAGCCGAGGCCGGCTATCCCAATGGGTTCAAGCTTCCCTACGGGATGGACTCCTCCACCGCTCAGGCCGTGAGCGATATCGTCCTGGCCGTCCAGGGATACCTGCGGGCGATCGGGGTGGAGTTCGAGATCCATCAGGTGGAATTCGGCCTGATCTCCGATAAGGCCCTTGGACGGAATAACCAGATCCTGGGTGACCTCTACGCCTTCGGGAGTGGCGACGCGAATGGCTTCTGGACCTTCAACCGCACCTACTTCGGCTGCGGGCGGCCGCTTGGTGGCGGCCCGAACAGCTTCTACTATTGCAACCCTGAGTTCGACCGGCTCTACGAGGCGGCCCTCGCCGAGCCTGACCCCACCCGACGGGCCCAACTGATGCGGCAGGCGAACCGGGTCTTCCGCGAGGACTACCCGATGATCTTCGGCACCATCAACTCGGTGCTGATCGTCCACCGACCCGAGGTGAAGGGGCTCACCATCGTCAACGGCAGCATCTTCAACTTCGATAGCGCCTACAAGGCCTGAACCGGATCGGCAGCCAGCAGCGAGGATCTGCCGAGCGCGTGGGGAGGAAGCGTCACCCGAGGCTGGAAGGAGGCGTAGTGGTCGAGGAGGGCGCGGGCCTCGGCTGGTGCGAGCTCGAGCAGGCCGGCATCGCGTAGCGCCTCGGCGGTGCGCAAGAGGATATAGCGCCGCATCGCCGGGTGGGGGAAAGGTGGGTCCGGGTTGTAGCGCCAGCTGCCAGCGGGCAGTTCGGCCAGCAGGGTAGGCACCACCCGCTCAGTGAAGCTGTTGCGGTCGGTGAAGCCGTGGGAGACGAGCAGGCGCAAGCCACGCGCCAGCAGCTCGCGGGCAACCGGGAGCACACGGTGCTCCGGATGGAGCGCAGCCCAGCGGACGTCGGCAAACCGGCCTCGCGCGCGCAGCAGGGCCACCTTCTCTTCCATCGATCCTTCGTTGTAGGAGCGTGGGCCAGGGGCGAACTCGCCATGGATCACGAAGAGCCCGGCCTCCTCCTGCGGGCGCTCGCTGATCGCCGCGAGGCGGTCTTCCATCACCTCGACCAGCAACGGATGGGCCTCCATCAGGCGGGAGACGAGGATCCGGGCGCGGGTCGCGACGGGATAGAACTGGTAGTGCAGCTGGCCCGGCAGGACCCCCAGCTCCATCAGCGCCTTTTTGACCTCTTTGTTCGTCGTCGGCGGGTAGAGAATGACGGCGACGATCACGTCCACACCCGCCGCGTTCAGCGTGGCGACGGCTTCCTGGAGGTGGCGACCCACCTGGAGGAACCCGTGCGCATGGGGGACAGGCAGGTCAAGCTCCGCGAGCTGACGACGGAGTTCCTGGTTGCTCGGATGGTCTTCGGCGGCAGTGACCCCATGCGTCGCCGTCAGGATGCCGAGGGTCGTCATCAGGCGGAGTGTAGCGCTGCGGCAGAGCAGCCGGCTACTGCTCACCCCCCAGGATCGTATCCAGAGCGCTGCCCAGTTCGGCGCGGAGTTCCGCTTCGTCATCCGCCGCCGTATCGAACTCGAACGGCTTGACCCGTTGCTCCCAACGGTCGGTCAGGAGGCGAACGACCGGCCGGGTTGGGCGCGCGTCCTCAATCCGAACGACCACCCCTTTGTAGCCGTGATAGCGGCCACCAACAACGCGCACCGGGGTGCCAAGGGGGAACGAGGGCAGGAGGGCCAGCAGTGCTTCTACGATCTGCCGGTTAAGGTGGGGGCCAGCACGCTCGCGTAAGATCGGCACCGCCAACTGCAGACTGAGCGCCTTGCGGTAGGGCTGGTCGGTCGTCAGGGCGACGTACATCCCCGCGACAGCGACGACCTCGGCCGCCAGGTGGATCCGCGTCGGGTCGAAGTGGGCTTCCGCTTCCCGGAAGATCCGGTTGGTGCCACGTCGCCCCTGCGGGTAGCCGAAGCCGCTCTGCTGTTCGTGATGCTGGAGCGCGACCGTCGCCGGCACACCATCTTCCAGCTCCCAGCTTTGCAGGATCTCCGCCCCCCAGATGGGATGCTGGCGGATGACCGCCCACTCGTCGGGCGTGAGGGGGCCAGGCTTATTGAGAATCTCGACCGGCACGCGGACTTTGCCGATGTCGTGGAGCAGTGCCCCCAGCACCAGCGAGCGGGTGGAAGGCAGGTCGAAGTACAGCTTGCGGGCGATCACCGCTGAGACGATGGCGACATCGACCGAGTAGTCAAAGGTCTGCTGGTGGTGCTGGCTCAGCGTAGTCAGTCGCTCGGCGATCGCCCCGGCAGCGACATCGGCGATGATCGCCTCCACATCCTCCAACAGGCGGTCAAGCATCCGCTCGGCCTCGCGTGCCCGGCGGGTATCTCCGCTGCTGGCGAGCAGCGCGAGCTGGAACAAGCGGTCGAGATGGGCGCGTGCCGTCCGGGCAACCCGCTCGGTGACCGGGCTCGGCGTGGCCTCGGCGACCGTGCTCACCCAGATCGCGCCCAGCCGGCGGCTCTGGAGCACCTTGATCAGCCGTTCGTCCAGCCGGACCCCGCGTGCCAGCAGCACGCGGTCATCGCGGCCGCGAATGGTGCGCCCGACGATCATCCCGGGTTGTAGCTCGCTGGTGGCGACCTCGCGCACCCTACCCTCTTCCCGCTGTCGGCATTCCTGCCTCTGCGCTCTCCGGCCCCTCAGTGATGGTATCGGTCACCACCAACCGTTCCACAATGTTTTGGAGCTCTCGAATATTCCCTGGCCAAGGGTAGGTTAAGAAATAGGGCATAACATCCGGATGGAATTGCACCTTGCGCCCATATTTCTGGTTATAAACGGATAA
>JAILZB010000178.1 GCA_023512725.1 Chloroflexota bacterium | reverse complement strand
GGGCGGTTCCCAGTGGAGGAGAGCAACCGTCTCGTGGGAAGGGCGGACGAGCGCGTTGCCGCGCCGTTCAAAGAGGGTGACGGCGACCTCCTCAGCCATCCGTTGCTCCTCAGCAGTAGGTTGCTCCCAGTCAAGCAGCGAGGCCGCCGCACTGGGCATGTCAGGGTAACGCGCTTCGACGGGGTGCCAGACCATCTCAACTGTCGGGCGGCAGCCAAGGGACCAGAGCACGGCCAGCAGGTCGTGATAGTCGGGGCCAGGACGGTAACGGCCGGGGGCAATTTGCTCGCGGGCAGCGACCTTCCAGGCCGGTGGCCGGCCAACACTCCAGACGACGATGACCCGGCGTCGCGCCCAACGGTGGATGGCAGCGAGCACTGGCGCAGGATCAGCAATGCGGTAGAGGGCATTGGCAGCCAGCACAACGTCATGGGGGGTGGTAAGGAGTTGCTCGACCCGGCCCTGGACCAGCCGAATGACCCACTTTGCGCCGTTCAGCCGCCGCCGGAAGACGGCCAGCATCGCTGGGGACTGGTCGACCGCGGTGATGCGGTGACCAGCCGCCACGAGTGGCAGGGCAAAGCTCCCAACCCCACAGCCGAGGTCGAGCAGCCGGCCCGGTGGCCCCGCAAGGGCGACGACCCGCTCCACCAGGGCTGGCAGGCGGCGCGCCAGGCTGTGCGCTTCGTAGTGCTCAGCTCTCTGCTCCCAAAAAGCCAGCTCGGCCGCGTCATCCCGCCGCACGGTACGGTCGTTCGCGGTCGCGAAGCGCCAGCGCCAGCGGGCAACGGGGTCGCTCGGGGGTGCTTCCATCAGAAGCGTTCCGGAAAGTCGGGGAAGGTGACGCCGGCCAGCTCGCTCGGGTAGAGCGCTTTGGCCAGCTCTTCCACGCCGCGCACCTGGTAGTGCGAGAGGACGGAGAGATAGGTGTTCCGGATAGCAACGACGCGTCCCTGGCGGATGGCCGCTACCTCGGCGAGGGCGGGCTGCTCGCGTAGCTCGCGGGCGAGCGGTGCGTCGGGGAGGGTATCGGCGGTCAAGAGCAACGGCGGGTTGATCGCCACGATCGCTTCGAGGCCAATCGTTTTATCACCTTCGATGCCAGCTTCCGCAGCGGCATTGCGCCCGCCAGCACGGAGGAGGAGCGCCTCCCGCAAGGTTCCCTTGCCGGCCACGTAGTAGCCTTTGCCGGTGACGAGCAGCGCCCGGGGGCGGCTCGCCTCGGGGCGGGAGGCGACCAGGGTATCGATCCGGGCCAGGCGCTCCTCCACCGTGCGGACCATCCGTTCTCCCGCTGCCTCTTCCCCCACGATGCGGGCAAGCCAGCGGATAGCCTGGGGCATCACGTCGATCGACTCGCGGAATGGAGCGATGACGACGGGCACGCCAACCGCCCGGAGCCGGTCGATCAGGTCGCGACGGGTAGTCGTCGAAGCGATGATGACGTCGGGGTCGCTCGCCAGGATCGCCTCCGGGTCGCGGCTGATCGTGCGGGAGACACGGCTGGCGAGCGGGACAACGTTCGAGAGCGAGGGGTCCACCGCGAAGGTCGACACGGCAGCGAAGCGCTCGGGGCCGATGAGGGCAAGCAGGATCTCCTCGAAGCCGAGGGAGAGGGCATGGACCCGATTCGGCTGCTGGGCGAGAGAAACCGGCCCCTCGGCCGATTCGATCTGGCGAGGCCAGCCGGCGCTAGGGCTCGTCGGAACCGCAGGAGCAGCGGGCGCAACTGAGGGGGCGGGAGTACACGCCGCAAAGACGAAGAGGAGCAAAGGGGCGAGGAATCGGTTCATGGGCCACATCCTTTCCGCGAAGGCTGGCCGAATTCCGCTCCCGGGCAGGTCTCCTGGCTTCCGGCTGCGAGCGCCGACCGGGCCGCCTTCCCATCCGCACGGACAGTGGCGTCACCTGTGTGACCGCCCGGCCAGCTCGCCGGTTACAGTTGCGGGACAGCGCCGGACTTGCACCGGCTTCCCTCTTCGGCCATTGCTGGCCACCCGCGAGCCTCTTCGGTTGATGAGCGGAGTATAGCGACTTGCGCTGACAATGACGAGATGTCTTCAGCGCCTGGCGCGATGCTGGCGGGCCTGGACCGCTGCTTCCACTAGGCGCGGCGCAAGCGCGGGATTGACGCCGAAGTGGAGGTGGACGTAGCTCGCAAGGAGCGCCGGGCGGGCAAAGCCTTCCCAGCGGGGAGCTGGCCGGAGCACGCGGTAGGCCGCCTGGTCCGGCAGCGGTGGGGGAAGGGTGGAATAATGAAACTCGTGGCCGCGGAGCACTTCGCCCGGCTGAGCGAACAGCAGCGGACGCGCCGCCGTTACCTCGACGTAGGCAAGGGCCGGCCGTGCCTGCAGCCTGGAGACCCCCGGTACCAGGCCGACCATCGGATGCTGAACCCCGTTGCTATCCTCTAGCGCTTCGGCAAGGTACATCAGCCCGCCGCACTCGGCGTAGATGGGAAGACCAGCGGCATGAGCAGCGCGGATTGCTTGGCGCAGGGCATCGTTGGCGGCAAGGCGCTCGGCATGGAGTTCGGGGTAGCCGCCACCGAGGTAGATGGCGGTGGCATCTGGCGGAAGCGCGGGGTCGGCGAGCGGACTGAAGGGCACCAGTTCCGCGCCGTGGGCTTGGAGGAGGTCAAGGGTATCCTGGTAGTAGAAGGCAAAGGCAGCATCCTGAGCGATGGCGAGCGCGGCTCGCGGGGGGACCGGTCGCGGGGGGAAGAGGTGTGGCTCTGGTGATGGCAACGGCGGGGCAGTCGTTGCGATCTGGAGGAGGCGGGGGAGGTCGAGGTGGTGCTCGCCGAAGGCGGTCCACTCGGGGCTGAGCGGCTGTTCGCTCGCCAGAACGAGGCCGAGATGCCGCTCCGGCAGCGTGAACTCTGGCTGACGAGGCAAGCTCCCCAGCACGGGGAGGCCGGTCTCATGCTCGATCGCTGCTCGTACCATCTCGGCGTGGCGGGGTGAACCGACGCGGTTGAGAACTATGCCTGCCCAGCGGAGCGTGGGGTCAAAATCGCGGAAGCCGCGGACCAGCGCCGCGGCCGACCGGGCCATCGCCGAGACATCCACCACCAGCACGACCGGGGCATCCAGCCAGCGGGCAACCTCGGCCGTGCTGCCCTCGTCACGCTCGCTCGTCCGGCCATCGTAGAGGCCCATGACCCCTTCGATGACGGCGATCTCCGCCCCTGCTACGGCCCGATTCAGGCACTCCAGGAGGCGCTCACGCGGGAGGAAGTAGGAGTCGAGGTTGCGGGCCGGGCGGCCGGCGACGGCGCTGTGGTAGCTCGGGTCAATATAGTCTGGCCCGACCTTGAACGGCTGGACGATAAGCCTGCGTGCCCGGAGCGCTGCGATCAGGGCGATGGTCACGGTGGTCTTGCCAACCCCGCTCGCAGTCCCCGCGATGACCAGACGCGCGGTCACGCCCTCGTCCTTCTCACCACCAAGGGCGCTCTTCGCTGCGCGCGCATGGCCGGGCTGCGTGAGAAATGAGCTCCAGCGTGAGCATCTTCTTTCCACCCCGTGACTTCGTTCTCGCCAGCCCTCTCGTTCTGCCTGGAGGGTGAGGGCTGTTCCCGGGGCCAGTTCGCTCTTCCCCCTGGCACGAAGGCGTCGACCGGGGCTCGCTGCAGTGTACCAGAGAAGGGCAAGCGCGCTCCCCAGCCTTCGGCGCTGCTCATTCAGGAGCGCCCCCTCACTCCTCCGGGCTTCGCAGCAGGGCGCCCTGGTGCTGCGATGGTTGGCGATGGAGACTGGCGGCTGGGTTGCTGGTGGGCCAGGCGCTGGTCGGCCCGGGGCCCGGCCCCCTGCGGCTGGACTTCTTGCCCCTGGCGTTGTGGGCTCATGGGAGACGGGCGCCCATTTGCGTGGCTTGCCCGAGCGGAGTAGACTCTCGACAACTGCGGGCGGACAACCGACGCAGGAAGGCGGCGCCGTTCGCGCGAGGAGGGGCCATGCGAGGTCGTATCATCATCGCCAACCGTCGGGGTCACCAGGTGCTCGAATGGGAGATGACCGACACCGAAGAGGCGCGTGAGCAGATCGCCATCGCCGAGCGGATTATCCGCGAGGCGCGCGCGGCTGGGTGCGCAGTCTCGAAGAAGGTCGGCGGCCAGCATGTGATCGACTATGAGCCGTTCGACCCGCGCGTCGAGGAGTATCAGATCCTTGCTCCCATCGCTGGCGGCTAAGCTCGGCGACGTGTGGCGCTGGCTGCTCCGTCAACCAGCGGAGCCTCCCTGCGACAGCGAAGGGATACCGCTGGAGCGGCCGTGGGCGCAGCGCTGGGAGTGGGTCCCGAAGCGCAGCGCCGGACGGGACTTCCGGCGCGAGGACTACGAGCGGGCGCGCCAGCGGGCCCGCGCGGTGGCACGGGCGACGATCGGCGAAGAGCGCTGGGCCCAGCTGGAACGGGATGGCTACCTGGACCTGCCATCCCGACGCTTCCCGGGAGTGATCTATCGGCTCCGAGTCGGGCGGCGGATCGAAGTGATCACCCCGGTGGGTGCACGCTCGCCCTGGCCGTTTCCCTATCTCTGCATCAACCCGACTTACCCGCTGCCGGAAGAAGAATTCTTCGCCCAGCTCTATCTCTACGTGCGGGACCGTGAGGACGAGGTCATCCGCGTCGCGGCCCCGCAGCCCTGGGACCAACGGCTCGGCCGGACGTTCTAAGAGCGGGCGGCTGGAGCATCGAACGAACGGCCCGAGCTGGCCGGCCGCAGCGGGCCTGCTGAGCGGTAGCCACCCAGGAGGGCGAGCGGGTGACGAAGGAGGGCAGGCGCGAGGGAGGCATAGTCCTGCTCACCGCAGAGGATGCCGAGGAAGACTTGGGCGACGTAGCGGTTCCGCATCGCTATCACTTGGGTAGCGCGCGGATAGCGGTACACGATCCGACCGAGCCGGTCCGCCCAGCGGAACTCGCGCTGGAACTGCTGCTGGAGGGCCCGCGAGTACGGGGAGAGGTCGCCGATCTCGCCGCGGAGAAAGCGGTCGATCGTCTGGGCGGCTAGCCCTGCGCTCTGAACGGCGTAAGCGATCCCTTCGCCGAGAAACGGGTCAGCCAGGCCAGCCGCATCCCCAACCAGCAGGGCCGAACCGCGATGGGCCGGCCCGGCGGGGCCACCAACCGCGAGAAGGTGCCCGCGCAGACGCGTGACCTGGTATGACCCTTCCCCCAGCAGCGTCGCCACGTAGCCGAGGGCGCGCTCGCGGAGGCCGCTCACCTTCTGGTGGAGGCTGCAGAGGCCAATTGAGAGATGGTCCGCCTTGGGGAAGACCCAGCCGTAGCCACCGGGGGCAGCAGCGAAATCGAAGAGGACCGTGGTCTGCCAGGCGGCCAGGACCTCTGGCGCGACGCTCACTTCCGCTTCGATGGCGGGGGTCTGCCGCCGGCCTGAGAGAAGACCGAGCGCTGCTGCCAGTCGGCTCGGCGCGCCATCGGCGGCCACGATCACGCGGGCGGTGACCGTCTCTCCCGCGGAGAAGAGCTGGTTGTCGGCGATCCCATGCACGGGGCAGCCATCGCGTAGCTGGGCACCCGCTCGGAACGCTTCCGCGACGATCCGAGAATCGAAGCGGTCGCGCATCGTCGTCCAGGCGGCGACGGCGCCAGTATCGATCTCGACCGGGGAGGTGCCTCGCACCGTCACGCGGGCACGGGTCGGGGCACATTCGAGGACGTCGCCGACGTCGCAGGGTAGCGCCACGAGCGCTTTGCGGGTGACCCCACCGCCGCAGACCTTGTAGCGAGGCAGGCGCTCGCGTTCGAGCAGGAGGACCTGCCAGCCGGCACGGGCAAGGAGGAGAGCCGTCGTTGCGCCTGCTGGTCCCGCCCCTACCACCGCCACATCGACCTTCATAGCCGTCGGACCCCGGGGACGAGCAGGAGTACGCCCACGCTGGCAGCGAGCGCGAGGCTGCTCGTGACCATCACGGAGAAAGGAGCGCCCCCCAGGTCGGCCAGCGCGCCCGCAAGGAGTAGTCCAACCGGTGAAGCTCCCCAGGTCAGGAGGGCGACGCTCATCACGCGCCCCTGCAGGTGGTCGGGAGTAATGCGCTGTAGCATGCTAGTAGTCAGGGTGCTGGTGGCCATTCCGCAGGCGGTGGCAAGAACCAGGAGCACCAGCGAAAGGAAGAAATTGGTCACCTGTGCCCAGAGGAGCAGCCCACCTCCCGCGCTCACGGCGAGGACGGCCATAGCGGCCCCTTGGCGGCGGGCGGGGGCAAGGGCAATGCTCAGGGTGCCAGCGAGGGCGCCTACCCCGCTGGCAGCGGAGAGCAGGCCGTAGCCGGAAGCGCCCGCGGCGAGCACATCGCGCGCAAAGACGGGCAGCAGCACCACGTGGGCCTGCCAGAACACGATCATCGCCGCCGCGAGCAGCAGCAGGCCGAGGACGGTGGGCTGCGCAAGGCAGTAGCGGAGGCCCACCATCAGGTCGCGGGCAAGGTCGCGCTGCTCCCGTCGCTGGGGCGGGAGGGGGCGGATGCGGGCAGCAAGCATCACCATCCCCACATAGCCGAGCGCACTGACAAGGACGCAGCCCGCGGCGCCAATGAAGCCAAGCGCGATCCCGCCCAGGGCAGGCCCCAGGATCCGCCCGGCGTTGAGGGCGGTGGAGACCCAGGCGATAGCGGCGGTGCGTGCTCGCGGGTGGACCAGCTGGGGCACCATGGCCTGGCGGGCGGGGAGGTCGAACGCCCAGACGATGCCTGCCAGGCCCGTAACGAGCAACACCACTGCAAGCGGCGCCCACCCCACCAGCATGAGGACACCGAGCAGGAACGAGAGGGCGGCGATCAGCGAACGGGTGACGATGATGAGTGTCCGCCGGTCGAGGCGGTCGGCAACCACACCACCGAGCAGGCCGAAGACCAGCATCGGCACAGCTGAGACCGCCTGCACCAGGGAGAGATCGAACGCGGAGCCGGTGAGCTGCAGGACGTACCAGCCCTGGCCAATCTGCTGCACCCACATGCCGAGGACGGCAAGGAAGGTACCGACCAGGAGCAGTCGGTAGTCTGGCGAGTGCCAGGGCGAGGGCCGGCCGACGTGCTCGGAGGGAGCAGGAGGCGGTGCGAGAGCAGGACCGCTCGGGGAGAGCATCGCTGGCAATTGTACCGCCTGGGTCGGCCAGAGGCAGGCGAGGGCTCAGTTGCTCCTAGCGGCGCCCACCGGGACCACTGGGTCTGGGCAGTGTCGGGCCATCGGGCGGCCGGGGCTCGGGACCTCGGTTCTCCGGCGGCCGTGGCAGATTGGGCTGCTCACCGGGTGGCCGCGCCGGTGGGTTCTCCGGCGGCCGTGGCAGA
>JAILZB010000177.1 GCA_023512725.1 Chloroflexota bacterium | reverse complement strand
TCTCCCAGATCGAAAAGGCCTACGGCAAGGGGGCGATCATGCGCCTGGGAGAGCTGACCACCGTCGACACCGATGCCATCCCCACCGGCGCCCTCTCCCTCGACCTCGCCCTCGGCGTCGGCGGCCTCCCCCGCGGCCGCATCATCGAAATCTTCGGCCCCGAGAGTAGCGGCAAGACCACCCTCGCCCTCCAGGTCGTCGCCAACGCCCAGCGCCAGGGTGGCACCGCCGCCTACCTCGACGTCGAGCATGCCCTCGACCCCCAGTACTGCGCCGCCCTCGGGGTGGACATCGCCAACCTCCTCATCAGCCAGCCCGATAGCGCCGAGCAGGCCATGGAAACGGCGGAAATCCTCGTCCGCTCCAATGCCATCGACGTGCTGGTGATCGACAGCGTGGCCGCCCTCGCCCCCCGGGCCGAACTGGAAGGAGAGATGGGCGATGCCCACGTAGGGCTGCAAGCCCGCTTGATGAGCCAGGCTCTGCGCAAGCTGACCGCCGCAATTGCCCGCAGCCGGGCGGTGGTGATTTTCATCAACCAGCTGCGCGAGAAGGTGGGGGTGCTGTTTGGCAACCCCGAGGTGACGCCGGGGGGGCGGGCATTGAAGTTCTATGCCAGTGTGCGGCTGGAGATCCGGCGGGTGGAGACGCTGAAGGTGGGCAGTGAGCAGGTAGGCAGCCGGGTGAAGGTGAAGGTGGTGAAGAACAAGGTGGCGCCGCCGTTCCGGCAGGCAGAGTTCGACATTCTGTTTGGGAGTGGGATCAGTCGGGAAGGGGATGTGCTGGACCTGGCGGTAGAGCTGGGGGTGGTGAAGAAGAGTGGGAGCTTCTACAGCTATGGGGAGCAGCGGCTGGGGCAGGGGCGAGAGGCGACGCGGGAGTACCTGAAGGCCCACCCCGAGCTGCTCGACCAGCTCGAACGCGAGGTCCGTGCCCTGCGCAGTGTCCCGGTCCGGCTGAGCACCTCCACTCCTGAGGAGGGCGAGAGCCGTCTCCGCGCCGCCGAGGAAGGATGAGCCGCCATCCCGACGTTGCCACGAGCATCCGCCGCTCGCTCCAGCGGGAGGCGCCCCCCGCTGCCCTGTTCGACTTCGAGTGGGTGTGCGACTTGCTCGCCCCCAGCGGCCTGCCCCCCGCCCTCATCGCGCTGCTGGCCCTCGAGGTCTCCCTGGGCGCCGCCCCACCGAGCCCCTGCCTGCGCACCTGGCTGCGGCTGCTTGAGGCTGCTACTGGCCGAGAACGCGCCGCCCTCCACCTGCGCGCTGCCCTCGCCCTCGATGCGCGCGAGCTGGTCCGCGAGCTGCTCGGGAGCACCCAGCCTACCCTCCCCACCCCGCTTGAGGCGGTCCAGGTGGTCCTCACCGAGGGGCGCCGTGCCCAGCGCTGGGCCGAGGCGCTCGCCCGCCGCCGGGCAAATTGCTTGCTCTCAGCACGCTAAGTGCTACCACCCGGCGGGTCCACCCGTTATTAAGAGAGACGCCTCCAAGAGGGTGAGCGCGCCACTCGGCGCCAGGCCGGAATCGGGTCCACCGGCCGCCGGCTCCCGAACTACCGCCCGCACTCCTCGGGAGCCAGCGGCGAGGGCACGCGCTCAGTCGCTCGGAGGAGGCGCCCCCGCCGGGGGCGAGTCACCTCGCCCCCGGCGCTTTTTTCCACCACCGCCCCCTTTTCGCTCCGGTCGTGTAAAGTTTCTCCAAAGCTGCAACGTCCTGCAGGAGCAAGGAGGTCAGTGGTGGCAGGAACTGAGCTGGTCGATGAGCAGGTCATTGCGCTGCCGGGCGACGATACTGAGCCCCTCGATGAGCGGCTGGACGGGGGCATTCCCGCCTGGCTCGTCCAGACGACGCTGGGAGGGATGTGCTACCGCCAGGTGGGAGCCGAGACCGCACCCCCCGTCGTCCTGCTCCACGCTGTTCCCCTCTCCTCGCTCGCCTGGGTGAGTGTGCTGCCTCACCTGGCCGCAGCAGAGCTGCGCGTCTACGCCCTGGACCTCCCCGGGTGCGGTGGCACGCCGCCTGCTCCCCAGCCGCTCGCGGTGGCAGGGTACGCTGCAGCGCTGGCGGCCTTCGTCGACGCGCTCGGCCTGACGCGCTTTGGCCTGATCGGTCACGCCTCCCACGCGGCGGCAGCCCTCCACTACAGTGTTACCCACCCCGAGCGGGTCGAGCGCCTAGTTCTCTCGAAACTCCCCTTCCTCGACGAAGCCGGCAAGGAGCGAATGGCCCGCGCCACCGCCAGCTGGTACCGTCCCGATGGCTCCTCGCCCCTGCCACCGCTCGAGCAGTGGCAGCCCCGGCCGCAGGTCACGCCCCAGCGATTCCAGGTGATGCGGCTGCGGATGAGCTTCGATATGTACCGCGCCGGCCCCCGCTCGGCCGAAGGGCATCAGGCGCTCGCGCGCTACGACTTTCTGGCCGACCTGCGCCAGCTCCAGGTCCCGACCCGCTTCGTCTGGACCACCGGTGACCACTTCCTCGCCCACCGCGACCTTGTCCTGGACGCGGCTGCCCACCTGCGACCGTCCGTTCGCCTAGTCGCTGGGGCGACCTCCTGGCCGATGTACGAGCGGCCGCGCAGCTGGGCCCTCGCGGTCAGTTCGTTCTTCAGCGACTGAGCGGGGCCCCAGTTGCGCTGGGCGCGCGCTTCGGGGACAATTCGGCGGCAGGCCAGGAGGAACCCCGGTGCCCCGACCGCCTAGTTGCTCGCTGAAGCTGATCATCCCGGCGGGAGTGCTGTTCGTCCTCCTCTGCCTGGTCACTCCCTTTGCGACCGGCCTTGCCCTCCGGTCCCAGCTGAGCGGTACTCTCCCCGGCACCGGCCAACCCTGGATCGGCATCCGCATGCGCGCACTTACCCCCCAGGTCGCCCAGGTGCTCCAACTCCCATCGACCGAGGGTGTCCTCGTCGACCGCGTCTACCCGACCAGCCCGGCCGACCGGGCTGGGCTGACCCTCTTCGACGTGATCATCCAGGTCGACGGCCAGCCAGTTGCCACGCTCGATGGTGTCAGCACCGCGGTCCGCCGGCTGCGCCCGGGCGATACCCTTTTGTTGACTGTCCTCCGCCCGGCGCCAACCGGTCCAACCCGCCAGACCCTTTCGGTTGTGGTCGGTCAGTGGCCCCGCCCGGGCGAAGTGCGCGGGTGGACCGAGTTCCGCGACTCGGCGGTGCCGTATCAGTTCCGCTACCCCAACACGTGGTTCATCGACCCCGAAGGTGCACCCGCTGAGCCGATCCTCCTGGCCCCTCCAACGCCCTACGACGACTTCGTCCAGTTCCAGGTCGCTGCCAACGTGCCCCCGCTCGAGGAATGGTACCGCCAGGTGCTGGAGAGTGCCCGCACCAATAACGCCAGCATCGAGGTGCGGAACGAACGGTCGGTCACCCTGAGCGGTCAGAGCGGCCGTCGGGCCCAGCTACGCCTGGTGAACAGCCAGAACGAGGAGACGCTGGTCGAGCTGGTGCTGGTGCGCGATGCTACCACCAACTTCGGCTACTTCATCTTCCTTTCCGCCAATCCTGCCTCATTCCCCGCCCTGCTTGCCAACTTCGAGGAAATGCTTGCCAGCTTTCGCATTGCCCGTTGAGGGATGCTACACTCCCGCGGCAGCGCTCAGCGAACGGAAGGGAGCAGTGGAGCCAACCGCCAGCGGGGCCACGCCCGAGCAGCCCGCCCTTGAAGCCCGTTACCAGGCTGCCCTGAAGCTGATCCGCGAGAGCCGCTGGACCGAGGCCAAGCGCACTCTCGACGAAGTCGCCGGGCTCGACCCCACCTACAAGCAGGTCGCCACCCTGCGCACCATGGTTGAAGAAGTGATCCAGACTTCCTTCTTCGGCGTCCGCCTCCCACCCCACCTTGCCGCCTACCAGCGCTCAGCTCCTCCCCTCGAGCCCTCAGACGAGCCAGACGAGGAGGAAGAACTCGCTCCCCCACCCTCACGCCACGCCCGCTGGCCCCTGGTGCTCGCCGCTATCGTCGTGGTGGTGATGGTGCTCACGATCTGGCTCCTATTCCCACGCTAGGGCGCTTGACTGAAAGAGCTCTCACCCCGGGTGTATACTCGAGCCGATGGCCCTCCAGACGGCGCCGCTGGCACCTCCCACTCCGGCCATCCCGCCTGGCTTCCGCCTGCCGCTCGCCCTACGTAGCCTGCTCCGTCGCTGGAAGAAGGTGGTCGGCGCAACCGCCGGGCTCTCGCTGGCTCTCGCCGTGGTAGTCGCTTTTCTTGAGCTCTCGGCTGGCGGGACATACGTCTTCACGAGCGACTACACCGAGACCGCCATAGACCTTTATGTCCTTATGCGCGGCGGTGTGCTCGCACCGATCCTCCCGGGCGAACGGTTCGGCGAGATCGAGGATGGCCGGCTCTTCCTGAGCCGAGCACGCTCGTTTCCCGAAGTCCAGGGCGTGATCGGCTTCGTGCTGACCGCCGTCAATCGGGAGCGCGAGCGGCTACCTAACGGCCGACCGGACGGTGAACCCTGGACTGCCGTCGGCGTCTTCGGCGACCCTGCCCGCGTCCCGGGCAGCCTTATGCTGCGTGCTGGCCGCTGGGTGCGCGCAAGCAACGAGCTTGTTCTTGGCCCGAGCTTGGCCACGACGAAACGCCTCGGCGTGGGCGACCGCGTAACCCTGAACGGTCGGCGCTTCCAGGTGGTGGGGGTAGGGTACGTGCGGGGCCTGGGCTTCGGTGCCAACGGGTACGCTTACCTCGACTTTGACACCGCGCGCGAACTCGCCCGTAGCCGTGACATCGTCAACCTGGTGCTCATCGACTCGACCGACCCCCGCCTGACCCAGGAGCGCCTCCGCCAGGGGCGTGACCTTCAGGTGCTCACCCGGGAAGAAGCAATCGCGTCCGTCCTACAACTCGCCAACAGCCGCCTGGTAGTCTACGTCCTCTTCTCGGCCCTCGCCCTTGGCGTTGCTGGCTTGTTCATCGCTAGTGTCCTGGGCAGCTCGGTCAACGAGCGTCGCACCGAGTTCGCTACCATGCTGGCCATTGGTGTTCCCCGCCCCACCATCCTGAGTCTCGTCCTTGGCGAGGGCCTCGTCATCTCGGTGGTTGCCGCTATCCTCGGTACCCTGCTGGGGATCGGTATTGGCGAACTGCTGAACAGTTCCTTCGCACCGATCGCCCAGGTCGAGCGGATTGCCATCTTCGAACCCGTCATGCTGGCCCAGATCGGCGTGATCGCGGTGGTGCTGGGAGCGGTCGCTGGCTTGCTCCCGGCCCGACGGGCGCTCGCGCTCCAGCCCGCCGACGCCCTCCGGGAGGCCTGATGCTTGAACTGCGCGAGGCAACTCGTCAGTATCGCCTCGGCGAGGTGACCGTGACCGCCCTCGACCGGGTCAGCCTGCGGATCGAACGGGGAGAGTTCGTCGCCGTCCTCGGCCCATCGGGCTCGGGCAAGAGTACCCTCCTGAACTTGCTCGGCCTGCTCGATGTTCCCACCAGCGGCCAGGTCATCCTGGAAGGCCGTGACGTGACCCACCTCTCGGCCAGCGAGCGCGCGCGGCTGCGGTTGCAAGCGCTCGGCTTCGTGTTTCAGCGCTTCCACCTCGTCGGCGCGTTCTCAGCGGTCGAGAACGTGGCGCTGCCCCTGGAAGCGGCTGGCTGGCCCGTGGCCGCCCGCTGGGAGCGAGCATGCCGGCTGCTGGAGTCAGTCGGGCTGGGCCATCGGCTCCACTTTCTCCCGAGCCGCCTCTCGGGCGGCGAACGCCAGCGGGTCGCGGTCTGTCGGGCGCTGGCCAATCAGCCGCGGGTGCTGCTGGCCGATGAACCCACCGGTCAGCTCCACAGCGAAGACAAGCAGCAGATCATCCGCATCTTCCAGCAGCTGAATGCGGCGGGGCATACCCTCGTCGTAGTGACTCACGACCCGGAGATGGCACACGCAGCCGCCCGGATCATCGAGCTGCGCGATGGCCGCATCCTCCGCGAGCTTACCCAATGACGAACCATGCCCTCCCCCATCGTCGACCCGTTCCGCGCCGCCTGCTCGCCCTCGGCCTGGCCGCTGTTGTGCTCCTTCTCGCCATCCTCGCCCTCCTGAACCGCTTGCAGCCCACTCCCTCAGCACCCCCACCCCTCAGCAGCCCGAGCACACCAGTGGCAGGAGAAGCGCGCGGCCGCCTCGTGCCGGCGACCTGGGCGAATGTCTCCCCGAGCGTTCCCGGGCGCGTGAGCGAGATCCTCGTCCGCGAGGGGCAGGAGATCGGCGAGCGGCAGGAGCTGCTCCGCCTGGAAAGCGAAGTCGGAACGGTGAGCCTGGTCGCTCCCTTCCGCGGGACAGTCGCCCAGATCCTGCCCCGGCGCGGCGAGACCGTGCTCGCTGGGCAGCCAGCGGTGGTGATCGGCGACCTCAGCCGCCTGGTGGTCGAAACGACCGACCTGAACGAGTACGGCGTCGCCCGCATTGCGGTCGGTCAGCGCGCTACCCTCTCCTTCGAGGCGATCGATGGCCTCGTGGCCCGGGGAGTGGTGCGTTCAATTGCCCTCCGCGGTCAACCCAATGCCAGCGGCGAGATCACCTACCCCACCGTGATCGACCTTGACCGCACCGACCCGCGGCTGCGCTGGGGAATGACGGTCCAGGTCCGCTTCGAGGAATGAGCCGCGCCCGCTAGCCCAGGACCTCGTCGATGGCGTTCTTGATCCGCTGCTTGGGCAACGCGCCAACCATCCGCTTCGCCTCAACCCCGCCCTTGAACAGGATCAACGTGGGGATCCCCATAATCCCCAGCTTGCCAGGCGTCTCGGGACTATCGTCGGTGTTCAGCTTGGCGAAGCGCACCCTCCCCTGGTACTCCACGGCCAGCTGCTCGACTGCCGGCGCGATCATCCGGCAGGGCCCGCACCACGGCGCCCAGAAATCTACCAGCACCGGCAGCTCACTCTGCAGCACCTCATTCTCGAAGGTGCGGTCAGTTACTTCAATCAGGTTCTCAGCCACAGCTTCTCCTCACGCCGGGTCCCGTTTGGGTGGCCCCCTGCCATTGTAGCGTACACGCGCCGAGAAGATCGTTGCAAGCGCAACGACTATCCTCCTGCTGGTCTCTCACAACTCTAACAGAGGAAGCGCTTCGCTCAGCGCAAAGTTTTGTATCCTTAGAGAGAGCGGTCGACACGCGCGAGGAGGGACCTATGAATAACCTGAAGACTGTGCTGCTCCTAGCCCTGCTGACTGGCCTGCTCATCCTGGTCGGGCGACTGGTCGGTGGGGTCTCGGGCATGCTGGTTGCCTTCATCCTGGCGCTTGCCATGAACTTCGGGGCGTACTGGTTCTCCGACCGGATCACCCTCCGACTGGCGGGCGCCCAGGAGATCGACGAAGCGGACGATCCGGAGCTGTTTGCTCTGGTGCGCCGGTTGGCAGCGCGGGCAGGCCTGCCGATGCCGCGGCTCGCCGTGATCGATTCTCCTTCCCCCAATGCCTTCGCCACCGGCCGCGACCCCCAGCACGCCGTCGTTGCAGTCACTACCGGCATTCGGCAGATCCTTAGCCCATCCGAGCT
>JAILZB010000176.1 GCA_023512725.1 Chloroflexota bacterium | reverse complement strand
CAGACTGGCCCGCGCCAGTTAGAATTGCCGCCAAAGAGCCCACCCTGAGCTTCGCCCGGCCAGTAGCTGACCTCGTAGGTGGTGCCATCGAGGGTGAGGCGATACGGCTGCTGGGCATGGGCCTTACTGAGGGAGCGAATGCCGTAGTCGCTGAGGAATTCGTTCGGGTCGAGCAGGCGGGAGAGCAGCCGCTTCAAGCGCTCACCGTGCACGAGGGAAAACAGGCGCCGCTCGCCAACGCCCGGCACTTCCCATCGCGAGACGAGGGCTGCCAGCTCCGGGCGGTGGCGGAGAAACCAGTCCAGCCGGCGGGCGAAGTTGGGCAGGGTAGCCAGGAATGACGGCTCAAGGGTGGTCACGGCCAAGAGGGGCGTCAGCCCGACCAGGGAGCGGACCTTGAGGCAAAGCGAAGGGCCATCCGGCAAGCTCAGGACGTCGTAATAGAACCCATCCTCCTCGTCCCACAGGCCACAGCTGAGGCCTCCCAGGTTGTTGAGGGCGCCCGCGATGTACAGGAAGTGTTCGCAGAACTTGGTCGCGGCATCCTCGTAAGCGCTGTCCTCGCGCGCGAGCTCAAGGGCGATGCTGAGGAGTGAGAGGCAGAAGAACCCCATCCAGGCGGTGCCATCTGCTTGCTCGAGCACTTCACCCGTCGGGAGAGGAGCGCTCCGGTCGAAGACGCCGATGTTATCCAGGCCGAGGAAGCCCCCCTGAAAGATGTTCCGGCCCTGGAGGTCCTTGCGGTTGACCCACCAGGTGAAGGTAAGCAGCAGCTTCTGAAAGACCCGCTTTAGGAAGAGGCGGTCGCGCCGGCCGGTCAGCCGCCGTTCGATCTGATAGACGCGATAGGCGGCCCAGGCGTGGACGGGTGGGTGCGCGTCGCTGAACGACCATTCCGAGGAAGGGAGCTGGCCATTGGGGTGCTGGTACCATTCCCGCACCAGGAGGAGCAGCTGCTCCTTTGCAAACTCCGGGTCGATCAGGGCGTAGGCAACGCACTGAAAGGCGAGGTCCCAGGCAGCGAACCAGGGGAACTCCCAGCTATCGGGCACGGAGAGCACGTCGTGGGCCCAGAGGGTCTTCCAGTCGGCGTTGCGCCCCCGCCACCGACTGGCTGGCGGAGGTGGAAAGGCGGGGTCGCCCGTGAGCCAGTACTCCACGACGTAGTAGTAGGTCTGCTGGTTCCAGATGAGCCCGGCGAAAGCCTGGCGCTGGATCTGGCGCTGATCGGCAGTGGCCGCCGCGAGAGGAGCGTAGAAGCGGTCCGCCTCACTGGCACGAGCGCTGAGGATAGCGGCGGCATCGGCGAACGGGTCCTCGTGGGGAAGGTTACCAAGGCGCAGGAGTAAGCTTGCGCTCACCCCGGGCGGAACGGTCAGGCGATAGTGCAAGCTCGCCTTAGTGCCGACCAGCGCCGGATTGACCGCCGACCGCTCGCCCGCGATGACCACTCGGTGAATGCCATCCTTGACGTAGCGGCTACGGTTGGGCACTCCGTAGAGCCGCTCGAAGTTCGTCTCGTTCTCGGTGAAGAGCAGCGCGGGGTTCCCTTCCCAGGCGAGCCAGTAGCTGCCCAGCTCGGCGTGATGCGCGTGAATGAGGTGCCAGCGGTCGCCGTCGGGGTCAGTCACGGCGGCTAGGCCCGGGCGCTCGGAGTGACGCCCCCAGGACCAGGTATTGCGGAACCAGAGGGTGGGCAGGAGATGCAGCGGTGCTTCCTCCGGGCCGTGGTTGGTCACCGTCAGTCGGATCACGAGGTCATCGGGCGTTGCCTTGGCATATTCCACCAGGACGTCCCAGAACCGGTTATCGGCGAAGATGCCGGTATCGAGCAGTTCGTACTCCGGGTCGAACCGGCTGCGCGCCTGGTTGGTAACGACTAGGTCCGCGTAGGGAAAGGCGCGCTGAGGGTAGCGGTAGAGCGCCTTGAGGTACGAGGCGGTTGGAGTGGCATCGAGGTACCAGTAGCACTCCTTGACGTCTTCGCCGTGGTTGCCTTCGTGGTTGGTCAGCCCGAAGAGGCGCTCCTTAAGGATGGGATCGCGCTCGTTCCAGAGGGCGAGGGCGAAGCAGAGCCGCTGCTCGCGGTCGGCGATGCCGAGCAGGCCATCCTCGCCCCAGCGATAGGCTCGCGAGCGGGCGTGATCATGCGGGAAAGCGGTCCAGGGGTCGCCTTCGGCAGAGTAGTCTTCCCGGACGGTGCCCCACTGGCGCTCGGCGAGGTAGGGTCCCCAGCGTCGCCAGTCGGCAATGCCCGCGCGGTCTTCGGCGAGACGCTGGCGCTCGGGGTCGAGAGAGGGGTCCATCCTGAAGCTCGTCATTGGGGGAGATCCCGCACGAGAATTGCTGGGGCAAGAGCGCCATCAGCTCCCGGAAGAAGGAGCGGCAGGAAGAGGAGCAGGTAGCGCCCCGGGGTCGCGCAGCTCAGGTCAAGCCCTTCGAGAATGACTACCCCCGCTGCCAGGAGCACGCGGTGGGTTGGCGCAGGGTCGGCAGCCGGGGCACCGGAGAGGGTGTCGATCCCGACCAGGCGGATGCCCTGTGCTACCAGCCAAGCGGCCGCTTCTGGGAGCAACGTGGGCGACCAGGTGTCGCCCGAGCGAGGGCGCCCCTCAGCCTGGGTTTTGAACAACACGCGCTGGCTGGCGGGGGGCGGGGCAAGGGCGGCAACGGCAGCCGCATCGAGGTCGGCGGGAGCCGTCCTGACGTCGACCACGATCGCCGGGCCGAGGAGCGCCTCCCACGGCAGCCCCTCCGCGCCAATGCCATCGGCCAGGAAATGGGCTAGTGCGTCCACGTGGGTGGTGGCCGCGTGCACGCTCAGGGCCACGGCGGTGAGGGGGTAGGGGGCGCCCCGTTTGAGGTCGTGCAGGCGGGTCAGCTGGACGGGTGGGTCGCCTGGGTAGACCGGCGTGTGCAGGCCGAGCGGCCGCGAGATATCGAAGACCTCCACCAACCTGCTCCCTCCCGAGAAGTTTAAGCAGGTCGAGCGCATGCTGCCCGGGGTGTGGGGGCAGCAGCGGCCCGCGCCAGAGGGGGAGTTCAGCCTCCCTCAGGGAGGGAGAACAGGAACGAAGTTCCCTTCTTCATCGATGCTGCCAGTTCCCTGATAGCGAGCAACCAGGGGGTAGGGAAAGACCGGGCGAGTACGGGTTATGGCGCCACCACTGAGACGGCTTGCGACCAGGCGCTCCGGTGCCTCACCCACCTCCACCCAGCGTTCGAGGGCCGTCAGCCAGTCCACACGGTCGGGGCCAGGGCCGCCGCCACAATGGTAAACCCCCGGCAGTAGGAACAGCCGGAGCCAGCTGCGGGTGGCTTCACTCCCTCCCATCGCGCGAACAACGTCCTCGTAGTAGGCCAGGGTGCCGTAGGGAGTGATCAGGGGATCGGCCCAGCCGTGCCAGAGGATCAGCCGGCCGCCCCGGCCGCGGAAAGCCGCGAGATTGGGGTCGTCGGCATTGTAGACCTGGGCCATCTCGCGCAACCGCGGTGGGTCAGTATCGAAGTCAAACTGGTACAGGTCGTAGTCGGGCGGCGGGTCTTTGCGAAAAGCGAGGTACTTGAGGACTTGGTTGGCGAAGGTCCCGGCACCAGACAGCCGCTCATCGGTACCGATGACGAGGTTCCCCAGCCCCCATCCCACTTCCGAGCCGCGCGGCAGGCCACCAGGATAGAGGGCATTCCCGCGGCTATCGCGGGGACTGTCGTAGAAACGGTGGAGCACTTCGACTTGGGCGCTCGAGAGACAGGTAGCCCCAGGGAGACCATCGGGGCAGCGCAGCACCTCCGGATTGAACGGGCACTGGCGGGGGTCATCGATCTGGCCATCGACCAGGCCATCAAGGCCGTCGCAAGCAGCGTAGACGGCAGCACTGATGAGCGGGAGTTTCTCGGTGCCGAGGATGACGCGACGGGTAGCGTCGCGATTGACGCGTTCGAGATAGGCCTGGGCAAGCGGGGCAAGAAAGTTTTGGCGGTTGGCCGGCGCCCCCGCGATGATGCCATCGAAGTCGTCAGGGAAGCGCTGGGCTTCCATCAGCCCCTGGCGGCCACCAGTAGAGCACCCTTGGAAGTAAGCGAAGCGCGCTGGTTGCCCGTAGAAGCGTGCGATTACGGCTTTGGCTGCCACCGCCACCACATGGACGGAGCGAAATCCCCAGTCGATCTCCAGCGCCGGGCTATCGAGCGCCCAGAGCGCATCGGTGATGCCGCCAACATGACCGCTGTTCTCAGCAGCCACAGCATAGCCTCGCCGAAGGGCTTCGTCGCACGCACCGATCGGGATGGAGCCGCAGAAGCCGCCACAGCCGGCCTGGAAGTACTTCCCATTCCAGTCGCGGGTTGGTAGTCGGATTTCGAATTGGACCTGGGATGCTACATACCCCTTTACACTGCAGTATTCCGAGAACCCCTCGCTTGCTGGCTGCAGGGTTGCCGAAAGGATCCGAGTGGGAGCCTCAGGCAAGGCGCTGAAGTCGTAGCTTGTGAGGGCAGCACACTCGATCACCGCCGCGCCAGCGCGGAGCGGCGGAGCCGTGGGTGGAAGGGTTCCGGGCAGGGGAAGCAGGGCGACGAAGGCAAGGCGTGCCAGGCGGGCGAGAGCAACGTCCATGCTGAGCCTCCTTTCGAGGACCGGGCAGCTCTGGATTTTGTAGACGATACGAAGGCCCAGGGTACGCAGCGCTCGGCTCCCTGTCAACCAGGAGGAGGGACCGTTGGTCGATCACTCGCTGCGTGCTTCGAGGGTGGCATCGGCTGCCAGGGCGATCGCGCGGAGGGCAGCGAGGGTCTCGGGGTTGGGCTGCTCCCAGAGGCCGCGTTGGGCCGCTTCGAGCAAGCGCTCTGCGATCCCCTGAAGAGCCCAGGGGTTGGTGCGTTCAAGGAAGGCGCGGGTCTCGCGGTCGAGGAGGTACGCCGCGGCGAGCCGCTCGTACATCCAGTCTTCCAGTACGTCGGCGGTGGCATCGTAGCCAAAGAGGTAGTCGACCGTAGCGGCCAGCTCGAGCGCACCCTTGAAGCCATGCTTCTCCATCGCCCGGATCCACTTCGGGTTGACGACGCGGCTGCGGAAGACCCGCTTGGCCTCTTCCGCGAGGTCGCGCACGCGCGGGCGGGCTGGGTTGCTACTATCGCCAAAATAGACCTTCGGTCGTCGGCCCGTGAGGGCGCGGATCACGGCGACCATGCCGCCGTGGAACTGGAAGTAGTCGTCGCTATCGAAGAGGTCATGCTCGCGGTTGTCCTGGTTCTTGACTGCAACTTCGACCCCGGCCAGGGCACGCTGGAACTCCGCTCGCGCGTCGACCCCGTAGCGATCGGCGGTGTAGGCATAGCCGCCCCATTCCACGTAGACCGCCGCCAGGTCGGCTTCGCTTTGCCAGTTCTGGGCGTCGATAAGGGGCAGCAGCCCGGCCCCATAGGTGCCCGGCTTGGCACCAAAGATGCGGTACCGTGCCGGCTCGGTTGGCTCGCCAGCAGCGCGCCGCCGCTCCTCCTCCGCCAAGATGTGTCGGCGAACGTAGTTCTGGTCCAGTGGCTCCTCTAGCCCGGCAACCAGTTGGATCGCCTCATCGACCAGCGCGATGAGGTGCGGGAAGGCATCGCGGAAGAACCCGGAGATGCGAAGCACCACATCGATCCGGGGACGCCCCAGCTCCGCAAGGGGGACAGGAGTGACCCCGATCAGGCGGCGGCTCTCCGGCTGCCAGATGGGACGCACGCCAAGCAGCGCGAACACCTGGGCGATATCGTCCCCCTGGGTGCGGATAGCGCTCGTCCCCCAGACCGAGATGCCAACCTGCTCGGGGTACCGCCCTTCCTCGGCGAGGTAGCGCTCGAGCAGCTCCCGGGCGAGCTGACTGCCAACCTGCCAGGCGGCCTGGCTCGGGAGCGCGCGCGGGTCGATGGCGAAGAAGTTGCGGCCAGTGGGCAGGACGTGGACCATACCCCGCGAAGGTGCACCGCTCGGGCCGGGGGGAACGAAGCGGCCGTCGAGCGCCCGCAGCAAGTTGGTGAGCTCATCCTCCGCCCGCTGGAGCCTGGGTAGGAGGTCAGTGCAGACGAACTGGAGCACCGCGGCGACCTCCGGGACAGCGCTCGGGCCGAGGTGCCGTGCCACGACCGCGGGGACTGCCGAGGGCTGAAACGCTGCTGCAGCAAGGTCAGCGAGCAGAGCGCGGGCGATGGCGTCGATCCGCTCAAGGGCATCGGAAGCCGTGATCGGCCCTCCCTGCCGGACCCGCTCCAGCCGCTTCCCTGGCGCTTCCAGAAGCGCCTCGAGCTGGTACCCAAGGGAGGCGGCAACGGCTGCCGGCAAGCTTGGGGCGTTCAGGTTTGGCAGGCGGACCAGCTGCACGAGCAGGTCGACCAGCTCCTCACCGGCGGGCACGCGCCCGAGGACGTGCAACCCACCCCGGATCTGAGCCCCCGTCAGTTCACAGAGGTAGCCGTCAATGTTCTCGAGCAGGTGCGCAAAGTCCTTCCCCCGCATCTCCGTCAGGCTGACCGGTGTGCCGTCCTCGGTAACGGTCGGCTCCCAGGGGTGGACATGGGTGGTGCTGTCCCAGTTGAGAATGGTCTGGACGTCGGAGTCCAGGTGAGCTTGCTTGATCAGCTGCCAGATCTGCTGCTGCAGGATGGGGAGCTTGCTCGGGTCGGTCTGCTCGACCTGGTAATACTCGTCGATCAGCTGGGCGAGGGCAGCAAGTTCGCCGTATGCACCGGCCTGGGTGAGCGGTGGCATCAGGTGGTCAATGATCACGGCGTGGGTGCGCCGTTTGGCTTGGGTGCCCTCGCCGGGGTCGTTGATGATGAAAGGGTAGAAGAGCGGGAGGTCGGCAAGGAAGGCATCGGGAAAGCAGGCCGCGCTGAGGCCGACGCCCTTGCCGGGCAGCCACTCCAGGGTGCCGTGCTTGCCCAGGTGAACAATCGCATCGGCCCGGAATTCATCCCGCAGCCAACGGTAGAAGGCATGGTAGGAGTGGGGCGGAGACAGGTCGGGCAGGTGGTAAATGGCGTTCGGATCGAGGCCGTAGCCGCGCGTGGGTTGGAGCGCCACCACGATATTCCCGAACTGGAGGTGGGGAACCGCAAGGTCGCCCGCCGGGGTCAGCAAGGCTTCGCCGGGCGGTGGGCCCCAGCGCTCGTTCATCTGGGCCTGGCTGGTGGGAGGGAGTTCGGCCTGCCAACGCCGGTAGGTCGCGGCTGGGAGGTGGGCTGCTCGCACCAGCTGGTCGGGGCGTAGGGTCGGGCCTTCGTAGGCCCCGCGGTCGATCAGCTCGTGCAGAAGGGCGTCTGCGTCGGTGGGGACCTCGCCCACTGTATAGCCAGCCTCGCGCAGGGCAGTAAGCAGGGCAAGCAGCGAAGCCCCTGCATCCAGCCCGACGGCATTCCCGACCTTGACTGCCTTCTGGGTGGAGTTCGTCAGGACGAAGGCGATCCGTTTCTCGGCAGCGGGCTTCCGACGGAGGGCAGCAAAGCGCATGGCCAGCGCTGCCACGCGCTCGCAGCGGTCAGGAACGGCTTGGTAGCGCAAGGGGCCAGCTCCATCGGGGGTGTCCTTGAAGG
>JAILZB010000175.1 GCA_023512725.1 Chloroflexota bacterium | reverse complement strand
GATCGCGTGGAAGGCGCAGCTCCGCCTCTCGAGCAAGTACCGGCGGCTGGTGGCGCGGGGCAAGCCGAGCCCGGTGGTGCTGGTCGCGGTGGCTCGGGAACTTCTGGGTTTCATGTGGGCGGTGGCAGGAGCAGGAGCTGATGGCGCGGGTCCGGGAGGCGCGCCGCCTGCGCGAAGAGGCCATGGAAGACGCCGAGCGCCTCTGGCAGTCCACCCTTGCCGAAATCTTCCCCAGCCCCGGCCAGGACCTCCCCGCCGGCTGGCGGTGGGTGCGGTTGGGGGAGGTGGCCTCTCGCGAGGCCGTGATCGTGAGGCCCAGTGATGCCACGGACGAGGTCTTCGACTACCTCGGTATGGAGCAGGTAGAGCCGGGGCAGTGGAATCAACGTCAGCCGGCCAGGTTGAGCGGCGAAGAGATAAGGAGCCAAGCGATCAACTTCAGGCCAGGATTGGTTCTTCATGGGAAGTTGCGTCCGCACTTGAACAAGGTAGTGGTGCCAAGCCTCAAGGGGATAGCGTCGACAGAATTGCTTTCCATACGGCCGAGGGCACATGTCCTCTCGCCTGACCTCCTCGCCGGAGTTCTGCGCTCTCAGCGGTTCGTGAGGTATGCCACGAGCAATACGACAGGCAGCAGGCAGCCCAGAACGCGACTCGATGCTCTCTGGCATGTGCCCCTATCTCCGTCCCACCCCTCGCGGAACAGCAGGGCATCGTGGCGCACCTGGAGGCGGTGCAGCAGCGCATCCGAGCGCTGAAGGAGGCCCAAGGCGCCGTTGAATTCGTAGTAGTGCGGATGGAACAGGCAACCTTGGACAAGACGTTTCGGGGGGAGTTATGATGGCGCCGCCGAAACCTCAGAGGCCGGATCCAGCACCCACCGCACCTCCGACCCGCCTGACTCGGCTGTACGTGCGCAATTATCGCAGCCTTGAGGATGTCGACGTACCGCTGACACCCCTCACGGCCTTTGTCGGGCCGAACGGATCCGGCAAGACCTCGCTGCTGCGCGCTCTCAACCTCGTACTGGGTGACGCTTGGCCGAGCCTGCGGAGCTTCCGCATCCCCGAGGACTTCACCAACTTCGAGACCAGCCGCGATATTGAGATACACGTTGAGTTCGACCCGCCCTATGTCCACAGCGATACACTTTCCACGGAGCGCGAGGTCACCGCGCTGCGGCTCACCTGCAAACCGTACAAGAGATCAGGAAAATGGGGCGAAGCGGGCGACCTGCACGTGGACCTCGATCCCCTCGACGAACAAGGCGATGTGCCGATTGTGGCGGTCGGTCAACCGCAGAAAGGTCAGAAAACACAGTTCGCGCCGCTCAGGGTAGGGACAGATCTGCGCGACCATGCTCGCATCCTTTTCGTAGATCATCGGCGTAGCCTGGCCCAGCATCTGCCCAGCGTGCGCGGCTCGATCCTAGGGCGGCTCCTCCAAAAGGCTCGGAAGGAATTTACGGAACAGGATGACTTCAAACGGAAATACGAAGCCGCGATGGACACCCTGCGCACGGAGGAGGTAAAAGAGATTGAAAACACGATCGCCGAGACTGCCAAACGGATGCTGGGCTTTCTAGGGCGGCAGACAACGCAGTCCGTGGACATCGCCTTCGGATTTGCAGACCCCGCCAACCCTTTCAACTCGCTCCGACTGGAGTATCGCGAGTCCGGATTAGTAGTCCCAGGCGAGGAGCTTGGACTTGGGATTCAAAGCGCCATGGTAGTCGGCATTTTCGAAGCGTTTCGGCGACTCGGCGGCGACTTTGGCACTATCGTCATCGAGGAGCCGGAAATGTACTTGCATCCCCAAGCTCAGCGTTACTTCTACCACCTGCTCTGCGAGATGGCGGAGGAGGGTCAGTGCCAGGTTATATACTCGACCCATTCATCCATCTTTGCTGATGTGAACCGTTTCGAAGCCCTGCGAGTGGTTCGGCGGAGCGGAGGTCGCACGAACGTTACATACGTCCAAGATGAGCAGCGAGATGAGCTCATGAAAGCACGGGATAATCTCAAGCTGGGAACCCGTTTCGACGCGGCTCGCAATGAGGTGCTCTTCGCCAGCAGAGCACTTCTGGTGGAGGGCTTTGCGGATCGGATCGCGGCGTTGATGGTGGCCGAAAAGCTCGGGGTTGATCCGGATGCTGAAGGGTTCGCCGTCGTGGACTGTGGTGGCAAGGCGGGGATTGAACTCGTGGTTCGGGTGTGCCGGGCCCTTCAGATTCCGTTTGTCGTATTACATGATGAAGACGTATGGCCAACGGAGGATATAGCGGATCCCGCAAAACGAAAGAGGCAGGAGGAGGAAAACCGGGCCGAGCAAGAGATGAACGAGCGCATTAAGGCAGCAGTCGGGCAGGATCACGTCGTGTGCGTCATCTCGCCGAGCCTGGAAGCGGCCGTCGGTGTCAGCAGGGATGCTCGCGATAAGCCCAGGAAGGTGGCCGCGGCGATCGAGGGCGTTGATGTCCAGAACCCCCCTGGGGAGCTCGCTCCTCTGTTTGATGCCGTAAACAAGCTGATACGTGGCTTGCCCAAGTAGGTCAGATGCTGAGCCCCTGCAGCCAACCGGCGAGGCGTACTGCAGAGTACCGGCTTTTCGGCGACGAGAACGAGCCTGGCAAGCGCTGACTGCTGTTTGGTTTGGTTTTCGTTCAGACACTGCATACTGGGGGCGAATGAGCCTGCTTCGAGAACTGCTGAGTGCTTGCTTTGAGGCCGGTGGCCGCAGAAAGGACCGCGCGACGAAGGACGATCCGCTTTGGATCAGCGTGGAGGCGGTCAGGAGCCAGTTGGCCGAGTTGCCTCTTATACGAGAGCGATCGCTTCTTGTCCGCGCCAGCGTAGGTCGGGGCAATGCGGCCGACATCCCCTGGATTGCCATTCTGGATCCACGGGTCAGCAATACCACACAACGCGGCTTATACGTGGTCTACCTTTTTCGCGCAGACATGACGGGTATTTACTTGAGCCTCAACCAGGGTGCCACGGAGGCAAAGAAGGCCGCAGAGGGATCGCCCTCGGCTTGGCTGGCCGGACGTGCTAGAGAGATTCGCGAATGGGCGCCGGTAAAGGAGCTCCTGGGCGCTGGCAGGTTTCAAAGGGAATCGATGGAGCTGAAGGGTCACGGCAACATGGCCCGGCTCTATGAGAGAGGCTCCGTGGCCGAGGTGTTGTATGCGCGCGGAGAACTTCCTGGGGACGACGAGCTGACTGCCGACTTGGAACGTGTGCTGCGCGCTTATGAGCATGTGGTGCCCGGATACATCAGCAGATTTCGACGAGAGGCCGCCATTCCGGGTGAAATCGAGCGTGGGAGCCTCCGTGAACGGCTTGAGCCGGGGGAGGAGTTTCGAGAGCATCGCTTCGACTGGCCCGAGGAGGCCCGCCAGCTGGCGGCCGCTCTGGAGCGGGAGGGCTTCCTCTTCCAGCCCTGGCAGCTGGCCGCCTACCTGGCCGCGCTCCGCACCAAGCCCTTCGTCATCCTCGCCGGCGTCTCCGGCACCGGCAAGTCGAAGCTGCCGCAGCTGGTCGCCGAGCGGACCGGCGGCGAGGCGCGGCTCATCCCCGTCCGGCCGGACTGGACGGACAGCTCGGAGCTCCTCGGCTACCTCGACCTTTCCGGGAACTTCCGCGCGGGGAGGCTCCTGGACCTCGCGCGGCGCGCCGCCGCCGACCCCGAGCACCACTACGTCGCCATCCTCGACGAGATGAACCTGGCCCGGGTGGAGCACTACCTGGCCGAGGTGCTGAGCCGCATGGAGGAGCGGCGGCCGGCGCCGGGGGGCGGGTATGCGAGCGGCCCGCTGCTCGGCGAGGAGCTGGAGCTCGAGGGGGAGGCGGCGCGGTGGAAGGAGGTCGGGCTTCCTCCCAACCTGGCGCTGGTCGGCACGGTCAACATGGACGAGAGCACCCTCAGCATCAGCCGGAAGGTGCTCGACCGCGCCTTCACCCTCGAGTTCTCCGAGGTGGAGCTGGCGCGCTGGCGGGCGCAGGGCGAGGAAGCGGCTGCACCCGAGGCTCCGGAGATCGAGCCCTGGCCGACGAGCGCCTGGCGGCCGAGGGCGGCGCGGCTGAGCGAGCTGCGCGGGCTGGACGACGGCGAAGTCGAGGCGGTGGAGCGGGCCGTGCGGGCGCTCGAGGAGGCCAACCGCTTCCTGCGCAGGGCGCAGCTCCAGGTCGCCTACCGCGTCCGTGACGAGGTGGCGCTCTTCGTCCTGCACGCTCGGGAGATCGCCGAGCTCTTCCGCGACCGCGCCGGCGAGCCCGTCGATCCGCTCGACCTGGCGCTGGAGATGAAGATCCTGCCGCGCATCGCGGGCGGAAGCAACACGGTGCGCTGGCTGCTCCAGCGCCTCCTCCTGTGGGCCGTCCGCGGCCTCGAAGCGGCGGAGCATGCGGACGAGCAGGCGGCCGACGAGCTGCTCGCGCGGTGGAACCATGGCGAGGAAGCCCGTCCCTGGGAGAGCGCCCTCTTCCCCCGCACCGCGGAGCGCCTCTGCATGATGCTGGATCGCCTCCAGAGCGAGGCCTACACCTCCTTCTGGCTCTGAGGGCGGGCGGGGGAGGACGGGATGGAGACGCTCCTGGCTTTCGACACGGACAAGCTCGCCTTCCGCTGGTCGGGGCCGGCCGCGCCCAAGCGGGGCCTCACGGGCGGGGGCGCGGAGCGGGAGGGGTTCGGGACGGCCGAGCTCCGGCTGCTCCGCCCCGGGGCGAGCTTCGTGGAGGGGTCGCTGGTCCGCGCCGGCGTGCCCCCGCAGCTGGCCGGCGACCCGGCCAGCCCGCTCGGCCCGCGCCTCTACGAGCAGACGGAGTACCAGCTCTACGCCGAGGCGAAGCCGGAGGGCTCCACGGTCACCGTCGAGGCCTGGGACCCGGCGCTCGTCGCCGGCCTGGTGCGCGAGAAGGGCGGGCGCGTTCTTCACGGCGGCGTCGACTTCGGCAGTCAGGCCGGCTTCGCCACCTTCCGCTTCCTGGTCGACGGGCAGCCGGAGGTGGAGGTGACCGTCGAGGTCTTCCCGACGAAGCTCGACTACAAGAGCGACTACGAGCAGATTCTCGCCGAGGTCCAGGAGACGCTGATCGGCCTCGCCTTCGAGTACCTCCGCTCCACGTTCCGCCTGGGCGAGGCGGTGCACGGCGACCGGCAACCGACGGAAGCGGAGTGGCTCCGCCTCCTCGGTTCTGTGGCCGGGCAGCTGGAGACGGGGCTCCGGTACGTGGCGCGCCACCCCGCCCGCGCGCTGGTGCGCGAGCTCCAGCCCGTCCGCGCCGAGCGGATCCGCCGCGTCGACGGCGCGGTCCGCTCCTCGGCCAGGAAGGGCGCGGGCGCCGGCGGCTGGATCGCGCTGCCGGACGGCCTCCGGCTGCGCGAGCGGCCGCTCAGCCAGGCGGCCCGCCTCACCCTCGACACGCCCGAGCACCGCTGGCTGGCGACGCAGGTGACGCAGATCCGCAGGCGGCTGGCCACGCTCCGCGTGGAGGAGGAGGCGAGGTTCGCTTCCTCGCGCGGCGAGCCGGGACCGGGTGGCGAGGCGCGCCACCGGGAGACCGTCCGCAAGCTCCGTGAGCTCGAGGAGCGCACGGCCCGGCTCGGCCAGCTGGAGCCCCTGGCCGCCGCCCAGGGGGCGCCCCCGCCCGGCTTCGCCTCGCTCCAGCTGCTGACAGCCCCCGGCTACCGCGAGGCCTACCAGGCCTGCATGGTGCTGGCGCTGGGCCTCCGCCTGGAGGACGGGCCGGTCAGGCTCTCGCTCAAGGAGCTGGACCAGCTCTACGAGATCTGGGCGCTCCTGGCCGTGCTGCGCCTGGTCTCGAAGTTGACGGGCCGGCCCATCCCCACCCGGCACCTCTTCGCCCTCCGTCGCCAGGGGCTCCACGTGCTTCTCGAGCGGGGGAGGGAGAACAGCTTCGGGTTCGACATGGCCCACGGCCGCAGGGTGACGGTGCGGTACAACCCCACCATCGGCGGCGATCCCGTGGTCCTGGCGCAGCGCCCGGACCTCCTCGTCACGCTGGACGAGCCCGCCTGGCCGCCGCTCCACCTCGTGCTCGACGCCAAGTACCGGCTCGACGCCTCGCCCGACGCCGTCCGGCTCTACGGTTCGCCCGGCCCGCCCACGGACGCGATCGACGTGCTCCACCGCTACCGCGACGCCATCCTGGCGGTCCTGCGGCAGACGCCGGACGCGCTGCTGCCCGCGGGCTCCGGCCCGGGACCGGCCGGCCCCCGCCCGAAGCACACGGTCGTCCAGGCGGCCGCCCTCTTCCCCTACCGCGAGGAAGCGCCGGGCGCCTACCGCGAGAGCCGCCTCTGGCGCTCGCTCGACGCGATCGGGATCGGCGCCGTCCCGCTCCTCCCCGGGCACGAGCAGTACCTGGAGGCGTGGCTCGAGAGCGCCCTCCGCGCCGGCGGCTGGGCGCTGGCCGACCGCGCCGTCGACCACGCGGCGCTCGAGCGCGCCCACCACTGGCACGAGGCGGCGCAACAGCGGGTGCTGCTCGTCGGGTCGGTGGCGCACGGGCGCCGCCCGCGCCGGGCGCTGCGCCGGCCCAGCGGTTCTGTTGTGCCTCTCAGGGGCCTCCGCTGGGCGCGCTTCGTCGTCGGCTACGACCCGCGCTCGCGCGAAGGGACGGAGGCGGCCTGGCTGGCGCTGCGCGTGCGAGGAAGCGCCCGCCGCCTCCGCTGGCGCGTCGCGCCGGTGACCGCGGTCCGCGTGGAGGAGGCGGGCGGCGCTGCGCAGTGGGCACTTCCTGGGGGCGGAGGTGCAGCGGTGTGCATGGGGTACAGTGTCGGGCCGTTCCGGCGGCTCGACGGGAACGGACCCGGCCGGAGAGGCGTGCGTCGCCGTGGCCCGCTGGCCGTCCGCTGGACGACCCGCCTGGCGCTCGAGCGGGCGCGCAGGCTGGAGGAGCTTCGGCTGCGTTCGGAGGCGGAGTGGCGCCTCGTCGAGGCGCTGGAGGCGAGGGCCGTCCGGTACGGGGTCCAGGCGCTGCACGGGGGCGCCCGGTTCGTCACCAAGGACAACGGCCGCGTCTGGTACGCAGGTGCCGCTGGCTTCGTGATCCGACACCCGGACGGCCGGGAGGAAGTGCGGGCGCGTCCAGAGGAAGTCGCCGAGCTTCTGGCCTCGGCTCCGTGAAACCCGCGACCCACACCATGCCGAACCCTCCTTCGTCGGCCCGCTAGCCGCCGGCCTAGTCATGGTGGTGCCGGCGGTGACGCTGGTCGAACGGCACGCCCGGGTCGTGTGGGCCTACTTCCTGATGATGCCCGACGGGGCGGGGCTGGCGCTCTGCAACCCCGCCATCAACGCGGTCTGGCCGCAGGTCGCGGGCGGGTGCGACGGAGGAGGGCGAGCCCGCTTCGTCGTAGCGAGCGAGAAAGGAGGGAAGGGACCCGTGAGCGTCCTCCGGCACCGGAACTTCGCCGTCGTCTTCGCGGGCCAGTTGATCTCGCAGGCGGGCAACAACCTTTTCAACATCGCCCTGCCGTGGTACGTCTACACGCGCACGGGCTCGAAGGCGGCGCTCACCCTGGCCGGGCTGGCGGTCACGCTGCCGACGCTGGCCGGGCTCTTCACCGGCGT
>JAILZB010000174.1 GCA_023512725.1 Chloroflexota bacterium | reverse complement strand
GCGGCGGGATGCTGCGACCGGGCAGTTGCGGGATTCCTACTATGGCACGATCGTGGTGGCGGCGAACTCCGGGATCACGCGCCTGGCTGACCTCAAAGGCAAGCGGATCGCCTTTGTCGACCCGGCCTCGACGAGCGGCTATCTCTACCCGGCAGCGTTGCTGCTCCAGTATGGCATCGACCCAAAGAAGGACGTGATCGCGACCTTCGCTGGCGCCCACGATGCGGCGGCGCTGGCAGTCTACCAGGGGAACGCCGATGCTGCGGCGACCTTCGAGGGGGCAGCGGAGCAGCTGCTCAAGGCGCGCTTTCCGGATGTCACCGAGAAGCTCAAGGAGATCGCCCGCACCGACCCCATCCCGAATGATGGTATCGCCTTCCGGAAGGACCTGCCGGCGAGTACGAAGGAGAAGCTGAAGCAGGCGATCCTGCGGCTGCAGAGCGACCCTGAAGCCGTCATGCGTGACCCGCGGACGGGGAACCAGGTCCGGATGCTTGCGGTCTACCGCTGGGACGGCATTGCAGAAGCGCGGGATTCCGACTTTGACCCCATCCGTGTCGTCGCCAAGGGGCTGGGTATCCCCCTGAAAGAGCTGGTCAGCCGGTAAGCGATGGCCGCGCCAGCGATCGAAGTGTGCGGGCTGACCAAAACCTTTGGCCCCGAGGTGGTGGCCCTGCGCAACGTCTCCGTGACGATCCCCGAGGGGCAACTGGTGGGGATCATCGGCCTGTCTGGCGCCGGGAAGTCAACCTTTCTGCGCTGTCTCAACCGGCTGGTCGAGCCGAGCGCGGGCCAGGTGCTGGTCGGGGGGCAGGAGGTCACGCATCTTCGGGGGACGGAGCTCCGGCGGCTGCGCGCGAACATGGGCATGATCTTTCAGCAGTTCAATCTGGTCCGGCGTCTTTCGGTGCTGACGAACGTGCTGACGGGCCGGCTGGGGCGGGTACCGGTGGTCCGGAGCTGGTTCCACCTCTTTTCGGAGGAGGACCTCGCGATTGCATTTGCGTGCCTGGCGCGGATGGGGATCGCCGAGAAGGCATACCAGCGAGCGGATACCCTCTCGGGTGGCCAGCAGCAGCGGGTGGCGATCGCGCGGGCACTTGCCCAGCAGCCGCGGATTCTGCTGGCCGATGAGCCGGTTGCAAGCCTGGACCCGGAGACCTCTCGCCTGGTGCTCGAGGACCTGCGCACGATCAACCGGGAGGACGGGATCACCACCCTGATCAACCTGCACCAGCTGGAGTATGCGCGCGAGTATGCCGACCGGGTTCTCGGCTTCCGGCGCGGCGAGATCGTCTTCGACGGTCCACCGGATGGGATCGATGATGCCGTCTACCGGGCCATCTACCTCAGCTGAAGCGCGCACCCAGCGCTCGCGGCCGCCGCTGCCGAAGCCACCCGAGCGTCCGTGGTACCAGCGCTGGCTCTGGACCCTCGGGCTAGTGGGCTTTGTGGGGCTGTTGCTGCTGGTCGCTCGCAACACCGACTTCAACCCCGCGGCCCTCTGGAACGGTCGTGCGCGCTTCTGGGCAATCTTCTCCTCGCTCTTCCAGCCCGACCTCACGATCCTGCCGGAGGTGTTCACCCGAGCGCTGGAGACGCTCCAGATCTCGGTCTTGAGTGTGAGCCTGGGGGCGGCCGTTGCGTTTCCGGTTTCGTTCCTGGCGGCCAAGAACATCATGGCAGTGGGTGGGGCCGGCAGTGTGGTCTACTATCTCTGCCGCACGACGATCAATATCGTCCGCTCGATCCCAGACCTGTTCTGGGCGCTGGTCTTCGTCGCGGCGGTGGGCCTGGGCCCGTTTCCTGGCGTGCTCGCCCTCACCATGTTCGCCTTCGGCATGCTCGGCAAGTTGTTCTCGGAAGCGATCGAAGCGATCGACCCCGGACCGGTGGAAGCGGTGACCGCTACGGGTGCCTCGCGCACCCAGGTGGTCGTCTACGCCGTCCTGCCTCAGGTCATCCCCGCCTTCATCGCCCATACCCTGTACGCCTGGGAGATCAACGTCCGCATTGCGACAGTCGTGGGCATGGTCGGAGCGGGCGGCTTGGGTTTTCTCCTGCGGACCTATTTCAGCTTCTTCCAGTACTCCTCGGCCGCGACCGTCATCCTGGTGACGGTGGTGCTGGTGATGGCGATCGACTTCGCGAGCGCTCGCATCCGGGCGCGCATCATCTAGGAAGCCGAGGGCTACGATGATCACGTCGATCTGGCTGATGAGGCTGGTGAGCAGGGGGTCGGCTGGCGCTGCTGAGCGTTGGCTTGCCACTCCATGTGGCCTCAGCGGTGCAGCCGGACTAGCCGGGACGGTCAACCGAAGAGCGCCTCTCCCCGCAGAGCGAACACGACCCGCTTAGCCAGAGAGAAGAGCGTGCTCGTGTTCGGCTCACGCGCCTTGCGCGCGAGGGAGCCGGCCGCGCGGCCCGCGCGCGTAGCAGTGTTCGTGCGCAACGGCCGGCTGCCGAGCGCACAGAATGGCGCTGAGGTGCTGAGCTGCGGTCGCCTCGAGCGGTACAACGTGATCATCGAGGGCGACGCGACTACCGGTGACAACACCGGGGGAGCAATGTCGGTGGTGGCTTGTGCCTCGGCTGTGGACCTGGCACTGGTAGCGGCTGCCTCGAGAACGTGATTGTCCGCAACAACAGCCCCAGAGGGGAGGCGGTATCTTCAGCAACCGCCCCCTGACGATCACCGCCAGCAGTATCATCAGCAACTCTGCCGTAGTTGCTGGTAGAGGAGTTGCGAACTTCGGTAATCTGACCGTGATCAACACCACCGTGAGCAATAATGGCGCAGGAAATAACGCAGGAGAGATCGAACACTCCGCTGGATCGTTCAGCGTACTCAACAGCACGATCCGTCACAATACCAGTCATGGAATAACGTTCGGATCGGCGACGGCAGTAATCAAGAACACGATCGTCGCTAATAACGCAAATCGCAATTGCCTCATCTCCGCAACACCGACATCGCAGGGCTGCAATCTGAGCAGCGATGCGACCTGCACCTTCTTCACGGCAAGCGGCGATCAAACCAGCGTCGATCCACAGCTTGCCCCCTTACAGGACAACGGTGGCTCAACCCCCACCCGCGCTCTTGCCATGACCTCGCCGGCTGTTGACGGAGGCAGGAATAGCGGTTGCACTACTACCGACTAGCGTGGCATCGCCCGGCCCCAGGGGGCACGGTGCGATATCGGGGCGTACGAGCTTGTTCTGTGACGGCAGTTCGTCCCCCTTGCATCCAAATGAGCTGAGGGTTGGTCGCGGGGCGTGGTCTGCCGGTGAGCAAGACACCGCAGGCTTTGCCCCGCCGGGCGACGGCGGCCCGTGCCAGGGGTAGGAAGCGTGTTCCTTCCGCTGGGCCTCGCCTCAAAGCCCTTTTTCTGCGCGGCCCCAGCGCCAGAACTCGAGCGAGGCTGAGCGCATCGTATCGAGCCAATCGTCCAGCAGCTCCTGGTGGATGCCAGGCGCGAGGTCGATGTTCTCTTCCAAGAAGATCGCTCCCTCGGGGTCGGCGGGGTCGCGGACGAACAGATAGGCCTTTGGCCAGCGCCGGTCGCGGTTCCACTCGTTGCAGAGTTCAAGGGCGCGCGACCATTCCGCCCGCGGGATCGGCCGGTGACCGACGGCACGGACGCTCAAAATCTGGCGGTCGCGGCCGCCGATGAGGAACCAGAGGTCTAGGGAACAGCCCAGCTCCTCCGCGTAGGGCAGCGTAACCCGATAGTCCCCCTGCTGGTCCACCTGGTAGGCGAGCAGGCGCGAGGCAAGGTAGCTGCGCAGCATCTCTTCGGAGAAGGTCTCCACCGTTGGCACGTCATCATCCTCCAGCGTTCGGGTGCGGGAAGCCAGAGAACGGTACCACAGGAGGCGCCGCAAGCGCTGGCGTCAGCCCTCTGTGTAGCGCTGGATGCTGTCCATCCGGCGGAGAACGGCGAGGTACTCTGCCTTGGTGAGCGGCGGGCGGTCCCGCGCGATCACCTCCTGGGCTTTCGCAGCCCCGTCGCTGAGCAGGTCGAGCACGGTGAGGGCGAGCGCCTTGGCTGGGTTCAGCACCGCCTGCTCCCAGTCGACGATCTGGTAGTCGGCCCCGTGGCTGGTGCCGCTCGCTCCCGCCGCCGAGGGGTGAATAGCCGGCAGGATCTGCGAGAGGTCGCCCATGTCAGTGCCAGCGGCGATATGCCCGCGGTGACCGACCTGCTCCGGTCCCACGACGAGGGCGGCGTTCTCACGGAAGAGTGCAGCAAGGTCCGGGTTCTGGCGGAGCGGTAGGTACCCCGGGAGGGTCGTGATCTCGACGCTCGCGCCGAGCGCCAGCGCCCCGGCCCGCATCGCCCGGTCGAACTTCTGGTTGGCGTCGTCGATCGCCGCGACCGTCTTGCCGCGGACAAAGCTCTCCAGCCGCACGTCCGCCGGCACGGCATTCACCACATCCCCGCCACGGGTCAGGATCGGGTGGATGCGGACGGTATCCTCCTCGCGAAACGTCTCACGCTGGGCATCGATGGCCGCAAGGGCCAGCATGGCGGCCTTGAGCGCGTTGATCCCCCGATGGGGGGAACCCGCGGCGTGGGCACTGCGACCGAGAAAGCGGACGAACTTGATGACGTGGCCGTTCGAAGTTTCGCTGGTCACCAGCAGCCCATCTTCGCCCCGCGGGCTGGTGTGGACCATCATCGCAAGGTGGATGTCATCGAACTCCCCCAGCCGGATTAGCTCGGCCTTCCCGCCCAGGAACTCGATCCGGCCAGCGGCTTTCTGGCTGAGCCGCCATTCAACTTCGACCGATTCCTCGGCCGGCACTGCGAAGAATACCACCCGGCCGGCGAGCTGCTCGCGTACCCCGGGGGCGAGCAGGCCGCTGGCCGCCGCGATCAGCGAGCCGATCTGGCAGTGGTGCCCACAGGCATGGACGGCCCCCGTCTCGGGGCAGAAGTCCGGGTGCTCGCGGATCGGCAGTCCGTCGAGCTCGCCGAGCAGCGCGACCGTGGGGCCTGGTTGGGCGCCCTCCAGGACCGCCTTCACGCCGGTGAGCGCAAGCCCAGCTCGAAAGGGCAGCTGCAGCGCGGTGAAGGCCGCCTGCACCTTCTGGGCAGTGCGCACCTCTTGATAGCCGAGCTCGGCCTCACGGCCGATCGCCTGGGCGAGCGCAATCGCGCGTTCACCCTCGCGGTCGATCGTCTCGAGGATCTGGCGTTTGAGCTGGTCGCGGTCCATGGCTCCTCCCTGCTCGGAGCGAGGATACCAGAAGGCGGGCCCTTGCCGCGGCAGTCCTGAGGGACTATACTTAGAACAAAAGTTCTACCTGGGGGGTGAGCGGTGATCGAGATGGGGCTGCTCTGGTACGAGCCGAACCCGAAGGTACTCCTGACCGATCGCATCGAGCAGGCGGCCGCACGCTACCAGCAGCGCTTCGGCGAGGCGCCTAACATCTGCCTGGTGGCACCCAGCGAGGCGGTCCCCTGCCCGCAGATCACGGTGCGAGCGGACCGGCGGATCCAACCGGGCTACCTGCTGATCGGGATCGAGCGGGGAGAAGACCTCCCGGCCTGGCGTCCGCCTGCGCCAGTGAACGCGCGGAACGCGCCGCTTCCGCTTGTCCTCACGCCCCCACGGCGAGCGCGGCGCTCGGAGCGTGCAGGGGAACACCGCCGCGCTGAGGCTGCTCTCCCTGCTAGCGCCGGGCGGTCCCGTGCGCGGAGGACGTAGCGGCCGGAGCGGGCTCTCTCGCGCGGCCAGGGCTGGTCGCTCACGCGCCTGCTGGCAGGAAGCGCCCGGGGGGGCCGAACGGCAGTGCTATACTCTAGCCCGAGTTCCCGAGCGCGAGGGATGCCCCCCATGCCCGACCAGCCTGGCCTCTTGCTTCTGTTCGACGGCCACGCGCTGGTCCACCGCGCCTACCACGCCATGCCGGCTCTGAGCGTTCAGAAAACGGGCGAGCCCACTGGCGCGGTCTTTGGGGTGGCGAGCATGCTGTTCCGCATCCTCAGCGATTACCGGCCATCCTATCTGGCCTTCGCCTTCGACCGGGCTGCCCCGACCTTCCGCCATCTCGAGTACGCTGCCTACAAGGCAAACCGGCTACCCGGCGACCCCGACCTCCGCGCCCAGTTCCCCCGGGTGAAAGAACTGGTCAGTGCCTTTGGGATCCCGATCTACGAAGTCGATGGCTACGAAGCCGATGACCTGATCGGCACCTTGAGCAAGCAGGCACGTGAGCGGGGCATCCCCGTCATCATCGTCACCGGCGACCAGGATACCTTCCAGCTGGTCGACGAGGGTGTCTCGGTGCTGACCAGCCGCAAAGGCTTTACCGACACCGTGCTCTACGACGTGGCGGCGATCCGCGAGCGTTTCGGGGTAGAGCCGTGGCAGATCCCGGACCTGAAGGCGCTCACCGGTGATAGCTCCGACAACATCAAAGGCGTGCCGGGCATTGGCGAGAAGACTGCTGCTCGCCTGCTTCAGCGCTACGGGACGGTCGAGGAGCTGCTCGCCCATCTCGAGGAGGTCGAACCCGCGCGCGTCCGGGAGCAGCTGGCTGCCTTGCGTGAACAGATCCTGTTCTCCAAGCGGCTGGCGACGATTGCGCGCGACGCTCCGGTAACGCTCGACCTGGAGGCAGCCCGGGTCGGGCGGTTCGACCTGGAGCGGCTGACGAACTTGTTCCGCACCCTGGAGTTTCGCACTTTGCTCCCGCGCCTCTACGCCCTGGCGGGGGGGAACGGCAAGCCCGCTCCCCAGGTGCAGCTTGCCCTCTTCGGCGCCCCGAGCGAACCTGCTCGCGGCGCGGCCATACGCTACCGCGTGGTCACCACGCCCGAGGAGCTCGAAGAGCTGGTCGGCCGGATTGCTGCGGCGCGCGAGCTGGTGATCGACACCGAGACCGATCGCCGGGAGGTGATGCTGGCCAATCTGGTCGGCCTGGCGCTGCTGCCGCTGCCGGGGGAGGAGGCCTATTACCTGCCAGTCGGTCATCGCCCCCCCGCCGCCGGCAGCGACCGGCAGCTCCCCCTTCCCCTCGTCGTCGAGCGGCTCCGCCCACTGCTGGAAGACCCCTCCCGGCCCAAGATCACCCATCACGGCAAGTACGACCTGATCGTCCTGGCGGAGCATGGGATCGCCCTCCAAGGCCTACAGTTTGACACGATGATCGCGGCCTACCTGCTGAACGAGCGCTCGCTCAGCCTGAAAGACCTCGCTTTCTCGCTCCTTGGCCTGGAGATGACCGCGATCGAAGACCTGATCGGCAAGGGAGCGCAGCAGATCACGATGGCATTCGTCGACGTCGAACGGGCAGCCGCGTACGCCGCGGCCGATGTGGTCGCCACCGCCCGCTGCCGCGACGTCCTCGCTCCCCGGATTGAGGCCGAGGGGTTGACCACCGTCTTCTACACGATCGAACTCCCGCTGGTGCCGGTGCTGGCGGCGATGGAGCGCTGCGGGATCGCGATCGATACCCAGCTGCTCGGTGCCCTCTCGCGCGAGCTGGCTGCGAAGATCCGCGAACTCGAGCAGGCGATCTACCAGTCGGTCGGTCACACCTTCAACCTCAACTCGACCGCCCAGTTGGGGGCCGTCCTCTTCGAGGAACTGAAGCTGCCGACCGTCCGCCGGACCCGCACCGGTTACTCGACCGATGCCCAGGTGCTCGAGGAGC
>JAILZB010000173.1 GCA_023512725.1 Chloroflexota bacterium | reverse complement strand
GCAGCTCCCGCGCGGGCCCGGCCGCGAAGATCGCAGTATCGCTCGCCCGCCCGGCCAGCACCACCTGCGCCCCGGCCGCCAGCGCCGCCTGGAACGGCTCCACGCCCATCATCGCGACAATGCGGGTAGCCTGGTCGAGGACGGTAGCATCGAGCGGTGGCGCTGGCTGATCGGGCAGCGGCTCAATACGGCCGGCTGCCAGCGCGGCCTGGTACACCGTCTGGTGGGTCTGATAATCGAGGAGCGCGGCCGTAAAATCGGTGTCCTCGATCTCGCTCAGGTGGCTCGCGAGCGCGACAGCATCCTGCCCTGCCCGCTGCTCCATCGCCTCTAGCCGATTGGTCTTCGCCCCGACCTGGGCCTGGAGGGCGAGCACGGCATCGTGCGCGGTCTCCACCGCCTGGAGCCGGGCCGGACCGATCACCACTCCGGGTGTGCGCAGGTCATCGATCAGGCCACCCACCGCGCTGAACACGCTGGCGAGACTGCTGCCGGGGACGCCAACGGTCATCACCACGCCGGCATCGACGCGCATCGAGACGCCGCTGGCAGTGCCGCCGTAGGTGACCGTCGTGGTAGCGGGCGTTCGGGTGAATGGCGGGGTGGTCGTCCGCAGTCCAGCAAACAGGAAGCGGTCGCCAATCCGGGCGTTGCCCACCTGCACGAGATGGTCCAGGATCTGGTCCAACTCGTCGGCGATGGCATTGCGTGAACTCTGGTCGAGCAGGGTACTCGAGGCCTGAACCGAGAGCTCTTTCACCCGGGCGAGGGTCTGGGCGATATCGTTCAGATTCGTCTCGGTCGACTGCAGCCAGTCGGTCGCCATGCCGCGACCCCGTGCCTGGGCCTCCAGCCGGTTCTGGCGGGCGCGGATGTCCAGGGCAATAGCAGCACCGGCAGGGTCATCCGACGGTTTGCGCACCCGCCGCCCGGAGGTCAGCTGGTCGCTCAAGTCATCGAGCCGCGACTGCAATCCCTGGAGGTTGTGGAGGAGGGTCTGGGTGAGCATCCCGGGAGTAACCCGCATCGTTCGCCTCACTTAGCGGCCAGCCCGGCCCATCTCGTTGATGACGGTGCCGAGCAGGCTATCGACCACCGCGATCACGTGCGCCGCTGCCTCGAAGGAGCGCTGGAAGCGCACCAGGTGGGCCGCCTCTTCATCCAGCGAGACGCCTGCTACCGACGCCCGCTCGCGGACGAGCTGGCCCTGGAGAATGCGCTGGCTCTCCTCTTCGGTCCGCGCGTGGTTGACCGCTACCCCGAGCTGGGCAATGAAGGTGTTCCAGAACCCACCGAAGGTCGTCGTTCCACCATTCATCGTCTGGGCCTCGGCGAGTGCCGCCAGCTGGAGGGCAACAGCATTATCCCCCGGCAGGTCGGCCAGGGTCCCGGCGGCCGCCACGGCCTGCGGATTAGCCAGCAGAGCCGGGTTCACCGCCATCGTGGTAGCATCCGTACCGGTAAAGAACGGCAGCCCGGTGGCGCCATTGAGGCCGAACCCACCGGCATGAAGCGTGTTGACCTGGGTGATCAGCGCGCTTGCCAGGGTGTTGAGGGTTGTGAGCTGGTTGGCAAGGTCCCCATCGCGGACACTGACCGCCCCGAAGAGCTCTCCACTCGTGAGGGCGACCGCCGCGTTGTCCGCCGCCCAGACCACCTGGCGAAAGCCGGTCGCCGGGACGGTTACGGCGGCCAGGGCATTCGTGGTGGTGCCGGTGACAAGCGCTCGTCCCCCGAGGGTGATGGTGACGGTGCCGTCCGGCTGCTCACTGACGGTAATCCCCGCCAGCTTGCTGAGCCCGTCGAGCTCACGGTCGCGCTGGTCCAGCAGGTCGTTCGGCGATTGGCCCAGCCCCTGGGCAAGGGCGATCTTGCCGTTGAGGGTGGCAATCCGGGTGGCGAAGTCGTTCACCTCGCGGACGCGCTCGTTCACTACCAGGTCGAGGTGCTGCTGCTCGGCACGGACGGCCGCCGCCGCCTGGTTGAAACGGAGGGCAAGGCTCTGGCTACGTTCGAGCAAGGCGGCGCGGGCGCTGCTTGCCTCGGGGTTGTTGGCGACGTCCTGCCAGGCCTGGAAGAAGGCATTGAGGTGCCCGGCGATCCCGCTCTCTCCTGGCTCGTTGTAGGTCTGCTCGATCCGCCCGAGCGAGGCAGCGCTCACCCCCAGTCGCCCGAGCTCAGCGTTCGCCTCGCGGAAGCGGCGGTCGAGAAAGGGGTCGCGGTAGCGCCGGATACGCTCAACGTCGACGCCATTCGCTGGATGCGGCCCACCGACGCTGTTGTAGCCAAAGTAGGTCGCGGCTGGACGCGCCACCAGCATGGTCTCCTGTCGGGAATAGCCCTCGGTCGCTGCGTTGGCGATGTTATGGCTGATCGTCTCGGTGGCAGCCCGGAAAGCTCGGATGGCACTCAGCCCGTTCTCGATTGCGCCAAAGCCGTTCGCCATCGCTCGCTCCTACGCCCGCCAGTCGATCACGCCGCGAACCGAGCGGACACGGGTCTGGCCGTTCTCCCGGTAGAGGGTGTCGTCGCGGGTGAGTACCTGGATCCGCTCGCGCGTGAAGGCGACCAGGGCCCCCAGGATGGCGCGGTTCCGTTCCGTCCTCCGCTGCAGGCACTCCGCTACCTCGAGAAGCTGCCCGCGCCGCTCGCGCAAAGTCGCCCCCGCCGCCCCTGCGCAGGCAGCCAGCTCTTCGAGCGTGCGCTCGCCAGCCAGCGTAACCCGCTGGCGGGCCAGCCCTGCCGCCTGCTCGGCGAGCTGCGCCTGTTCTTCGGTTGCGGCTGCCACCGCCAGCACATCGCCGCTAAGGAGGGCCCGGTGCTGAGTATCGACCGCTGTGGTGAGCTGCTGGTAGCAGGCAAGTTCCGCGTCGAGGATGCTCAGCAGCCGTTCAATCATCGCTGGGTCCGCCGCAGTCATCGTGCTCCCTCTCATTCACCGAGCAGCCGGCGGGCGAGCCGTTCCGGATCAACCTGGTAGCTTCCAGTCGCAATCGCCTGCCGGAGCGCCGCTACGCGCTCGGCGCGCACTTCCGGCACGGCTGCTAGCGCGGCGCGAGCAGTCCGGAAGTCGTTTGCGACTGGCGAAAGTTCGAGCGCGTCGCGCCGGGGAGCCGTGGGCGCGGCGGCAGCGCGGGACCCATCCGCGGGTGCGTGCACCCCGTAGGCGTGGCTGGCATCGGTCCGGCCAAGGTTGAGCGAAATCCGGTCGATCATCAGTCATCCCCCGCTAGGCGCTCAGGTTCGTCGCGCCCTGGACCATCTCGTCAAGGGTCTGCACCGCCCGCACGCTCGCCGCGTAGGCCCGCCGCGCCACCAGCAGCGACACCATCTCGTCGGCCAGCGAGACGTTCGAGAGTTCACGCACCCCCGCAGTCAGCTCGCCCGCACCACCAGTGCCCGGTGGCACCAGGGTGCCTGCCCCGGAGGCCTCGCTCGCCAGGAACAGGTTGCTCCCCGCCGCGAGGAGCCCACCCGGGTTCGGGAAGACGGCGAGCGTGATCTGTCCAGCCGGCTGGGGTGTGCCGCCCACGAACGCCGTCACACTCCCATCGCTGGCCACCCGGAGCGAACTCGCTCCTGCTGGTAGCTGGACGCCCGTCAGTACGTCGCCAGTGGGGGTAAGCAGGCGGCCACTCGCATCGAGCTGGAAGGTGCCATCGCGGGTGTAGGCAGTGGTGCCATCCGGCCGCGTCACGGTGAAGAAGCCAGCGCCTGCGATCGCAAGGTCCAGCGGGTTCCCGGTGGCCTCGAACGTTCCTGGTGTGTCGAGGCGCTGGATGTCGCGCACGAGCACGCCCCGCACGGCCGGCGCGAGCGCCCGCGCCTCGGCGTTCGGGTCGAGAGCAGCATCCTGAAAGTTCGCCCGCGAACGCTTGAAGCCCGGGGTCGTCACATTCGCCAGGTTGTTGCCGACCACCTCAAGGGCCGTCTGCTGGGCGAGCAACCCCGAACCTGCCGCTCGCAATGCCGCAATCATCGCCTTCCTCCGTACCTGCGAGCTTGCCTATCCGATCCTTTTCGGCAGGCCACCGCGCCTTCTCCACGCATTAGCCACCCACCCGGCCGACATCCTCGACCGCCCGGCGGGCCGCCTCGTCGGCAAGTTTGATCGCCCGCTGGCTCGCTTCATAGGCCCGCGCGACGGCCAGCATGTCGGTGAGGGTCTTCGTGAGGTCCACATTGCTGCCTTCCAGCATGCCCTGACGCACCTGGGGGGCCGCCACGGGAGTGGGCGCCTCGGCACCCGGCGGAAGCACCAGCAACGGCCCCGCGGTGCGGATGGCCTGGTCCGGCCCCAGGCCCTCGGCCCGGCTGAGACGGCCGCGCGGCTGACCGTCGACGGTGAGCGTGCCATCCTCCCCGACCACCAGCTGCCCTGGAGCTAACTGAAGCTCCCCACCTGGGCCGGCCAGGGTGAAAGAGGCGAGCTGCGCCATCGGCTCGGCGCCCTGGAGCAGCTGGCCGTCCGGCGTCAGGGTGTACGCGCCGGGTGCAAGCCGTACGGGGCCGTTGACGCTCGGTAGCTGGTAGCGGGGTGGGAAGTCGACCACTCGGAGCCGAGCGACCGTCTGCCCGTTCTGGACGATCACTCCTTCGGAGGTCACCTGCACCTCGCCCGGCCCTAGCGTGATCGGGCCGTTTTCGCCGAGCACCGGCAGCCCAGCCCCCGTCACCAAGCGGCCATCAGCTGCCCGACGGAAGGTGCCATCGCGGGTATACCCCTCGCCGGTGGGCGTTGCGACCACGAAGAAGCCGGGGCCAGCGAGGGCAAGATCGAGCGGGTTGTCACTTTCGCGCAGTGGACCGGGAGCAGTGCGCAGCACGTAGCGGTCCGGCTGCACCCCGGTGCCCACCGCGCCAATCCACTCCGCTCCCCAGAGGCTCCGCGCCCCTGCCGGCTCGAGCCCATTCAGACGCTCCTGAAGCACCGCGGCAAAGCCAGCCCCTTCCGGCACGTCCGCCCGGAAGCCGGTGGTCGTGGCATTGGCCAGATTGCCCGCGATCGCCTCCTGGCGCCGCTGCAGCCGGAGCAACTGGGAAGCCGAGGTGTACAGTCCCCGCAGCATCAGCGCGTCCCCACTGGGTCGCGGAAGGCGGCCAGCGCAGCACGGAGCTTGAGGATTGCCCGAGCATGCAGCTGGCAGACCCGCGATTCTGAGATCTCAAGGACGTGACTGATCTCCTTCATGGTGAGCTCTTCGTTGTAGTAAAGGGCGATGACGAGCCGGTCACGCTCTGGGAGCTCCTCGATCGCCTGGATCAGCGCTTCGAGCAGTTCCCGTCGTTCTGCTTCGCCCTGCAGGTTCACTGCCTGGCGGTCTTCGACGACATCAGCGAGGTGGAGTGGACTTTCGTCATCGTCGAAGGAGAGGACATGGTCGAGGGAGAGAGTTACGGTGGCCGCTTCCTGGACGGCAGCGTGGTAGCGGTCCAGGTCCATGTTCAGGTAGCGGGCAATCTCCTCATCGCTGGGCATCCGCCCGAGGCGAGCGCGGAGCTCCTGGATCCCGCGCTCGATCTCCTTGGCACGCTGACGGGCCGAACGTGGGAGCCAATCGAGGGCCCGCAGCTGGTCGACGATGGCACCGCGGATCCGCGGAATTGCGAAGGTCTCGAACTTGAAGCCACGGCCCGGGTCGAACCGCTCGACCGCATCGATCAGGCCGATGATGCCGTAGCCGATGAGGTCTTCCGCATCGAGCACCGCGGGCAGGCTGATGGCGAGCCGGTCGACGACATATTTGACGAGGGGGGTATAGGCAAGAATGAGCGCCTCGCGTACGCTGCGCTCGCGCTGGCGGGCATAGCGTTGCCAGAGCGCTGCCGTATCCACCGCTACTACCATCGCACCGCTCCTCGGCCGGAACGACCGGCCGGCCGTTCAGCGATCACTCACTCTCCTTCAGCCCGCCTGCTTCTGCGGGCACCGGCTCGGCAACCGCCTCCCCGGTGACCGGCAGCGGTGCCGGCTCGGGCCAGAGCTGGACCAGCACCCAGAGCAGGACGTGCAACACCACCAGCGCTGCGATCCCGAGCAAGGCCGAGCGGAACCAGTCGCCACTGAGCGCCAGGGAGGCCGCCGCGATCGCCAGCGCCAGCCCACTGATGGCGATACTGGCCAGCCGGAGATCAAGCGTCTCATTCGTCATAGTCGCCTCCGACAATGCCTACCGCGTTCACTTCGAGCTTCGGGTTCAACTCGTTGTAGGCCAGCACCGCGAGGTGTGGGACCACCCGCTCGGTCAGCCGCTTGAACGCCAGCCGAATGCGCGGCGAACAGACGATCACCGGCTGATGCCCCTGGGCAACCATCTTCTCCAGTTCTGCCACCAGGTCCTGGAGCAAGCGCTGGGCAAAGCTTGGCTCCAGACTGATCACCATCCCCTGGTCGGTCTGCTGGAGACTGGCCGCGAGGCGCTGCTCGAGCTGCGGGGCCAGGGTGAGGACATAGAGTTGGCCGTTGCTCTCGCGGTACTGCTGGCAGATCGCCCGCGCCAGCGCCTGGCGGACGTACTCGGTCAGCAGGTCGGGGTCGCGCGTCTGGCGGCCCCGGGCGGCCAGGGTCTCCAGGATGGTGACCAGATCGCGGATCGAGACTCGCTCGCGGAGCAAGTTCTGGAGCACGCGATGGACCTCACCAACGGTGAGCACGCCGGGGATCAGGTCATCTACCACCGCGGGGTAGTCCACCTTGAGTGAATTGAGTAGCACCTGGAGGTCCTGCCGGCCCAGGATGTCGGCGGCGTGCGCCTTGATCACTTCGGTCAGGTGGGTTGCGAGCACCGAACTCGGGTCGACGACGGTGTAGCCGAGCAGTTCGGCCTGTTCTCGCTGCGCGCCGGTGATCCAGAGGGCAGGCAGCCCAAAGGCCGGCTCACGCGCCTCGATCCCCTCGATCTCCTCGCTGGCAAGGCCGCTGTTCATCGCGAGGTAGTGGTTGGCGAGCAACTCGCCGCGGGCGATCTCGACCCCCCGCAGCTTGATGACATAGCTGTTCGGGCTGAGCTGGAGGTTGTCGCGGATGCGGATCGTGGGGACGATGAAGCCCAGCTCCAGGGCAGTCTGGCGGCGGATAGCGGTGATCCGGTCGAGCAAGTTGCCCCGCTCTCCCGCCTCGACCAGCCCGATTAGCCCGTAGCCGATTTCAATCTCCATCGGGTCGACCGCGAGCAGGGCACTCGGGCTCTCTGGCTCCTTGGGAGCAGCGAGGGCAGCCGCCTCCTGAGCAGCCGCGAGCGCGAGTTGGCGCTGCTGGCTCTGGCGCGTGAGGTAGGCCACCCCCCCGACCCCTGCCGCGATGGCCATGAGCGAGAGGGTGGGGAGACCCGGCACGAGGGCCAGTGCTCCCAGCAACGCTGCCACCACTGCCAGAGCCTTGGGGTTGCTCAGCAGCTGGCGGCTGACATCGTTCCCCAGGTTCGCTTCTGACGCCGCCCGGGTGACGATGATGCCAGTTGCGGTCGAGATCAGGAGGGCGGGGATTTGCGAGACGAGCCCATCGCCGATCGTCAGGAGGGCGAAGCGCTGGAGCGCCTGGGCGGGCGGGATGCCCAGCTGGACTATCCCGATCACGACCCCCGCCACGATATTCACCGCCGCGATCAGCATCGCCGCGATGGCATCGCCTTTAACGAACTTGCTGGCGCCATCCATCGCGCCGTAGAAGTCGGCTTCCCGCTCGACCTCCCGGCGCCGACGGCGGGCCTCATCCTGAGTGATC
>JAILZB010000172.1 GCA_023512725.1 Chloroflexota bacterium | reverse complement strand
CTGCAGGCGGACCTTTTGCGAAGACACCGCAAGGGCAAGCACCGTAAAACATTGCGGAACAGCAGAGCTGGGGTGGAATTGAGCGTTTCGCGCGGGGAATTGTGTTCTTGGTCCCGCTGCCCAAGTCTGTCTCCAGCGGGCACCTAGCGGTCGACTTGCGTCGGATTTGGGTTTTATTGCGTCGAATTACGCTTTTGGGGCCGCCGCAAACCAACGCGATCCTTTTCGGCGCTCCCTGGACACTGATCCGGCCCTCGTGCTCCAGCTCCCGTAGGAGGGTCTGCACTTGATGCCGGCTAAAGCTAGGCAGCACCTCCTGGAACTCGCCGAAGGTGGCTCCGGCGCCGCCCGAGTCCTGGATGTGCTTGAGAAGGAACGCCTTGTTGGTCTCCCGGTTGAGGCCTCGCCGCCGCGTGTAGGCCCCAGGCTGGCCGAGAAACCGGTAGAAGCGGCGCGAGAGCAGGTAGCGGACGCCCCGACCGCGGTCGGTCCGTTCGATGACGCCCTGGTCCAGCAGCGGCTCCAGGCGCGGCCTCAGGAACTCGGGCACCGGCTGATCCCGGTGTACGAGGCCCAGGACGAGGAAGTCCTCGGTGGAGAAGTGGAATCCGCCCGCGGCCGCCTTGAACTCGACGCGGCTTCCCTCCGGACTGTCCAGAAGCGCGCGGAATCCCTCGGGCGTCGTCACGTCGGGCCCCTGCTCTGCCTTGAACTGCCGGTGAGTGTCATCGCGCGCGCTTGCCCTTGACCTTGCGACTCGGGCGCCCTTCGGCGGGCAGGCCCAGGAGCTGGCGAGTCCTTGGCGGACCCGTGCTTCGTCGTCGGCGCTGAGGCGGCCAAGACGGCCGCGCACCAGGCGGTGGTCCAGGGTGAAGAGCTTGAAGCGCACCTTGGACGGCGCTGGGAGCCCGGCCGAGCGGAGATCAGCGATCGGACAATCGAGCGGCCAGGGCGGATTGGCCGCGGACGTGATCATGGCCATGACCGAGTGCGCGGCAGGGATGTTGAAGGCGTCGGGATCCGAGAGCACCAGGGCAGGGCGGTTCTTGGCGGCTTCCCGGTCCGTAAACGGGAACGGCACCCGTACCACAGCAAACCGTTCAAAGGTCACGGTACGCCTCTTCGTCCGCAGGGCTCGCCCATTCGGAGAGCGTTCTCTCCACGGCGCGAAGGTACTCCAGGTCCCACGCCTGCGCGCGGCGGACGACCGCCCGCCCGTCCGAGGTCAGCTCCCAAACGAGCAGGTCGCCCGGCGCGATCTCCAGGGCTTCCCGGACCTCCTTGGGGATCGTGGTCTGGCCCTTGGCAGTGACCTTGGCGACGGCTGCCATATCAGGCTCCCTCTGCGAACGCTCGTACCCCTACTGTAATGCCGTCCTTACTGCCCTGCAAACCTTGCTCGCATAACCTGCCTTATCGCGGATCCTCCGCTCTTGCCAGGAGCTCCGCCAGCGCGTAGTTCACGCTGGTCACGCCGAAATCCGGCTCGCGCCGGAAGGGGCGGCGAACGTAGTGGACCCGGTGGTCGCCCCCGTCCAGGAACTCGACGATGGCCAGGATGTAGTCGTCGGGCTTGTTGAGGGAGGTCAGGATCTCGTTACGGGTCACGGTGACCGTCTCCGCACCCGCCACCCGGCCCTTCACCTCGATGAACCGCAGCCTGCCGGTGCGGGGGGCGCGGCTCTCGATATCGTAGCCCAGCTGCTCCCGTTCTCGGTCCACGGGCTCGTAGCCCAGCCGGCGCTCGACCTCCATGACGATGGCCCGGGCCTTCTCCGCCACGGCCTGGGTGTCTGCGGCCTGCCCATTCACAAGCACCGGCTCGCCCCGCATCTTCGCCAGCAGCCCCGCTGGCATCACGACAAACCCGCCTATGACCACGGGCGGAAGCGGCGAGATCTGGGCCTCCAGGTCCAGCCGCTCCATGCGCTTGCGGAGCCGGGCCGCCAGTTCGTCTGCCCTGCGCCGGGCCTCCTGGGAGTTCAGACGAGCGTTGGGTTTGCCCGCCTGCTCCTGCAGCCGCAGCTCCTCCGCCCGGTGGTCCCAGTAGGCGATCTCCTTGGTGAGCCGGTCCTTGACTGCGGCGCGGGTCTTCTCGATCCACTCCAGGCGCCTCCGGCGGACCTCCTCAAGGTGCTCCGGCACCACCCGGGTCACCGCGTACTCCACCGCCTTCTTCTCCAGGTCCCGGGTGATCCAGGCGCACTCCGGCCGGCTCAGGATCTCTTCAGCCCCGGGCTCGTCCTCCCGCAAGGGTCGGTAGTCCAGGTACGGCGCGTAGGCTGCATCGCGGGCGTTCCCGTCGGGGTCCAGCTCCACGTACAGCATCCGCTGCGAGACCACCCGCCGCTCTCCGGTCCGGGTGGTGCTGGCGTCCTGGATGGCGTGCTCCAGGGAGAAGACGACTCGGGGCCGGTCGCTGGGGTCGTGGTCGTCCACCAGCACCGTGCCCCGGCGGAGCAGGTCCCGGTGGCCTTCCAGGGTCAGGTCCACCACGGCGTCCAGGAGGGGGTGGCCCGGGCAAATGAAGGCTGCCATGGGTTGGCCCTGCGGAGCGATGAGGTCTTTCTCAAACGTGATGCGCTCGTAGCGGTGGAGCACCGGCTCCCGGGTCCCGATCAGCCGGTCGCGGTGGCGCACGGCAGCAGGCACGTGCGTCACCTCGTAGCGCCGCGGCTCCCGTCGTCGGACAGTCCCGCCGAGCCGGTGGAAGGCCTCAAGGAAAAAGGACTCGATGTAGTGGGGCTGCAGCCGCCTCGCCTCGGCCCGCTCCATGTTCTCCCGGACCCTGCGCAGCCGCTCGGAGTCGATGACCTCCTGCGCCAGGGCCCGCTCCTCCACCAGGTCCCGCAGGCGGGAGACGTCCAGGGCCCGGTCGATGGCCCGGGCGTGCCTGGCCTTGACCTCCGGCTGCTCCCCGTACCGGATGGCCTCGATGAGGAGGTCCCGCAGGGGCCTCCCCTCGAACTGCAGCTTGCCCAGGACGTCGAAGACCTTGCCCCCTAAGGCGTTGCGGGCTTCCTCGAGCTTCTGGAGCAGGGTGTAGTAGACGTCGCCCTCCCGGGTCTCGATGGCCACCAGGTTCCACAGGTGGCAGACCTCCGTCTGACCGATCCGGTGGATGCGCCGAAGCGTTGCTCGATGCGGTTCGGGTTCCACGGCAGGTCGTAGTTGATCATCAGGTGTGCCCGCTGCAGGTTGATGCCCTCCCCGGCGGCGTCGGTGGCCACCAGCACCCGGACCTCGGGGTCGTGCAGGAAGGCCTCCTGAGCCTTCCGCCGCTCCTCCCTCCCCATGCCACCGTGGATCCACACCACCGCCTGCGGCCGGCCCAGGAGGGTCGAAATCCGCTCCACCAGGTAGCTCAGCGTGTCCCGGTGCTCGGTGAAGATCACCAGCTTCTGGTGAGGAGACGCTGTAGGCTTAGGCAGAGCTTCCCGGTAGGACTCGCCCGGCTCCGCGATCCGACCCTGAACCGCCGCGGGCGTGAATAGCTCGCTCAACAGGCTGGCAAGCTCCCGCCACTTCCGGTCCTCCCCGCCCTGCCGCACCCGTAGCGCCAGGGCCTCCAGGCGCTTCAGGGTGGCAATCTCCGCTCGGAGCTCCTGGATCGTCTGAGCCGCGGTGGCCTGGTCAAGGATCTCTTCTTCCTTCGCCATCACCTCCGCTTCGGGAGCCTCCTCCAGCTCCTCAAGTGCCTCCGGGTCTATCGCGGGAGCCAGCGCAGCCGGGACGGCCACGGTGCCGCCCCGCTGCAGGAGTGCCACTTCCCGCAGTTGGCTCTCCAGCCGCTCTCGGCGGCGCCGCAGGGACTGGTAGATGGCCTCCGGGCTCGAGGCCAGCCGCCGCTGGAGGATGGTGAGGGCCCACCCCACCGTCCCCTTGCGCTTTTCGTCATCGAGGGCGTCCGCCCGGTTGAACTCCTCCCGGACGTACTCCGTGACCTCCTTGTAGAGCCGGGCCTCCAGGTCCGACAACCGATAGGGGACGGTGTGGGCGAACCGCTCCGGAAAGAGCGGCGTCCCGTCAAACTTCACCATGTTTTCCTTGACCATGCGCCGCATGAGGTCGGAGACGTCCACCTGGTGAACGCCGTCCCGGAAGCGCCCCTCGAAGCGGTCCCCGTCCAGCAGGGCAAGGAAGAGCTGGAAGTCCTCCTCCTTTCCGTTGTGGGGCGTGGCCGTGAGGAGGAGAAAGTGCCGGGTGAGGCCCGCGAGGAGCTGGCCCAGCTTGTAGCGCTTGGTGTAGCGCACCTCGCCCCCGAAGAAGGTGGCGGACATCTTGTGGGCCTCGTCCACCACCACCAGGTCCCACCGGCACTCCGGGGCGCTCAACTTGGCCTGCACCGACTCGTCCCGCGCGGTCTTGTCCAGCCGCACGACCACCAGGTCGTTTTCGAGGAACCAGTTCCCCGTCCGCGCTGCCTCCAGCTTGTCGTTGGTCATGATCTCGAAGGGGAGCTGGAAGCGCTGGAACAGCTCGTCCTGCCACTGCTACACTAGGTTCCCTGGGCAGACTACCAGACACCGCTGGACATCGCCTCGGACCAGCAGTTCCTTGATGAGCAGGCCCGCCATGATCGTCTTGCCCGCCCCGGGGTCGTCCGCCAGCAGAAACCTCAGGGGCTGGCGCGGCAGCATCGCCTCGTAGACGCCGGTGATCTGGTGCGGCAGAGGTTCGAGGAGCGAGGTGTGGACGGCCAGGAGGGGGTCGAAGAGGTAGGCCAGGCGGATGCGGTGGGCCTCGGAAACCAGGCGGAACAGAGCTCCGTCCCCGTCAAAGCTCCAGGGGCGTCCGGCCTCGACGATCTCGAGACGGGGCTCGTCGTCCCGGTACAGGAGGACGTTGCCCACGCGGCCGGAGGGGTCCTTGTACGTGAGTTCCAGCGCGGCCGAACCAAACCACTGGATGCTGACCACGGTGACGGCTGCGTCGGGGAGCACACCCCGCACTACGGCGTGCGGCCGGAGGTCGTCTAGCTTGGCCAAACTCCCCCTCCCGCCGGATTTTCGCCCTCATTATAGATAGCCTTCGCCTCTCAGGTGTTCGATAAAGGACAGCCAAGGGGGTGGTTTGTTCCTCACTCTACCGCTGTCAACCCCCTGACCGTCTGAAGCAGAGTCGTGATGACAGGGGGGCTACCAGCAATCCTAAGCTGCTCGCCTGGGATGCTGTTCGGAGTTGGCGGCGATTTCCTCCTCGTTGGAGGCGGAGGCGGCATGGACCGCAGCAAGCAGGGTAGGCACGCTGGTGGAGAAACCGCTGGCATTCGCAATGTTTGACGACGCAGAAGGCGGATTCGATGGCCGGGCTGGAGGCGGCGGGAAACACCGGTCAACGCCGTGCACCCTCAGCTTGGAAACGGCAACGCGCGTCGTCATGGGCAGTGCCGTCGTTGAGCACGACGACGGTAGGTACCGACGCGGGCGGCAGGGCGCGGAGGAAGGCGATGAGGTGCTTAGCGCCAGGCTCCCCGGCCGGGGTACCCAATGCCACGCGGGCATATCGCCGCCTGGAACGAGCGCAGCCAGTAACGCTGGCCCGTCACCGTTCCGGGTGCTCGTTTGGTGTGCTTGGCGCCCAGCTAGCTCACTGGGTGGCATGAAGAAGGCGCCCCCACCGCCCGCGGCGAGGCGGATGGGGGCGGCGGCTTTTGCGCGAAGGCAAGTATGCTCTCGGCTCGCTCGACCTTCGCCAGGTCCTGCTGCTGCCGCAGCCTGCACCCCATCCGCCGCTACGCCGTGACGCGACCGAGGGACTTGCGTGTTTGGTGCGGACGCAATGGGAGACCGAACTCCGTTGCCCCCGCTCGTTGGAGGGCAATCAGAGTCGCGGCGTGTATGAACTCGCTACCCCGTCCGGGGAGGCGAGTTTAGGTCGCTGCAGTCGCGTGCTGGGGGCTTGCACCCCGACCGTTGCGGCGAAGGTCATACCGATCGAGGTTCATGACCTTGTTCCAGGCCGCCACGAAGTCGCGGACGAACTTCTCCTTGGCGTCGTCCTGAGCGTAGACCTCGGCAATCGCCCGTAGCTGCGAGTGGGCGCCGAAGATAAGGTCCACCGCAGTGGCGGTCCACTTGACAGCGCCGGTGGCGCGGTCACGCCCTTCGTAGACTGGCTCATCGCCGGCAGCCCGCACCCACTCGGTGCTCATATCGAGCAGGTTCACGAAGAAATCGTTGGTCAGCGCCTCCGGGCGGTTGGTGAAGACGCCATGACGGGACTGGCCGAAGTTCGCGTTCAGGACGCGCATGCCGCCAACAAGCACCGTCATCTCAGGTGCGGTCAGCGTCAAGAGGGCCGCCCGCTCCACGAGCAGCTCCTCAGGAGAGTTGTCCACCGGGTTCGGCCGATTCCGCTGCTCCGGCGAGACCTTCTCCTTCGCGCGCAGGTAGTTGCGGAAGCCATCGGCCAGCGGCTCAAGGACGGCGAACGACTCGACGTCGGTCTGTTCCTGGGTAGCGTCGGTGCGCCCCGGCGAGAAGGGGACCGTAATCTCGAAGCCCGCATTCCTGGCCGCTTGTTCGATCGCTGCGCAGCCGCCCAGCACGATCAGGTCCGCGAGCGAGACCCGCTTGCCGCCAGACTGGGCAGCGTTGAACTCCTGCTGGATGCGCTCGAGCGTCGCGAGCACCCGCGCCAACCTCGCTGGCTCATTCACCTCCCAGCTCCGCTGGGGCTCAAGGCGGATACGGGCACCGTTGGCGCCGCCACGCTTATCGGTGCCGCGGAAGCTGGCAGCCGCACCCCAGGCCGTCGCAACCAGCTCGGGGATCGACAGGCCGGAGGCGAGGATGGTGCGCTTCAGGGCGGCAATGTCCGCCTCATCGATCAACTCATGGTCGACCGGCGGGACGGGATCCTGCCAGATCTGAGGTTCGGGGACCCAGGGGCCGAGGTAGCGTGAGAGGGGTCCCATGTCGCGATGGAGCAACTTGTACCAGGCCTTGGCGAAGGCGTCGGCGAGCTCCTCCGGGTGCTCGTAGAAGCGCCGGGCGATCCGCTCGTAGATCGGGTCGAACCGAAGCGCGAGGTCCGCGGTCGTCATCACCGGCGCGTGCCGCTTGGACGGATCGAACGGATCCGGCACCAGGTTCTGGGCTTCGGGGTTCTTGGCTTTCCATTGCTTCCCACCCGCGGGACTGGTCGTCAGCTCCCAGTCGTACTTGAACAGGTTCTCGAGATACTCGTTATCCCAGCGGGTGGGCTGGCTGGTCCAGGCACCTTCGAGCCCGCTGGTGCTGATGTGCGGGCCGGGGCCGTTGCGGTAGGTGTTCTTCCAGCCAAGCCCCTGGTCTTCGATCGGGGCAGCTTCTGGCTCGGGGCCAATGTACTGGGCGGGAACGGCCCCATGCATCTTGCCGAACGTGTGGCCACCCACAATAAGGGCGACGGTCTCTTCATCGTTCATCGCCATGCGGGCGAAGGTTTGCCGGATATATTTGGCGGCAAGAGCCGGGTCCGGGTTGCCTCCTGGCCCCTCGGGGTTGACGTAGATCAGGCCCATGTGGTCGGCAGCGAAGGGGCCGAGCAGCTCTCCCTCCGGGCTATGGCGTGCATCGCCCAGCCAGGTCTCTTCCGCACCCCAGTCGGTCTGGTCGGGCTCCCAGATATCCGGGCGACCAAAGCCGAAGCCGAACGTTCGGAAGCCCATCGCTTCCATGGCGACGTTCCCGGCGTACAGGAGCAGGTCCGCCCACGAGATCTTGTTGCCGTACTTCTTCTTGATCGGCCAGAGCAATCGGCGCGCTTTATCGAGGTTGGCGTTATCGGGCCAGCTATTGAGGGG
>JAILZB010000171.1 GCA_023512725.1 Chloroflexota bacterium | reverse complement strand
GAAGTGAACACTCGCTTCTACGAAGTCGGCTCCCCAACGGGCCTGGCCGAAACGCGCGCCTTCCTCAGCCGCCAGCGGGCCAGCCCCTAACGGCCGAAGGTCTCGATCGTCAGCAGCAGGTTCTCCCGGATCCGCTCCGGCGCCATCAGGGCCGAGGGGGTGTAGTAGGTCACGCTGGTGACCACCTCCTGGTAGCGCATCGCCTGGCGGCGGACTTCATCCTTGGTGCCGAAGATGGCGTGCTGCGCTGCCACCTCATCCGGGATCGCCGCGATCAGCCGCTCGGGGTCGTCCGGATGGCTAAAGAACGCCTCCTGCACCTGCTGCCGCACCGCCGTGTAGCCCTGGGAATCCAGCACGATGGCATACGAGCGCGTCGCCATGAAGCGCCCCATGTGGTACTTCACCTCCCGCAGCGCCTGCTGGCGGTCGGTGCTGATCGCCGTGATCACCCAGGCATGATGGTCAAAGCCCGCGCCCGAGCGGCCGCTCCGCCGGAACCCTTCCGCGATCGTCGGCCAGGCGACCTCCTGAATGAAGCGCACGGAGGCGATCGGATGGCCACAGAGCCCATCCGCCACTTCCCCCGCCAGCCGGAACATCGCCCGGTTGACCGCCGCGAGATAGACCGGCGTCGGCGGCACCTCGTGCTGGGTGCGGCGACCGCCCCCCACCCCTACGCCACCCAACCGGTAATACTTCCCCTCGAACGAGAACGGGTGCCCAGCGGGCGTTGCCCAGAGCGCGCGCAGCAGGGCGATCAGCTCTCGCAGCCGCTCGGCCGGATGGTCGAACACCTCACCCAATGTATTCAGATTCATGCGCTTGGTCCCACCGCCGAGGCCCAGAATGAAGCGCCCGCCCGACAGGATTTGCAGGTCGACACAGTGCTGCGCCAGCGAGCGCGCATCGTGGGCGAACGCCCGGATCACTCCGCTGCCGATCTTGGCCCGCCGGGTGGTGAGCGCCATCGCCCCGAAGACCGGGATGCTCTCGCCCGAGTTCCAGATGTAGTCAAAGCCCGCATCGTCGGCCAGCCGCGCCAGCTCCGCCTTCTCGGTCAGGTCGCTGTAGGCCAGCGAGATGCCCAGTCGCGCCATCGCTCGTTGCTCCTTCGTCCGTCTTGCTCGCCCATCATAGATCGTGCCTGCGGCCCCAGCGCGCGCAGATCGGCTAGACTCCAGCACTGCTCCCAGGAGGCTACTACCGTCGAGAGCGTGTTCGCCCGCCGTCTCGCCGCTGGCCAGTTCGTGGTCACTGGCGAACTCTCTCCCCCGCGCGACGCCGACGCGACCACCTTTCTCCAGCGTTTGGCCGACCTCCGGCCCGTCCTCGACGCCGTCAACCTGACCGATAATCCCGGGGCCGCCGTCCGGGCGAGCCCGCTCGCGGCGGCCGCCCTCGCCCGTTCCTGCGGGGTCGAGCCGATCCTCCAGCTCACCTGCCGCGACCGTAATCGCCTCGCTCTCCAGAGTGAGATCCTGGGTGCCGCGCTGCTCGGCGTCCCGGCGATCCTGGCCATGACCGGCGACCCCATCACCACCGGCGACCAGCCCGAAGCCCGGCCCGTCTTCGAGCTGGACTCCTTTGGCCTGATCCAGCTGATCGTCCGCCTCCGTCGCGGCGAGCTGGCGAGCGGGCGTCGCCTAGCCCATCCGCCCCGGCTGCTCGTTGGAGGGGCGGAGGCTCCCTTCGCTGGGCCAATCCATACCACTGTCGACCGCCTGGAGCGGAAGGTCGAGGCGGGAGCCGAGTTCATCCAGACCCAGTTCATCTGGGAGGTCGACCGCTTCGCCGAGTGGCTCGCGGAGGTACGCCGGCGTGGCCTCCACCAGCGCGTCAAGATCCTGGCCGGCGTTGGCATCCTCCACTCGGCCCGCGCCGCCCGCTGGCTCGGCGACCACCTTGGCCAGCTGGTGCCCGCACCGGTGCTCGCTCAGCTCAGTGCCGCTGCCTCCGGCACCGAACTCCAGGTTGGGATCGCCAGCGCCGCCAGCCTGATCAGCCGCCTCCGCGAGCTGGAGGGGCTCGCCGGGGTCCATCTCCTGCCGGTTGGTGGCACGACCGGCCTTCGCCCCACCGTCGAACGCGCCGGCCTCCTCCCACGCCCACCCCTGCCAGCCCCTTCCCCTGCTCCAGCCTAGCATGCTATCCTCCCGCCAGACACTCGGCGCTGGCAGTGCCGCCCTCCGCTGCGGTGGAACTGCCGTGCGCCGCGGTGCTCCAGTGGGGGTGCACTTCCGCAATGGCCAGGACGGGCCACAACTGGCGCTGGGTGCTGGCGGCCCTCGGCGGGTTGAGCGTGCTGATCGCTTCACCACTCCGGGCAGGCGCCACCCTCCTTCCCACAGCGCTGCCGGCACTTCCCTCCGCTGCCCGCGCCGCGGTGCTTCCCGTGTTCGTCGAAGGGCTCGCCGCTGGCTGGCAGGATTGGTCCTGGAACAGCACCGTCAACCCCTTCCAGAGTGAGCCGGTGCGGAGCGGTCGCCGCTCCCTCGCCTGGTACCCCTTCGGTGGCGGCGCCGGGCTGAAGCTCCACAGCGATCAGCCCGTTGACCCGGCGCGCTATCCCTTCCTCGAGTTCTGGGCCCAGGCGCGTGCCCCCGCGACCGGAAGTTACAGGGTCATGCTCTTCGGCCGCGAGGAGACCCCCCTCGGCAGGAGCATCCCGCTGGCGGCGGTTGGGGGCGACCCTGTGGCCGACCGCTGGACCCAGTACCGCCTGGCGCTGGCGGACTTCGAGATTGCAGGTGCTCCCATCTCCTCCTTTGCCATCGTCGAGACGAGTGGCTGGGGCTCGCCGGGCGTCTACTTCGATGACATCGTCTTCACCAGCGGGCTTTCTGCGGCGCCGCCCCCTGCTCCGCTCCCTGAGACCGCCAACGACTGGGTCGTCTACGGCGATGTCCTCGGCTTCGGCTGGCGCAACTATTCCTGGGGCGGCGAGGCCCAGTTCGACTACACCGCCGACCGTGCCGAGGGCAGCCGCGCTATCCGGTTTGCTCCGAGCGAAGGCTATGGCTCCCTCTCGCTCTACCGCGACCCTCCCGTCGATACCTCTCCTTTCAGCGCCCTCCAGTTTTCGGCCCGCGCGAGTAGCGGGAGCGTGGCCTACGGTGTCGTCTTCTACGACGAGAATGACACGCCGCTGACCCTGCTCCCCCTCGCGAACTACGGCGGCGACCCGGAGAGCACCGCCTTCCGCACCTTCACCATCCCGCTGACCGACCTCGGGGCAGCTAACCGCCGGATTCGGCGGATCACCTTTACCTCGCTCAGCGATACCCCTCAGCCGCCGGTGCTATTCGACAATATCCGCCTGATGGCCGCCCCGTTGTCCACCTTCCCTCCTGAGCCCCGGCTCCCGCTTGACACCTTCGCCGCCGCAGCTGATACTTGGACGTGCACTGGAAGTCTGATGGCCGGTTGGTCCCGGCCACGTGTGGCTGGAGGCACTGAGACAATGATCACTATCACGCGCGAGGCAGTCGAGAAGGTCGAGCAGCTCCTGGAGAAGGAGGGCAAGACTGGCTACGACCTGCGCGTCTTCGTTGCCGGAGGCGGGTGCTCCGGCTACCAGTACGGCCTGATGTTCGATGACCAGCGACAAGAGGACGATGAGGTCATCAACGCTGGCCGCTTCAACATCCTGGTCGACGGCGAGAGCGCAATGTTGCTCTACGGCGCCGAGATCGACTACGTCGACAGCCTGATGGGCTCGGGCTTCACCATCCGCAACCCGAACGTGGTCGCCACCTGTGCCTGTGGGCAGTCCTTCTCCCCGCGGGAAGAGACGAGTCACGCCCACGCCAGTGCGGGCGGCTGCGGGCCAGGCTGCGGTTGCGGCCACTGAGCGGACGGCCTTCCTGAGCGCCGGGGAATATCCCCGGCGCTTTTTTGTGCCCACGCGTGACCACCAGGCCGGGCGAGCAAAGCTGCTGGCCCTCGCGTCGCGGCACCTCAGGGCGTGGGCGAGGGGGTGGGGGTAGCCGTCCGCGTGGCCGTTGGCGTGGGGGTGCTGGTCGGTGTCGGGGTAGGGGTGGCAGTTGGCGTGAGCGTAGCGGTTGGTGTTGGCGTGGCGCTGGCAGTGGGGATGAGCGTTGGAGAAGCAGTCGGCGTTACCGTCGGCACCGGCAGGCGGATAAGCACGTTGGCTATCACCAGCCCCCCGAAATCGCCTGCCGGGATGGGGGTCGCCGTCGGAGTAGGGGTAGTGGTCAGGGGAGCGGTAGGGGTCGAGGTTGCCGTCGCGGTCGGGGTGGAGGTCGAGGTTGCCGTCGCGGTCGGGGTGGGGGTCGCGGCAGGACAGGAAGCAAGGGTGCAGACTGCTGCGTAGAGATCGAGGCGGCGCTTCGTCACCCCATTCCGCGGGTCAGTGAGCGCAGGGCCGCTCGTGACCAGGGCGCTTTCCCAGCCGCTCACTCCAGCCCCCGGGCTCGCCGCTGCCACCACCGCCACCGCACCCGCGACGTGAGGGGCCGCTTGAGAGGTTCCTGACAGCGTCACCCCACCAGCCGTGATACGCACGCCCGGTGCCAGGAGCGAAAGGTAGTTGGCCGACTGGGAGAAACAGGCGATCTTGTCAGCGCTGGTAGTGACATCGGTACAGACGCTCCACCAGGCCGAGCCGATGTTCGAGTCGTAGACTGCCCCGACGCTGACCGCCCCGGGAGCACAGGCCGGCTCGGCGAGGCCGTTCTGGAAGCTTCCTCCCACGTAGCCGGCATTCCCGGCTGCTACCACGGGGAGTACCCCGGCCGACCGCAGCGCCGAGAAGGCCGACGTGTAGACCGAGCCGGTACAGGGCGTGGTGTTATGGCTCGAGTCGCCGAGCGAGAGATTGACGGCTCGGATGGCGTAGGCCGCCCGGTTGGCGATCACCCAGTCGATGGCGGCAAGGATGTCGCTATCGTAGGCGCTGTCATCGGCGCGAAAGACGTTCAGCGCAGCGACCCGGGCGCCCGGCGCCACGCCCACCACAATCCCAGCGACGTTAGTGCCGTGGTCGCCGGCGGGGAACTGGCTGTTACTGCCGGCGAAGTTCTTCGTCACCACGATCTTGCAGGTCCCCGGCGGTGTGTTCACGCCGGTGCAGTTAAAGCCCGGAGCAAGAGGGTCCACGCCGTTATCGAGCACCGCTACCGTTACCCCGCTGCCGATGTACCCCGCTGCCTGGGCCTGCGGCTGGCGGATGAGCGGCAAGCTCTGCCCGAGCACGGCTTGGCGACGCCCAACGGCATGGACGGCGCGTACCCCCGGCCGGGCGGCAACGGCCTGCAGTTCGGCGAGCGAGGAGAAACGCACCAGTTGGACCGGGAGGTGCGGGTACTCCTGCACCACTGCGAGTGGCCCGGCCGCCGCCTTGACCGCTGCTAGCTGCCCACGCACTGCCATCAGCACGGCCTCATCGTTCTCCCGCAGCCCACGCCGGGCCCGCTCACTCGCAGCGAGCTGGCTGACTGGCCCATCCTCGAAGGTGACGAGGGCATCGACCGGCCCACCGGCAGCCAGCCCTGCTGCTACCTGGGGGTCGACCGTGGCAGGCAACGCTGCCGCAGCCGCCGGCCGCGCCCCAGAAGGCGCCACCCCCTCTTCCGAGACCGGTACAGTATGCACAATGAGGAGGAGGGCACCGACCAGTACCCCTCCCAGCACTTGCCCGGGCCAACGGGCTCGCTCTGCGCGCGTCGTTCCCCGCTCCTGCCACGCTGGCTGCCGCCAGCACAGCCACCTGCTGAGATAACGGCGGAAGCAGCTCACCTGTTTCAACCGGCCCACCGTGGAGAGCGTGCTATACTCGTCGCGGGCAGAGGGTTGTGAAGGTCTTCCTTACCGCGCTCGGCTGCAAGCTGAATCAGGCCGAGGTCGACCGCTTCGCTGAGCAGTTCCTCGACGCTGGCTACAGCCTGGCGAGCGATGCCGCCGCGGCAGACCTCGCGCTGATCCATACCTGCACCGTCACTCAGGTGGCCGACCGCAAGTCGCGCCAGGTGATCCGGCAGGTCAAACGCGCCAACCCACAGGCCCGCGTGCTCGTCAGTGGCTGCTACGCTCACACCTCCCCCGGTGCGCTTGCCGGCCTGGCCGAAGTGGACCTGGTGGTCAGCCAGGTCGACCAGGCGCGCCTGGTCGACCTGGCCCGTAGCATCGGCATCGAGCCGGAACCCCTGCTCGATGGGCAGACCCCCCACCCCCTGCCGTTTCCGCGCACTCGTACCCGCGCCTTCGTCAAGATCCAGGACGGCTGCAACGACTTCTGCACCTACTGCATCATCCCCTACGCGCGCGGGCGGGTCCGGAGCGTGCCCGTGGAGGAGGTCATCGCTGACATCACGCGCAAGCTGGCGCGCGGCTTCCGCGAGATCGTGCTCACCGGCGTGAGCATCGGTGCCTACGGACAAGACCACGGCCCACGGCGCGCGACGACCAGCCTGGCCCGGCTGGTCGAGGCCGTGTTGCGCCAGACTTCCGTCGAGCGGCTGCGCCTCTCTTCGCTGGAACCGCACGATTTCGAGCCGGAGCTCATTCCCTTCTTCCGCGAGGAACGTCTCTGCCCCCACCTGCACCTCTGCCTCCAGAGTGGCAGCGATAGTGTCCTCCGACGCATGCGTCGCCGCTACGACACCGCCGAGTACGCCGCCCTGGTGGCAGCCTTGCGCGCCGCGAACCCCAAGATGAGCATCACCACCGATGTGATTGTTGGCTTCCCGGGCGAGACGGATGAGGAGTTCGCCGAGACGCTCGCCTTCGTCGAGCAGATGGGCTTCGCGAGCCTCCACGTCTTCCGCTATTCGCCCCGCCCGGGCACCCGCGCCGCCACCTTCCCCGACCAGGTGCCCGAGCCAGTCAAGCGCGCCCGAAGCGAGGCCCTGCTCGCCCTCGGCGAGCGGCTCGCCCAGGCCACCCGTGCTCGCCTGGTGGGAGAGCGCTGCTATGTCCTCTTCGAAACCCCTACCCAGGTTGCGGGTACGCCTGCTTGGCTCGGTCTGACCGAACATTACCACCGCACTGTCGTTCCTGCCACCCTTCCCCTCGAAGGGCGGATCGCACCGGTTATGATTGAGGGCGTTGGTGAAGACGGGGTGGTTGGCCGGTTAGCCGGGGAGGCCGTGTGAACATCTTCAATCGCTTGATCGTCATCCTGCTCATGCTCTTCCTCATCCTCTGTTCGGCGCTCACCATTCTGGCGTTAGCGCTCTACCAGGGTGAGGTCGTGGATATCTTCCGTCAGGTCGCTGCCGCCTACCCGCGCGGCGTGAGCCTAGAGACGGAAGTCGTGATTGGTCTGGGCGTCCTGGCGGCGGTGGTTGCTCTCCTGGCGGCGATTGTGCTCTGGTTCGAAATCGTGCCAAGTAACGCTCCGGGCGTGCGCCTGCAATCAGTCGGCGGGGCGAACGCTATCGTCACGACGGAAGCGATCGTCCAACGCGTGCGCTACGAGGCCGAGCAGGTTCCCGGCGTTCGCCAGGCCCGCGCGAGCATGCGTACCAACGGCCGCGAAGCCGCGCTCCGGGTCGATGCCCGGCTGGCGAGCGACGCCCCCGTCGCTCCGCTGGTCGACCAGATCGCGAGCCGGGTGCGCGAGGCGATCGAGACACAGATGGGCATTCGCATCCGGCGGCTCGACGTCTACGTCTCCCCCGAGCCGATGGGCAGTCGCCCCACGGGTGCCGAGCGAGCACCGAGCGGCCTGGCCAGCCCGAGTGCGCCGGTCGTCACTCCCCTCATCCCCTCGCTGAGCCCTCCCCCGACCCGCCCGGCCGAGCCCCCTCCTGCCTCCAGCAGCCGACCGGCTGAGGCCACCGGTAGCACTAGTTCCGGCGACACCTCCCCAC
>JAILZB010000170.1 GCA_023512725.1 Chloroflexota bacterium | reverse complement strand
CCCCCCGGACTCGCTGGTCACCCCCGGAGCAAAAGGCTTCCGTGCCCGCTCCCGTAAGGATCACCACCCCAACCTGGTTGTCCTCGTGGGCGCGCTGGAACGCATCGAGCAGCTCACTGATCGTCTTTGGCCGGAAGGCGTTGCGTACGTGCGGCCGGTTGATGGTGATCTTGGCGATCCCCTCGCCGGTCTCGTAGATGATGTCCTCGTATGCTCCCTGCTTTTGCCAGGCGATCGGCATCGGACCTCCTTCTCAATCAGTGTCGCGGGGAGCCGTCCGGGCAAGAAAGCGCTGGACGGTGGCGGCAAACGCCGCGGGCTGTTCGAGGTGGACGGCATGGCCAGCCCCCGGGATAACCGCTACCTCGGCCTGGGGAAGATGGGTGGCCATCGTGGTGGCAAGCTCACGGTAGCGCTGGTCGAGTGCACCCACGATGAGCAAGACCGGCAGACCGAGGGTAGGCAGCTGGTCGAGCACCGGTTCATCCTCACCTGCTCCCAGGCCGCGCAAGCTGTTGGCCAGGCCCTCAGGCCGGTTGGCAAGCCGCTGGGCCCGCAGCTGGGCGCGCACCGCTGGGGGCAGGGCCTGCTGACTGGCCCAGAGGGGGAGCTGCTCCCAGTGTGCGACGAAAGCGGCAACCCCCTCCCGCTCGATCAGCTCGGCGAGGGCGGCATCGCTCTGGCGGCGGGCAGCGCGTTCAGCCGCCGTCGGAAGGCCGGGGGAGGCTCCTTCTAGGATGAGACACCGTACGCGCTCCGGCGCAGTCAGGGCCAGCCGCAGGGCGATCCGGCCGCCGAGGGAGTAGCCAAGCACAGCCACCCGCGCGAGGGCGAGCGCATCGAGCAGGGCGAGCAGGTCGGCCACGGTCTGGGCCATCCGGTAGCGGGCCGGGTCGGCGGGAGCGTCCGACTGCCCGTGCCCGATCAGGTCAAGGGCGATGAGGGTGTGGTCGGGCCAGGCCAGACAGAACGGTCGCCAGGTTTCCAGGCTGCCAGTGAAGCCGTGGAGCAAGAGCAACGGGGGGCCGCTGTTCCAGCACTCCAGGTGGAAGCGTTGCCCGTTCACCGTCAGGCTGGGCATCAGCCTCCCCGCGTGCCAGTAGCGAGCGCTGCCCGTACCGCTTCCACGAGAGCGCGATGACGCGCGACGTTGGCCGCACGCTCCGTGCGCACCGCAATGACCTGCACTCCCGGTGCCCCGAGACTGGCGCGGAGGGCGGCTTCGAGCTCGGAGTGGGTCTCTACCTGCTGGTACTGGAGGTCGTAGAGAGGGGCGATCGCGGCGAAGTCCAGGCCGTGGGGAGTGCCGAACAGCTCCTCGAAGGCCTCGCCCTGCTCGGCCTGGGGGAGAAAGGAGAAGATCCCGCCGCCATCGTTGTGGAGGAGGAGGACCGTCGCGCTCAGCCGGTGGAGCCGGGCCGCCAGCAAGCCGTTCAGGTCGTGGTAGAAGGAGATGTCGCCGATGGCGAGCGCCACGGGCCCGGCGCTCACAGCGCTGACCCCCAGCGCGGTCGAGACCACCCCATCGATACCGCTGGCGCCGCGGTTGGCGAGCAGGCGGAGGCGCCGGGTGCTGGCGGGAAGCACGCTCTCGGCATCCCGCACAGGCATGCTATTGCCGAGCACGAGCGTCGCTCCCTCCGGCAGGGCGGCGGCAAGCGCAGCGATGGCGCCAGGCTCCGAGAGCGTGGGCTCGCTGGCGAGCTCGGCAGCCAGGCTGGCGCTGGCGAGCTGATCAAGCAGGATCCAGCGGGCGCGCCAGGAGGGATCAGCAGCCGTGGGGCCGAGGGTGTCGGCGAGCGCCTGGCAGAAGCTTCCCGGCTCAGCCCAGAGGACTTCGCTGGCGACCAGCGCTGGGTCCGGCCAGCCACCCCCACCATCGACCACGAGCTGGCGGCAGCCAGCGTAACGCTCGACATAGTGCTGGAGCGCTTTAGAGACGGGTGTTGCGCCGAAGCGGAGGATGCACTCTGGAGCGAGAGTGTGAGCAAGTGCCGGGTCCCGGAGGTAGCTGTCGAATGCGACCAGCGCTGTCCCGCTGGCCCAGGGGCCGCACCGCACTCCCGAGAGCACGTCAGCAAGGAGCGGCCAGCCAAGCCGCTGAGCGAGCCGGACAGCAGCCGGGGGAAACGCCGGGTCCTCCTGGGGGCCGCAGACCACGAGGCCCCGCTGGACAGCTCCGAGTTCCCGGGCCAGGGCGGCAAGTGTCATCGGGCTGAGCTGGGGAACACCATGGTGGACCTGCAGGGGTGGAGAGAGAGGAAGCGGGCTACTGCGCGGGACCAGCGGTTCACGGAAGGGGAAGTTCAGGTGGACCGGCCCTGGCCGGGTACCCTGGCTGATCGCAACTGCGCGGGCGGCCGCCGCGCGGGCCTGGCGCTGGGCGCTCTCGCTTATCTCTGGCAGGAGCATCTCCTGGAACCAGAGGATGTGGTTGCCGTAGAGGCGGTACTGGTCGATCGTCTGGAGCGCACCCACGTCGCGCAGCTCAGGCGGTCGGTCGGCAGTCAGCACGAGGAGGGGGGTCCGGCCGGTAAACGCTTCGACGACGGCCGGGGCGAAATTCACGGTCGCCGTCCCGGAGGTGGCCAGCACCGCCACGGGAGCGCGGCGGGCCTTAGCCATCCCCAGGGCAAAGAACGCCGCCGACCGTTCATCGAGGTGCAGCCAGGTGCGGATGAGCGGGTGACGATGGCAGAGCAAGGCCAGCGGGGTCGAGCGTGAGCCAGGGCAGAAGACGACGTCGCGCACGCCCTGCTGGGCCAGCTCATCGACAAAGGCACCAACGTAGTGGGTGAGGGCCTCGGCACTCACCGGTCGCTCCGGAAGAGGGCCCGCCGCATCGGCAGGAGCTTCAGCTCAGTCTCACGGAGTTCGCGGGTCGGGTCGGAAGCCGCCACCAGGCCGCAGCCGGCAAAGAGGCGCGCCTCGTGGCCGCGGACCAGCGCCGAGCGCAGCGCTACCACGAACTCCCCGCTGCCATCACCGGCTAGCCAGCCGACCGGGCCGGTATACCACCCCCGCTCGAACCGCTCACAGCGCGGGAGGGCGGCGAGGGCAGCCTCCCGGGGCCAGCCACCCACCGCCGGGGTCGGGTGGAGGCGGGCCAGCAGGTCGAGCAGGCAGGCACCGTTGACGAGTTCGCCCCTGAGGGGAGTAGCCAGGTGCTGGACGTTCGGCAGCCGTAGGAGCGTCGGTTGGTCGGGCAGGGTAAGCTGGAAGCAGAGCGGTCGCAGCGCCTCGGCCAGCGCCTGGACGACGAGAGCGTGTTCGTGGCGCTCCTTCGGGTCGGCAAGGAGCGCGCGACCAAGGGCCTCATCCTCGGGGAGGGTCGTGCCGCGCGGCGCCGAGCCCGCGAGGGCTAGGGTCTCGACCGTCCGCTCGTGCAGGCGGACCAAACGCTCGGGGGTGGCCCCGAGGAACGTCGCACCCTGGCGGGTGAAGGCGAAGAGCGTGCAGCTGGGGTAGGCTTCCCGCAGCCAGGCCAGGGCCGCGGGGAGGTCGAAGGGATGCTCGGCGAGCAAGCGGACCTCGCGGGCGAGCACCAGCTTTTCGGTCGCGCCCCGCCGGATGGCAGCGATGGCCTGGCGAGCAGCTTCCTTCCAGGCAGGGCTGTCGTCTGAGCTGGCGAGCAGGGCCGGTGGGGAGGTGGGGGAGGGGGGGGAAGGGGATGGCCAGACAAGCTCCTCCTCCAGCTGGCTGGCCAGTGCGACCGGGTCATCTGCTGGCCGCACCAGGGTCGAGATGGCCAGCCAGCTCTGCGCCCCCCAGCGAAGGGCCACCCAGCGCGGGACGGTCAGTACCCCGCTGCCGAAGGGCTGCCAGTGGGGCGCACGGGGGGGCTGCGGGGCGAAGGCAAAGCCAGCCACAGCAAGGGGGAGGGCGAGCGGCAGGTCGGGTGGAGCAGCGCCTACCGCGGTGGCGCAGCGCTGCTGCCACCAGCCGGCGGCCTGGGCGAAGCGATCCTCGCCCGCTAGGCAAAGCTCACTGACGCTGCCCACGCCAGCCAGCGCGAACCCGGCTGTCGGCTGCTCCCAGTAGTCCCGGGGTTCAGTGCGGGAGTGGGCAAAGAGGGAGAGCGGGTCGAGGCCGGGGCAGGCGAAAGCGAGGGTGGCGAGGATTGGCTGACCGGTCGCCTGAGCGCGGACGTGCGCCTGGTGGATGATGGTCAGGCTGGAGCGGGCACGTGCCTGGGGGAAGGCACTCATAGCTGGGCCTCGGTGAGCATCCCGATGCTGCGCAGCAGCAGGGAGCGGAGGGTGGGGTAGACCTCCTCCAGGGTGCCTGGCCGTTCTGCCAGCACCCAGGCGGTGACTACCTCATTGAGGGCACCGAACCAGACACGGGCGGCGAGGGCAGTATCGAGCGGGGAAATACTTCCCGCGGCAACGGCAGCGTCGAGCTGCTGGCGGATCAGGCTGACGAACTCGTCTTGAAGCTGGAGACGACGCTGATGGAACTCGCGGCCTGCGCCCAGGGTCTCCACCAGGAGCAGCCGCGCCAGGTCCCGGTGCGCCGCGAAGACGTGGAGGACTGTCCGCAGGGCGGCATCGGCCTTAGCGACGGGGTCAGGTGCGGCGACCATCGCGGCTTCCACCCGGGCGCGGAGCTGGCTCGCAGCGCGGTCGAGCAAGGCCAGGAAGAGCGCCTGCTTGCTCGGGAAGTGGAAGTAGATCCCGCCCTTGGACGTCTGGGCAGCGGCGGCAAGGTGATCGATGCTGGTCAGGTGATAGCCGAAGCGGGAGAAGACGCGGAGGGCAGCCTCGAGAATGGCGGTGCGACGGCTATCGGCGCGTGGGTCGGCCATACTTTCACTCATTTCAAAACCGACTGACCGGTCGGTCTTTCTCATGATACTCGCTCTGTCTCCGGAAGGCAAGGGGGCGGAAGGCATCGTGCCGGCGGCCGGGAGCTGCTATACTTGGGCCAGGAAGGAAGAGAAGGAAGAGACCTCAACGTGCCAACTCGGGAGGCCGCGAGGTACGCCCGACGCGCGGCGCAGGAAGAAAGGGGTTCCCGGGCGTGCTGACGAAAGAGCGAACGCAGCAGATCATCGAGCAGTTCCGCACCCACCCGACCGATACGGGGTCGCCGGAGGTGCAGGTCGCGCTCCTGACTGAGCGGATCAACGCCCTGACCGAGCACCTGCGGCTCCACAAGCACGACCACCACTCCCGCCGCGGGTTGCTCATGATGGTCGGTCAGCGCCGCCGTCTCCTGAGCTATCTCGCCCGCGAGGATGTCAACCGGTACCGTTCGCTGATTGCGCGGCTGGGCCTGCGCAAGTAGGGCGAATGCGCCAACGGTCGCGCTCGGGTCGCCCCGGCATGCCGCTCGGGGGTGTGCTCACCTAGGCCGCCCGCCTGGGCCCGTCGTGTTTGCCCTCCCTTCCTTCGCGAACGCAGCTATGGTGATCGGGCGAAGGCGCCCGAGAGGAGGACCGGGAGTATGATCCATCGCGTTGAGCGCGAGGTTGGTGGGCGGACGCTCATTCTGGAGACCGGGCGCTTCGCTGAACAGGCCAATGGGGCCGTGACCGTGCAGTATGGCGACACGGTGGTACTGGTCACGGCGGTGATGAGCAAGACTGCCCGCGAAGGGATCGACTTTTTCCCGCTGACCGTCGATTACGAAGAGCGTCAGTATGCGGCTGGCCGTATCCCCGGTAGCTTTCTGCGGCGGGAAGGGCGGCCCAGCCAGGAAGCGACCCTGGCGGCTCGTCTGACCGACCGACCGTTGCGCCCCCTCTTCGACAAGCGCATCCGTAACGAAGTCCAGATCATCACCACCGTCATGTCGGCTGATCGTGAGAATCAGCCAGACATCCTCTCGATCATTGGGGCTTCGGCGGCGCTCGGCATCTCGGACATCCCCTTCGAGGGCCCCGTGGGGGCGGTGCGGGTCGGGCTGGTTGATGGGGTGCTGGTGCTCAACCCGACCAGTTCCGAACTCTTGCGCTCGAAGCTCGACCTGGTGGTGGCAGGTATCCGCGACGCCATCCTGATGGTCGAATGTGGTGCCAACGAAGTGCCGGAGCGGGTGATGATCGAGGCGATCCGCTTCGGTCAGGAGGCGAACCAGGCGATCATCGAGCTGCAGGAGGAGCTGATCCGAGCGGCGGGGAAGCCCAAGCGGCAGCCGATCCTCGCCGAGATGCCTGAGGAGCTGCACGCCGAAATCGCCCAGCTGTTGGCCGGTCGGCTTGCCCTCGCCCTCCATCATCCCACCAAGCAGGAACGTGAGGCGGCTGTTCAGGCGCTGCGGGACGAAGTCGCGGCGGCGCTGGCTGGCCGCTACGAGAGCAAACAGATCCAGCTGGCCTTCGATGCCCAGCTCGAGGCCCAGCTCGCACGGGATATCCTCGAAGAAGGGCGGCGTCCGGACGGTCGCACCCTGACCCAGATCCGACCGATCTCCTGCGAGGTGCGGCTGCTGCCGCGGGTCCACGGGTCTGGCCTCTTCACCCGCGGCCAGACCCAGGTCCTCTCGACGGTGACGCTTGGCTCGATGAGCGAGCAGCAGGAGCTGGAGAGCCTCGGCCTGGAAGAGTACCGCCGCTTCATGCACCACTACAACTTCCCGCCCTTCTCGACCGGGGAAACGGGCCGGGTTGGCGCCCCGCGCCGGCGCGAGATCGGCCACGGCGCGCTGGCGGAGCGGGCACTCGAGCCGGTAATCCCGGCCGAAGAGACCTTCCCCTACACCATCCGGGTCGTCTCGGAGGTGCTCAGTTCGAACGGCTCGACCTCGATGGCGAGTGTCTGCGCGAGCACGCTCGCCCTGCTCGATGCCGGGGTGCCGATCCGGGCGCCTGTGGCCGGCATCGCGATGGGGCTCATCATGGGAGAGCAGGGCAACTACGCCATCCTGACCGACATCCAGGGGGTCGAGGATGCCTTCGGCGACATGGACTTTAAGGTCGCGGGCACGGAGAAGGGCATCACGGCTCTCCAGATGGACATCAAGGTCAAAGGGATCACGCTGGAGATCATGGAGCGGGCGCTTACCCAGGCGAGGGATGGCCGGCTGTACATCCTGGGCAAGATGCGGGAGACGATCCCCGCGCCGCGCGCCGAAGTGAGCCCCTTCGCCCCCCGGATGACTACCCTCTACATCAATCCCGACAAGATCCGCTTCCTGATCGGTCCCGGCGGGAAGACCATCCGCGGCCTGACCGAGAAGTACAAGGTGACGATCGACGTCAGTGACGATGGGAAGGTCGTGGTCGGCTCGACCAACGAGGAGAATGCCGCCAACGCCATTCGCGAGATCGAAGCGCTGACGCGCGATGTCGTGGTCGGGGATATCTATCAGGGCAAGGTCACCCGGCTGATGAGCTTCGGCGCGTTTGTCGAGATCCTGCCGGGGAAAGAGGGGCTGATCCATATCAGCGAGCTTGCCCCCTACCGGGTCAATACGGTCGAGGAGGTCGTCAAAGAGGGCGACGAGGTCACCGTCAAGGTCACCGAGATCGACCGGATGGGCCGGATCAATCTTTCGCGGCGGGCCGTGCTAGAGGCGGCGGGGAGTGGGGCGGACGGCCAAGTCGGTACGGAGGAAGGAGAGCAGCTCCCACCGCCGCGCTTCGAGCGACGACCGGAGCGGGGCCGTGGCGGTGGTGGCGGGAGCGGTGCCGGCGGCGGCCGCCCGCGTCGCTTCTAACGCGCGCAGCCATTCCTCGCTCTCGTCTGCTCCCTGCGCCTCCCGAACGGCTCGGCGCCGCCATGGCGAAGCTTCCTACCCAGCAGTCGCGACGCTCCTCCCGCCTCACACTAGGAGGGTGGCGTGCGGGTAGGTGGGTGAGATCCTCTGCGCCGCTGGTGGGCCCCTCGACCTTAC
>JAILZB010000169.1 GCA_023512725.1 Chloroflexota bacterium | reverse complement strand
TCCTCGAAGTCTCGGCCGTCGAACCCTCGCCCTATCGGCATGTGATCCGACGGGCGGGCTTTCACGTCTTCGCGCTCATCCCCCTCCGCGCCGAGGAGCGGACGATCGGAGTCCTCTTGCTCGCGAACCGGAATCAGTCCGTCCCCGGCGATATCGGGGATTCCCGCATGAGAAGCGCCCGGACGAAGGCCCTTGGCGATCTCCCCACGGAATCTCGCTCGGCATTCTTCTCGGCGCTCGGCAATCTGCTGGGAACGGCGATCGCGAACGCACGCCAATATCGAGAAATGGCAGAGCGCGCGCAACGGGAGCGCCATCGGGCAGCGTGGTGGCAACGCATCGCTCGCCTCGTGACGGCGCTCCTGGCTCGCGCTCAGCGCGGAGGGGGAATGGCTGCTTCGCGCAGCGAAACGACGTGCGCTTTCCGGTGGAACACGCCGAGGTCGAGCGCGAGCATTGCCAGGACGAAGAGGTTGAATCCACCCCAGAGCCAGAGCATCTCGTTAGCCATGATCGAGGGACCCTCCTGTCGGCCGTCGTGCCCAACAAAAAACGGCGAGCACCACGGCACTTCCTGTGCGGTGGTCTCGCCAGAGCGTGGGCCTCACGCTTGCCCGGCCGAGAGCGAAGCTCTGTGCTGACGGCTGGGCACCCCACTGGGGTGGGTGGCTACTCCCCTACCTAACTTGTGAAAAGTATAGCAGACCGGTGCTACCCCGGCCGGCTGGGCAGGCGCAAAAGCGCGCGTTGCCTTCGCCCCAGGAACAGCTCACCCCTGTGGGCTACTCCTCAAGCACCAGCTGCTCTCCCGCCCGGGCGAGTACATGCGGCTGCCCAGCGCGGTAGAGATGGACCCGGCCGCGCCCCAGCACCTGCCAGGCACCCCTGGGCTGACAGCGGACGAGCGCCGTCTCTTCCTCGATGCCCACGATGCAGGTTCCCACTGGTGCGCTCGCTACTATCTCTGCCAGGTGCGCGCCGAGACGGGCCACGAGCCGGTCGAAATGAGGCAGGACGGCGAAGTGAGGCACCACGGCCAGGCCGGGCGCCCACACCGCCCGCCCTTCGGTGAAGAGCGTGCGGAAACGGAGCACGGCTCCGCCAAGCATCATAGCACCAGCGCTGCAGCCCGCTAAGCCAGCGCCCTGGGCGTGGGCTGAGCGGACCTGCTCCCAGGCTGGAGTGTTCGCGAGGGTCTCGACGAGATAGAGCGGGTCACCGCCCGAGAAGTAGAACAGCTGCGCCTGGCGCAAGGCCGCAAGCACCGGTTCGGCGAAGGCATCTTCGCGGCGGAGAAGCAGGATCGGGAGAGGAGTTGCCCCGAGCGCTCGGAAGTGGGCCTCGCCGAGGGCATTCCAGCGCGCGGGTGCGCCTGGCTCGCGGCCGCTGGCAGTGGGGAGCAGGGCGACGCTGGTGCCCGGTGGTAGCTGCGCAAGGAGTAGCCGGTCGATGGGAGCCATGACCGGCAGGTATTCGCCGGAGCCGAGCAAGGCGAGGGGGCCAGGACGAGCGGTTGGGATCGGGCTGCTCCTTCCAGAAGATAGCTAGACCAGCGCAGGATAGACGATACTTGCGCTGCACTGCTGAGGCAGCGCCATGTTGGCTCCAGGGAGCGCCATGACGACGGCTCATGAACGGACCCTCTCCCCCGGCGAGTTCCGGGAAACTGCGCTGGCGATCCAGCGCGAAGTGGCAAAAGTGATCGTGGGGCAGGACGAGCTGGTGCGCCAGGTCCTGATTGCTCTGATCGCCGGGGGGCACATCCTGCTGGAAGGGGTGCCCGGCCTGGGCAAGACGATGCTCGTCCGCACGCTCGCCGCGACCCTCGACCTCCACTTCAGCCGGATCCAGTTCACCCCCGACCTGATGCCCTCGGACATCATCGGGACCACCATCATCGTCGAAGACGAGCATGGCCGCCGCTCCTTCCAGTTCCAGGCAGGGCCTGTCTTCGCCAACCTCGTGCTCGCCGATGAGATCAACCGGGCAACCCCGAAGACCCAGAGCGCGCTGCTGGAAGCAATGCAGGAGCACACCGTCACGGTCAGCAACACGGTGCACCACTTGCCGCAGCCGTTCTTCGTGCTCGCAACCCAGAACCCGATCGAGATGGAGGGGACCTACCCACTGCCCGAAGCCCAGCTCGACCGCTTTTTCTTCAAGCTGCAGGTCACCTTCCCCGGCCCGGGGGAGCTGGCGGAGATCCTCGACCGCACCACCACCGCTGCCAGCGCGACGGTCTCCCGGGTAGCCGATGGCAGCCTCGTGGAGCGGATGGGGGCGCTCGCGCGGGAGGTGCCGATCGCCCGCCACGTGCGCGAGTACGCGGTGCGGCTGTTGCTCGCCACCCACCCTGACCAGCCGGTCGCTCCGCCGATCGTCCGCCAGTACATCCGCTACGGTGCCAGCCCCCGCGGTGCCCAGGCGATGATCCTGGCGGCCAAAGTGCTCGCTTTGCTCGAAGGCCGCTTCAACGTCGCGTTCGCCGACCTGCGCGCGGTGGCCTTGCCAGCGCTGCGGCACCGCGTGATCCTGAACTTCCAGGGCGAAGCGGAGGGCATCACTGCCGACCGCGTGATCAGCGAGGTGCTCCGCTCTACGCCCGAAGAGTAGGCCCACCCAGAGTGGCTGCCCGCCGGCGGTAGCGTCCAGAGCCGCCCGGAGGTAGCAGGGGGCGCTGCCTCCAGCGGCGCCAGTGCTAGAGGAAGCGCGCCCCCAGCCACTCCAGTGGGTCGACGGCGATGCCTGCTAGCCGGATCTCGAAGTGCAGGTGGGGGCCGGTAGCCATCCCGGTCGCCCCGGAGAGCCCGATCAGCTGACCACGGTTGACCAGCTCACCCGGCCGGACATCCAGCCGCGCGAGATGATAATAGGCGCTGTGGACCCCGACGCCGTGGTCGATGATGACCGCGTTGCCCCGCACGGCAAGGGGCTGGGCCAGCACGACCTTCCCCCGGGCCGTTGCGCTGACCGGCGTTCCCACCGGCACGTCAAAATCGGTGCCGAGGTGACGGTTGCGCGCCACGCCACTGTTGTAGGTCCGCTCGATCCCGTAGCCAGAGGAGATCACTCCCCGCACTGGCTGCTCGAAGGTCCCTTCCCAGAGCTTACCGTTCCCGCTGTTGGAGTAGTACTCGGTGAGGGCGTTCAACTCGCGGTCGTACTCGCCGCTCGTCAGCAGCTGAAGCAGGTGGGCAGGCAGCACGATCTGCTCGCTGGGGAAGCGCGTGCGAGTGACCTCGATCGTGAGGTCGTGGACCGTCTGATTGCCAGCCTCATCGGTTGCCACCAGCCGAGCGGGGTGGCGCCCCGCCGGAAGGGAGGGGTCAACCCCTAGGAAGGCGACGTACACCCCACGGTCCTCACTGAAGGAGAGCGGGCTTGTCCCCGCGCGCTGGAGGGCAACCTGAGCCGGTTCGCTCGTGCGCGCCTGGAGCAACAGCGTTTTCCCCTGCTCGACTACCAAGGTGCGGGGCTCCAGGAAGACCTGGGGGGGAGTGTTATCCGAGCGGAAGGTCGCTTCCACCCAGCGGACGTTCCGCCGCAAGGAGCCGTCGCGGACGGCGACACGCAGGACGTGCTCTCCATCCTTGAGCTGGCGGGTATCGATCGGGATCTCCGGCCCTGGCGGGAGTGGTCGCCCATCGACGAGGGCATCCAGAAAACGCCAGCTTGGCGACGGGCCAACGGTGACACCAACGACGATCTGGCCCCGACTGACGCCCGGCGGGACGTGGAGGGTCACCTCCGGTGGCTGGTCGTTGGTGAGCCACCAGCCAGCAAGCCCCAGCACCTCCCGGCTGGGCGGCAGTGCTACCGCCGCGCCGACTACTCCCACACTGCCGAGCAAGAACGCCCGGCGCGAGAGCCCGCCCTGCCGGCGCCGCCCGTTACGCCCAGGTAACGCTCGTCGGGTCGTCGGTCAACCCCCGTTCAACAGCGAGCTCGCGCACCCGCACGAGCGTCGCGTTGACCTCGTCAGTCAGGAACTCCCACTCTGGCTTCGCGACTTCGTCCTTGTAGTAGGGCGAATTGACCCGCAGCACCTTCTTGGTCTGCGTGTTGAACCAGATCCCATTGATTGGCCGGTCCATCGCACGTCCTCCGGGAGCGGCCAGATTATACCCAGCCCATCCCTGCCCGGCCAGGCGTTTGCTCGCCGCGCCCCGGCCGTTGACAGCGCAGAAGGACCGTTCGTACCATCCCGCCAGCGAGAGCAAAGGAGCAGAGCGTGACAAGCGACGTTCGCCTGGAAAAGGATTCGCTCGGGACGATGGAAGTCCCCGCGCACGCGTATTATGGGGCGCAGACCCGCCGCGCCGAACTGAACTTCCCGATCAGCGACCTACGGCTCCCAAAGCGGTTCCTGCGCGCCCTCGCCCAGATCAAACGCGCTGCCGCCGAAGTGAACCGCGACCTCGGCTTGCTCGACCCTCACCTCGCCGACGCCATCATCCGCGCCGCCGACGAGGTGATCGCGGGCAGGTTCGAGGACCAGTTCGTGGTGGACGTGTTCCAGACCGGCTCTGGCACCTCGACCAACATGAACATGAACGAGGTGATCGCCAACCGGGCGATCGAACTGCTCGGTGGCCAGATCGGAACGAAGCACCCGGTCCACCCGAACGACCACGTCAACCTCGGGCAGTCTTCCAACGATACGATCCCCACTGCCCTCCAGGTGGCAGCCCAGGCGGCCATCCGCGAAGCGCTGCTGCCCGCCCTGGAGCGCTTGCGGGCAGCGCTCGCCCGCAAGAGCGAGGAGTTCTGGCCGATTATCAAGACGGGGCGAACCCACCTCCAAGACGCAACGCCGATCCGGCTCGGGCAGGAGTTTCTGGGCTACCGCGGCCAGGTGGACCGCGCCATCCGGCTGCTCCAGCAGGCCTGCGAGGAGCTCAGTGAAGTCCCGCTGGGCGGCACGGCAGTGGGGACGGGGGTCAACACCCACCCGGAGTTTGCCCGCCGCGTGCTGGAGAAGCTCTCAGCCTGGAATGGCTTCACTATCCGCGAGACGTCCAACCACTTCCAGGCCCAATCGACGCTCGACCCGGTCGTGGCGACGAGCGGCGTGCTGAACACGATCGCTGCCAGCCTGATGAAGATGGGCAACGACATCCGCTGGCTTGGCTCAGGCCCCCGCGCCGGACTGTATGAGCTCCAGCTCCCCGAGGTCCAGCCGGGCAGCTCGATCATGCCGGGCAAGGTGAACCCGGTCATCATCGAAAGCCTGCTTATGGTCTGCGCTCAGGTGACGGGCTATCACGTGACGATTACGGTCTGTGGCCAGTGGGGGAACTTCGAGCTGAACACCATGCTGCCCCTGGCTGCCTACGACCTGATCCAGGCAATCGAGCTGCTCGCGCGGGCGAGCGAGAACTTCGCCCGTCAGTGCGTCGAAGGACTGAAGGCGACCAGTCGCGGCCCGGACCTGCTCGAAAAAGGGCTGGCGATCGGGACCGGGCTAGTCCCAAAGATTGGCTACGATGCTGCCGCTGAGATCGCCAAGGAGGCTTTCGCCAGTGGCCGGACGGTCCGAGAGGTTGCCCGGGAGCGCACTGGGCTGAGCGAGGAGGAGCTGGACCGGCTGCTCGACCCCATCGCGATGACGGAGCCGGGGCTGGGCAGTGGCGTTGCCGTCGGGTAGTGGGAAGGAGGAAAACCATGCCAGAGACGCCGCCGGTGCTTCCGCCAGCAGCCCGCCGCGATGAGGAAAGCTACCTCTCGTTTGCGGAGGGGCTCCGCGCCTTCACCCAGCGCGCGGTAGCACCCCAGATGACCGCGATCGCCGAAGCGCAGCTGCGCGCCGCCCAGCCTGCTAGCCTGGAGGAGGTCAAGCGGGTGCTCGACCCGCTGCCGATCGTGGCAGCACGGAACCGGCTGATGCGCTCGACCCAGGAGATGAAATGGGTCGGGATTCACGAGGCCTACCAGGCCTGCGAGGCTGAGCTGCTCGCCGCGCTCGATCAGGCCGACCGGCAAGGCCCCGGCTCGGTGAGCTACGACCCCGCCTTCGACTACCCCGCCTATTTCCGGGAGGCGCGCTTTCATCTCCAGCCGGGGGGCTACTGGCAACACCCCCTCGCCGGCCTCTACTACCACTCCGGCACGAACATCTTCTTCACCGGCCGGAATACCAACGATGCCATCCAGCGTGACCTCGTCGCACTCATCCCTCTGCCGGCCGATAGCCAGGTCCGTCGCGTGCTCGACCTCGGGTGTTCCGCGGGGCAGAGTACCACTGCCTTGAAGGAGCGCTTTCCCCAGGCCGAGCTCTGGGGGATCGACATCTCGGCGCCCATGGTGCGCTACGCCCACTGGCGGGCCATCCAGCTGGGCCTGGAAGTGCACTTTGCCCAGATGAAGGCGGAGGAGCTGCGCTTCCCGGACGCTAGCTTCGACCTCGTCTGGGCGTTCATCCTCTTCCACGAGCTCCCGGTGGCGATCGGGCAGCAGGTCGTGCGCGAGGTGTACCGGGTCCTGCGCGAGGGAGGGGTCTTCGCGCTGGCGGACTTCCCCAACCGTCCTCCTGAGCAGGCAGCCAGCCTGGCCGGCTATCTCCGACACTTCGACACCACCGATAACGGTGAGCGCTATGGCAGCGCGTTCGTCTATTCGGACTTTGCTGGCACGCTGCGGGAGGCTGGCTTCCGCCAGGTGGTGCTCGATGCTGCGCCGGGCAACTGGATCCCGCTGCGGGTGTGCGTCAAGTAGCTCCTAAAAGCTGCGCTCGAACATCAGCCACGAGGCATACTGGTTCGTCGGTGTCACCCAGCCGTTCTTGAGGTTGACGAACCACTCGGCACCGATCCAGACGCCGTTCTCGCGCAGGGCAAAGTGGACGAGGTACCGGCGGTCGCCAAGGGCCTGGGCGCTCCAGCCGATCACCTCCTGGCTCTGGCCAGCTCGCCGGGAGTTGGCGATGACCGTCTGGATGCGGTCTTCGAGGGTCTGCGGACGACCCGGCACGGGCTCGTAGCGACGCACGAGCTGGATCGCTAGCTGGTCGTCAGGCAGGTCGGTGCTACCGGCAACGGGCATGAGCCCGCCCCCCCGCAGCACGAGCACAACCAAGACGAGAATGGCCGCCCCGAGAACTGCCCCTTTCACCAGCCCGCACCCGCTGTCGTGGTTGCTGGCGCGATTGTACCAGAGCTGGCTGCCTGGCTCGGTTGGCCTACTCAGCGAAGAGCTGGCTGAGAGGGACGATCTTCAATCCGCGTGCCTGCAGCCGCTGGATGATCTGCGGAAGGACCTGCGCTGTCTGGGGGGAGTCCAGATGGTGCACCACCATCGAGCCGCCACTCGCTCGCGTGGTCACCAGGTTCAGCACATCCGCAGGCGAGTAGTCGGTCCGCCAGTCTCCGGAGTCCAGGGTCCAGTAGACCGAGTAGTAGCCCAGGCTTCCCACCACAGCGAGCACGCGAGCGTCGCGGGCGCCAAAGGGAGGCCGGAACCAGGGCCGGGTGGTGTGGCCGGTGAGCTGGCGGACCAGCTCTTCGGTCCGCTCGATCTCCTGTCTCATGGCGGCGGTGGTCAGGCGCGTGAACTCCGGGTGGCTGTAGCTGTGGTTGGCCAGTTCGTGACCGTCAGCAACGATCCGTTGCACCAGCTCGGGGTTTTGCTCGACCCAGCGTCCAGTCAGGAACATCGTCACCCGCAGCCCCGCCGCCTTCAGCGCGTCCAGGATCGGCGGAGTGTTCCGGGCGCCCGCACCAGCGTCGAACGTCAGCGCGACGAGCGAGGAGGTACGGTCGCCAGCAACCAGCTCGGGGGCGTTCTCGGGGGGCGGCAGACGGAGGCGAAGGGTAGGGGCAGAAGGGGTCGCGGTGGGAGGCAGCGGCGTTGCC
>JAILZB010000017.1 GCA_023512725.1 Chloroflexota bacterium | reverse complement strand
TGGGCCTGCTGGCAGCCCGAGGCGCCCTCGAAGCGGCGGCAGCCCCCTTGCGGGGGAGCAATCCCGCACCCGCCGTCCGCCCAGTGCGGGCCGGCCCCCAGATCGCCCAGCCGCGCGAGGGCCCACGCCGCGATGCCGATAACGCGCCCGTGGCCACGGCAACGGCTATCCCGAGCCCTTCGCCGGCACCGACCGCCACAGCGGCCGATCCAGCACGCCCGCGCCTGGAGGTGCGCGTAGCCAACCCGAGGCCGGATCCATTCGGCGAGCAGACCGTCTACGTGCGCCTGCTTCTCGGCGATACCCCAATTCGCGGCGCAGACTGCCGAGTCGACCTTGCCTACCGCACGGTGACCCATACCTACGAGCGGCGGACGCTAGCCGATGGGGAATTCGAGCTCGATTTCCCCTTACAAGGCGCAACGCCTGGGTATACCGTCCAGGTTACCGTGGAATGCCAGACGACCACCGGCGTGATCAGCGGCACGACCCAGTTCACGCCCGGCGGCTGATTCGCGGCGCCACTCTCCCATCGTGCGCTTCTCGCCAAGCAAGGCCGGTGATGGCCCGCGTCGAGCGCTAGCCCCGGCCGGATGGCGCGCCCCGTCTCAATCGATCTGGATCAGCCCATGGCGGACCGCGAAGACCACCGCCTGCGTCCGGTCGTTGACGGCGAGCTTGCGCAAGATCGACGTAATGTGGTTCTTGACGGTCTGGTCGCTGATCTTCAGCGCCCGCGCGATCTCTTTGTTCGAGTTGCCGCGCGCGATGTAATCGAGGATCTCGACTTCCCGGTTCGAGAGGGGCATCAGCAGGGGCTCGATCTCTTTCTCGACCAGGTTGAGTTCCCGGAACTCGCGCAGCACCCGCGAAGCGACTTTCGGCCGCGTCAGCACCGTCTCATTGATCAGGTACTCTCCCGCTGCCGCCCGCCGGATGGCCCGCAGCAGCTCGCTCGGGGCGGCATCCTTGCTGAAGAACGCCGCCGCCCCCGCCCGGATCGCCTGGAAGAGCATCTCCTCGTCGTCGCCTGCCCCCGAGAGGAGGATGAAAGCGATGCTGCGGGTGGCCATCCGGACTTTACGCGCCAGCTCAAGCCCCTCCAGGCCCGGTAGCCGCACATCCGCCACCACCACATCCGGCTGGAGGTGCTCGACCAGATCCAGCGCTTCTAGGCCATCCCCGCTCTCGCCGACAATCTCGATATCCGGCTCCTGGGAAATCACGCTCCGCAGGCCTTGGCGATAGATCGCCTGCGCATCGACGAGCAGAACGCGGATGTTCTCCACCGCATCCTCCCACTACTGGCCGGGCCCCACCGGGCAAGGCCTCAGCGTGGGGCGCGCTCATCTGGGGCGCATTCTACCATAGGCCTACCGCCCCGGTGCTGGGCACCCCCTCAGCTTCCCTGGCTGCTGGCCGCCACCTCGGTCAGCTCGGTGAGGGTAGCGGCGCGCGCCTCCAGCCCCTGGGCGCGCCGGGCCAGGGCGTTGCCATAGAACGCCAGGTAGTCGCTGACCCGCGAGGACCAGTAGCTCCCATCGTGCCTGCCTGGCCGAGGCGACCAGACGTGGGCAATCCCACGTTCGAGCAACGTCTGGTGGAGGATCTCTGCCCGTCCCCGCCAGGGGTCGCTCTCGCCGCTATCGATCCAGATATCCAGGTCGAGCCGGGCTACCTGCTTCGCCAGGCTCAGCGGGTCATGCCGCTCGAAGTCGGCCCCTCTCCCAAAGAATGCGAAGGCCTCCCGCTCGCTGCGCAGGCCAGGGCTGTGCGCCCCTACCACCGCGAACAGGAACGGGTTGTTCCAGGCAAGCTGGAGTGCCCCGTGGCCGCCAGCCGAGATGCCACCGATCGCCCGCAACTCCCGTCGGCCATCGATGGGCTCGCTCCGTTCCACGGTCGGAATAAGCTCGGTGATCAGATAGTCGCGCCAGCGCGGGCCATCCGGCCGATGGTTCATCCAGTAGCCGTCCTCGCCGCTTGGCATCACGATCACCAGCGGGGGGATCGCCCCGCGCGCGATCAAGGCATCGGCCGCGCGCACGACCCCCACCGTTTGCCACTGGCTACAGTCTGCTCCCAACCCATGGAGGAGGTAGAGCACTGGGTACCGGCGGTCACCCTGCTCGGCGCTGGCCGGGCGGTAGACCAGATACGGGAGCTCACGCTGGAGCACCGCGCTCGCGATCGTCCGCGTCACCACCGTGCCCGCCAGGGCGAGCGGGGGCGACGCCGTGGGTAGGGCGAGGGAGGTCCCCGGCCGCAGTGGGGGCAGAGGTGCGGGGTTCTGGCGTGGCACCACCCCCAGCCCTACCAGCAACAGGCCGGCAAGCCCCAACGCAGCAGCCAGCAGGAACCGCTTCATCATCCCCCGGGGGCGCCTCGGTACACAATCGTGTCGCGGTGCTTCTTGTACTATAGAAGAGGAAGCCTCGGGCAAGCTACCTCCCGGGGGTCAGAACGCAAAGTATCGCAGCAGCAGTCCTCAGCCCATGCATGAACTTCGCTGGACGGATACTCCCCACTGCGGTAGGATCGTTTCCGGAGGGGAAGGAACTTGACTCTGAGCGTCCAGGAAGCGATTCGCGCTCGTCGAACCGTGAAAGACTACCGTCCCGACCCGGTGCCACGTCAGCTGGTCGAGGCGGTGCTAGGAGCTGCCGCCTGGGCGCCGAACCATCATCTGACCCAACCCTGGCGCCTGATCGTGCTCGAAGGGCCGGCCCGCACCCCCCTGGCAGAACTGCGGCGGGCCCTCAAGCGGCGTGAGCTGCTGGCCAAAGGGCTACCACCCGCCCAGGTAGAGGCTGAGGCCGCAGAATCGGCTGCCAAGCTGTTGCGCGCGCCCGTGCTCATCGTAGTTGCTTGCCAGCAAGTTGGGGATGAAATCCAGCGTCAAGAGGACTTCTCGGCCACCGCGGCTGCTATTCAGAACATGCTGCTCACCGCCACGGAGCTAGGGCTCGGCAGCTTCTGGACGAGTGGTCCCCTGGCGATCGCCCCCGAGACGAACACCCTGCTCGGCCTCAGCCCGAGCGACCGCATCGTCGGGATCGTCCACCTGGGATATCCGGCTGCCCCCCTGCGGAGTGGCCAGCGCCCACCACCACCCGTCCGCTGGATCACCCCGATCGAGGTACCGAAGCTCGTCGCCCAGGTCGAGCGCGTGGTGAACGGCCGCACCTCCACCCCCGCCTGACGCCGGCCGCCCGACCTGCTTGCCTTTTGTCGCCCGAACCGCCACCATGGCGGATTGCAATCCGCCGCGCGAGGAACTAGGATCGTTCCGAACGGACGTTCCAATCGGGATGCGCCCGACGGCGGAGGCGGAGCGATGCGGCAGTGGCGGATCGTCGGGATCGACCCGGGCCTGGTGACCACCGGATACGGCTTGGTCCTCGCCCGGGGGCCGGCGGTCACCCTCATCGAGGGCGGGACGATCCACCCACCGGACCGGCGCGCGCCGCTGGAACACCGGCTGGTAGCGATCTTCTGCGATCTCCTTGACCTGCTGCAGGAGGTCCAGCCCGACGTGGTCGCGATCGAAGACCTCTACACCCGCTACGAGCGCCCGCGGACGGCGATCCTCATGGGCCACGCCCGCGGCGTGATCGCCCTAGCGGCCGGGCTGGCCAGCGTGCCGGTCGAGACGTTCACCGCCTCCCAGGTCAAGCGAGCGCTCACCGGGGAGGGCCGCGCCAGTAAGGCTCAGGTCCAGCGGGCAGTCGCCGAACTGCTTGGCCTGCCGCGGGTGCCCGAGCCCCCCGATGTCGCAGACGCCCTCGCCCTGGCGCTGACCTGTGCCAACGCGAGGCGAGGATGATCGCTTACCTCGAAGGCCAGCTCATCGAAGTGCACCCCGACCATATCGTGGTCGATGTCGGGGGGGTGGGATACGAGGTGCTCGTCCCCTACTTCGTCAAGCGGCGGTTCGAAGAGAAGCTCGCCCAGGCTCATGGTGCCCCCCCACGGGTCAAGGTCATCACTCTCTACCGTGTCTCCGCCCAGAACCCGAAGCCAGAACTGATCGGCTTTGAGACGGTCGATGAGCGGATCTTCTTCGAGAAGTTGCTGACCGTCTCCGGGGTGGGCGCCGCCCGCGCTGCCCGCGCCCTGGTCTATCCCGTTCCGACGGTGGCCGCCTTCATCGAAGATGGGAACGTCGAGCAGCTGGCCCGCCTGCCTGGCTTCGGTCGCCGCACCGCCGAGAAGATCGTCGCCGAACTCCGCGGGAAGGTGCTGAAAGAGGCGCTGCTCGGCGAAAGCCACCCGACCGAACTCCCCTCCTTCGACCAGGAGATCGACCAGGAAGCGCTGGCTGTGCTCCGCCGCCTCGGCTTCAGCCAGGTCGAAGCGAAGGCCGCTATCCAGGCCGCGCGGCGGACTACCAAGGCGATCGAATCGTCGGAAGAGCTGGTCCAGGCGGCGCTCCGGGCGCAAGGCGCGCCACGGGGCGAGCTCAGTCGGCTCGGAAAGGACAGCGATGGCACGCGATAAGGTCGTGCGGCGCGAGCCACCGCCCGAGAGCGGGCAGTCGCCAACGAGGAACGAACCACCGGTCAAGTCGCTCCGGCCCCGCCGGCTGAGCGAGTACATCGGCCAGTGCGAGGTCGTCCAGAAGCTGAGTGTCGCCCTCCAGGCCGCCCGCCAGCGCGGCGAGCCCCTCGACCACGTGCTGCTCCACGGCCCGCCCGGCCTCGGCAAAACGACCCTCGCCCACATCATCGCGGCCGAGATGGAGACGACCATGGTCGCGACCAGCGGCCCGATGCTGGAGAAACCGAAAGACTTGCTCGGGATCCTCACCAACCTCGAGAACGGGCAGGTGCTGTTCGTGGACGAGATCCATCGCATCCCCCACGCGGTCGAGGAGTTTCTCTACTCGGCGATGGAGGACTTCCAGGTCGACTTTGTGCTCGACCGGGGTGCGTTTGCCAAAACGATCAAGATCCCGCTCAAGCGCTTCACCCTGGTCGGCGCCACCACCCGGGCCGGCTTGCTCACCCCACCCCTGCGCGACCGGTTCGGGATCCTCTTGCATCTCGATTTCTACACCCCGGACGAACTCAGCGAGGTCGTCGCTCGCTCAGCCGCGATCCTCGAAACACCGATCGACCCCGACGCTGCCGCCGAGATCGCGCGCCGCTCACGTGGCACCCCGCGCATCGCCAACCGCTTGCTCCGCCGCGTGCGCGACTACGCCCAGGTCCACGGCGAGGGACGGATCACCCGTGCCATCGCTCGCCTCGCCCTCGAGCGCGAGGGGATCGACGAACGGGGGCTGGATGCCCTCGACCGCCGCTATCTCGCCACCATCACCGAGTTGTACGGCGGTGGACCGGTCGGGATCGAAGCGCTGGCCGCCACCCTGAATGAAGAGGTCGATACCCTGGCCGATGTGGTCGAGCCCTACTTGCTGAAGGAGGGCTACGTCATTCGGACGGCCGCCGGCCGCAAGACTCCCCAGCCCCGACCGGAGCAGCCCCGGCTCTTCCCCGTAAGCTAGCCCACTCTGGTACACTCGGCGCCAGGAGGGACCCTGTGCGGATCTGGTACCAGTACCCCGGCCCGGTCAGCCCCTTTCGGGAAGGCGTCGTCTTTGGCCGCATCCGCGCCGTCCTCGACCGGGTGCGCCGCCCGGATACTGAGGTCACCATCGTGCCGACCGCCCGCGGCGTCATCCAGTGGGGAGACTGGTGGAGCGACTACGTGCGCCGTCTTTCCGACCAGGAGATTATCGAGACGGTCTTCGGCGCTGCGGAGGCTGGCTACGACGGTGCCATCATCGGAATGAGTAGCGACCCTGGCCTCCACGAAGCGAAGGAGCTGCTTCCGATCCCGGTCGTCGGCTTGATGGAAGCCGCAGTCCATTTCGCGACCCTCTGGGGAGAACGGTTCGGCATCATCACCAACGCCTTCGATGAGGGAGCACCGAAAGGCAAACGCTACCGCCACCGCCGTCAGCTCCTGGCCAGCTACGGCGTGCTCGACCGCTGTGTCGGCATGCTGCCGATCGACATGCCCCAGCAGCGCTATCTCGACGACCTGGCCGCCAGGCGCCACGAGGAGATCCTGGCCCGCTTCGAACGGCTGGCGGAGCAATTGGTCGACGGGGGGGCCGAGGTGATCATCGCTGGCGATACCGTGCTCTCGATGGTGGTCACCGGGCACGACCTCTTCCACCTCCCCCGCAGCGGTGCCCCCGTGGTCGACCTGATGGCAAGCGCGATCAAGCTGGTTGAAGCGCTGGTCGACCTGCACCGCGCCTTCGGCATCGTCCGCAGTCGGGTCGGTGCCTACGCTGGCCCCAGCCCCGAAACGCTAGCCCGGATGCGCGAAACCTTCGGCCGGCGAGCCGCCCACCCCGAGACAGCGCGCTAGCGCGCACTCACCAGCCGGTCGATCGTCGGCCGAGCCGACGAGATCGCGATCGCGAGCGTGACGCCCTGGACGAGCCGGCCAGCATCTGAGGTGATCCGTGCCGTGACGATCCCCACCACTTCGCCGCGGCTGTTGACGAGCGGGCCACCACTATTCCCGGGATTCACGGCGGCATCGGTCTGAATGTAGACCAGGTCGGTGCGCTGGCCTTCCCGGACGCCCGAGACCAGCCCGCGGCTGACGCTCGGCTCACCCGGCAGGTTCAACGCGTAGCCGATGGCAAACACATCATCACCAGGACGGAGCGTCGTCGAATCCCCCAGGCGCACGGTCGGTAGGGCCTGCCCACTCACCCGCACGATCGCGAGGTCGCGGTCTTCGTCGCGCGCCACCACCCGCCCGCTGAGCGTGCGGCCATTTGCTAGGCGGACGGTCACCATAGTTGCGCGAGCGACCACATGGGCATTGGTCAGGACGTTGCCGGCAGTGTCCAGCACCATCCCTGTGCCCGAACTATTCCCGACCACCAGCTGCACCACCGCGGGCGCAACGCGCTCGACAATCTGGGCCGGGGTGAACACCCCGCCTGGTGCGGGCGCCGGGGAGGGCGTAGCCGACCAGGCAGGAGGTGGGCTTGCCACCGTCGGAGTTGGGGTAGCCGGGCTGGCTGCCCGCACGACCGGCGTCGGCACCGGTCGCGGACTGAAAAAGGGCGCCAGCGTAAGCGCGAGGCCTCCCATCCCCACCCCGAGCAGCAGCACGGTGAGTGCCCCCAGAACGTAGCCCAGGCAGAAGGGGCCAGGGCGCATCAGCTGGCCGCCAGGAGTTCAACAGCGGCGCAGACCGTCGCGAGCCAGCCATTGCGGTCGCGCGGCACCCGCAGCTGGCTCGTCCCCACCCGGACGGCCCGCCCCAGGGCGAGCTCCAGGCGGGCCCGGTCGAGCCGCCCCGTCACCTGAATGACCACCTCATTGCCCCGCGTCATGATCGCTTCGATCCCCCGCCCCGCTGCCGCCGTCCGCAGACTAGCGATCGCGATGAGGTTCTGCGCTGGCTCTGGCAGCGCGCCAAACCGGTCGCGCAGTTCGGTCGCCACCTCGTTCACCTCCGCTGGCGTCCGGGCAGCGGCCAGTCGCTGATAGAGTACCAGCCGGGTGGCCACATCTTCCACATAACTTGCCGGCAGGAAGGCGGGCAGCTCCAGGTCCACTGGTGGCCCCTCGCTCATCTCGGGCCGGGCGGGCTGCGGCTGGCCATCCAGCGACGCTTTCAATTCGGCGATTGCCTCAGCCAGCAGACGGGTATAGAGGTCGAAGCCAACGGTATCGATCATGCCGCTCTGCTCCACCCCCAGCAGGTTGCCCGCCCCGCGGATCTCTAGGTCGCGCAATGCGATCTGGTAGCCCGCGCCAAGCTCGCTCGCTTCGAGGATGGTGCGCAGTCGACGTGCCGCGACCTCGCTCAAGCGCTGGCCTCGCGGGATGAGCAGGTAGGCATAGGCGCGGTTCGCCCCCCGGCCGACCCGCCCCCGCAACTGGTAGAGCTGCGCCAGCCCGAAGCGATGGGCATCGGCGATGATGATGGTATTGGCATTGGGGATATCTAGCCCCGATTCGATGATGGTGGTGCAGACCAGCACTTCCACCCGCCCGGCAGCGAAGTCCAGCATCACCTGTTCGAGCTGCTCTTCCGCCATCTGCCCGTGCCCGATGGCCAGCCGCGCTTCTGGCACCAGCCGTCGCAACCGTTCGGCGGCGCGTTCAATCGTGGCGACCCGATTCTGGACGAAGAAGACCTGACCGCCGCGGTCCAGCTCGCGCAGGATGGCCTGCCGGACGAGGGCGTCGTCGTCCTCCGCTACCGTCGTCTTGATCGCCAGGCGATCCTCCGGTGGGGTGTCGATCCGGCTGAGGTCGCGCACGCCGATCAGCGCCTGGTGGAGCGTCCGGGGGATCGGGGTGGCTGTGAGGGTAAGCACGTGGACTTCGGCACGAAGGTGCTTGAGCGCCTCCTTCTGGACCACCCCGAAGCGCTGCTCTTCATCGACGATCACCAGCCCCAGGTTCTTGAAGCGCACATCCTTCTGGATCAGCCGGTGGGTCCCGATGACGATGTCGATGGTGCCAGCTGCCAACCCCTGGAGGATGCGCTGCTGCTCCTTCTCCGATTTGAGCCGGCTCAGCCCTTCGATGGTGACGGGGAAAGCCCCCAGCCGTTCCTGAAAGGTCTGGAGATGCTGCTGAGCTAGCACGGTCGTCGGAACGAGCACGGCTACCTGGGCGCCCTCCTGCACCACCTTGAAGGCTGCCCGGATGGCGACCTCCGTCTTGCCATAGCCGACATCGCCACAGATGAGGCGGTCCATCGGCCGCTCGTGCTCAAGGTCACGCTTGGTCTCGGCGATGGCTGCGAGCTGGTCGGGCGTTTCCAGGTAAGGGAAGGACGCCTCCAGCTCGCGCTGCCAGGGAGTATCGGGGCCAAAGGCCTGGCCCTTGCGCAGCGTACGGAGCGCGTAGAGCCGCAGCAGGTCGCGCGCCACCTGCGCGACGGCGCCCTTGACCCGGGCTTTGCTGCGCGCCCACTCGCCGCTCGACAGGCGGGTGAGCGCTGGCAGACGCTCGCTGCCACCGATGTAGCGGCTCACCCGGTCGATCTGGTCGGTCGGCACCAGGAGGCGGTCGCCTTCGGCATACTCCAGGACGAGGTACTCGCGGCTAGCGCCTTCGCCAACCGTGCGCGTCGTCAGGCCAGCGAACCGCCCGATCCCATGCTCCACGTGCACCACGTAGTCGCCCGGTCGCAGGTCGGCCAGCAGGCTAGCCGCCTGAGCGGGCGGCTGACGACGCTGCCGCACCAGGCGGCGCGGCTTGGCCAGGCCAAAGATCTCGTGGTCGCTGCAGAGGACCAGCTGCTCCCCCAGCCGCCAGCCCTCTTCGACTGTGGTCGGGATGAGCACAATCTCCCCCGGCACTGGCGGCCGGGAGGGTGCGTCCTCCACCCGCGCGAGCAGTCCGCGCTCGGTCAACAGCTCCTGGAGCCGGGGGGCCTGGTGGCTCATCAGCACGATCGCCCGACCCCGCTGGTGCTCGGCGGCCAGCCAGCGGAGGAAATCGCCCAGCCGGCCAGCGAACGCCTCGACAGCAGTAAACGGGAGCGCCTCTGCCTCGGCCTCGCCCCAGGGGTCAAGCACGAGCCGGCCGGGTACGGCCGCGATCGCTTCCTGCAACGCGCTTGCCGGAAGCAGCGGGAGCGGGAAGTCGGGGGGGATCTCGTGCCGAGCGATCAACTCCTGGCGCAGCATCTCCGCCTGCTCGACCAGTGCTTCGACCGCCAGCTGCACCTCACGCGGGTCCTCGACGACCAGGAGCGCGTGCTCGGGCAGGTACTCAAAGAGACTGCCGCGCGGTAATAGCCCGGCGGAAACATCGATGCCATCGAACATCTCTCCGGCGCGCAAGCGCCCCAGGTCCGCTGCCAGCCGCCCACGCGCCTCGGGGGCAAGGTCGCTCAGGTTGAGCGGGGAAGAGACCACGGCCAGCCGTTCGCGCGCCGGACCGATCCGGTACTCTGGTATCTGGGCGAGCGAGCGCTGGGAGACCGGGTCGAACCGGCGTAGGCTCTCCACCTCATCGCCCACCAGCTCGATGCGGACCGGCTCCGAGGCAGTCGGAGAGAAGAGGTCGAGGATCCCGCCGCGCCGGGCGAAGCTGCCGGCTACTGTGACGGTGGTCGCCGCCTCGTAGCCAGCCGCCAGCAGGAACTGCACGAGTTCCTCCAACCGCACCCGGTCGCCCACCCGCAGCCGGCGGGTCCGGCGGAGGAACTCGCGCCGCGGCAAGGTTGGGGCGAGCACGGCCTGCACCCCCGCGACCACGATCGGCTGCCGCGTGGCAGTGAGGGCGTGCAGGGCGCTGAGCCTGCCCTGAGCGGTGAAGGGGTCAGCCAACGTCCGCTCGAACGGTAGGCCCTCAGGCTCAGGGAAGAGGAGCACGCGCCCCGGTTCTCCCACCCAGAGTGCAAGCTGGTCGGCCAGCGCTTTGGCCCGCTCTGTCCGCCCGGTGAGCACCAGCACTGGCCGCGCGCCCAGCTCGGCCGCAGCCGCGACCAGCGCTGCCGTCGCGGCGCGTGGCGCATGGCGGCGGACTACCGTGCCAGACTGGGCAGCCGTCAGTGCCGGGCAGATCGCCGGATGAGTGGTCAGAGCGGGAAGCAGGCCAGCGAGGGTCACGGCGGGAAGGCTCTCGGCGGGATCTCTCGCAAGTGTATCACGGCCCCTGGCCCCCTCCAGCCGTACAATAGAGCAGAAGAGCGGAGCGCTGATGAGGGAACCCACGTCGTGGCCCGATGGCCAGGCACCCCGCCCACGCACCATCCGCAACGATCGGGAGGGGCGTCAACTCATGATCGAGTGGGCCGATGGCCGTCAGGACACGATCAGCTGGGAGCGGCTCCGCTGGGCCTGCCCATGTGCCGTCTGCGCAGGCGAGATGGGAGTCCCCGGGCGACTTGCCCGCGTGAGCAGCCTCAGCCCAGCTGAGATGACCCTGGAGCAGATCCGCGGGGTGGGCAACTACGCCATCGCTGCCCGCTGGCAGGACGGCCACGACACCGGCATCTACCCCTTCACGCTCCTCTACCAGCTCGCCCACGGCTAAGGGTGCTCAGGGCGAGCGGTCCTCGGTCGCCACTTCGGCTGGCTTACGGGTTCCATCCGGTGAGCTGGCCAGGTGGCGCAGCTCAGGCACCCGCTCCATCAGCTCGCTGATCTTCATCCCGGTCAGGGTCTCGACCAGGGCGGGCACCTGGGCGACGATCTGCGCCAGGTCGGCCGTTACCCGGTTGATGCCAGCTCCCTGGGTGCCGTCGCCCGTGGAGACGACGGTAATCCGGTCCACCTTGGTGAGCGGGCCAGCCAGCGCGCCTACCACCTCCGGAAGGGTCGAAAGCAGCTTGTCCAGGACCGCTGCCTGGTTGTACTCCGCAAAGGCGCTCGCGCGGCGCGCCATCGCTGCCGCCTCCGCCTCGCCCTTAGCGCGGATCACCTCGGCTTCGGCCAGGCCCTGGACGCGGATACTCTCCGCCCGCCCGGCCGCTTCCAGCTCGAGCCGGCGGCGCTCGGCCTCGGCCAGTGCCAGCACCTTGGCCCGCTCCGCTTCCGCTGGTTTCTGGACGGTGGCGACCAGTTCACGCTCCCGGCGCTGGATCTCCGCTTCCTGCACTTTGATCAGCTCTTCGCGTTGGATGCGCTCGATCGCCACCTGCTCGGCCGTAATCTTCTGGCGCTGGATCGCAGCCTCGATTTCGTAAGCTGCTTCGGCCTGGGCCCTCGCCCGCTGGACCATCGCCTGGTACTCCGCCCGCTTGATCTCGAGATCCCGCTGGGCCTCAGCCTGGACCGCCAGGGAAGCCGTCTCGGCGATGACGCGTTCCTGGTCGGCTCGGGCCCGCGCCACGGCTGCCTCGCGCATCGTCTCCGCCTGGCGGATGGCGGTATCCCGCGCCGCTTCGGCCGCGGCCACGTCGGCATCGCGCCGGATGCGCGCCACGTCCGGCTTGCCCATGTTCTCGATGTACTCATTCTTATCCGTGATCTCACGGATCGTGAAGGAGACGACCTCCAGCCCCATCTTGGCCATATCTTCCGCCGAGGTCGTGCGTACTCGGTCGGCGATCATCTCGGGCTCTTTGACGATCTGCTCGACCGTCAATTGCCCGACCATCCCCCGCAGGTGTCCTTCCATCACCAGTCGGATCGCGGCCTCGCGCTCGGCCGGTGGCTTGGAGAGGAACTGCTCCGCTGCCGTCCGGATCGAATGGGGGTCGGACTTCACCTTGATCTGGGTGACTGCCTCCACCTTCACCGCCACGCCCTGCGAGGTGTAGAGGTCCTGCTGGGGCGCGACATCGAACGACATCAGCTCGAGGGTCAGTTCCTGGGCATTCTGGACGAGCGGCAGCACCACCCGCCCGCCGCCGGTCACGATCTGGGTGCCGCCCAGACCGTAGATGATCAGCGCTCGGTTCGGCCCGACAACCCGGTACAGCCGCGCCGCAATCGAGATCAGAGTGAAAAACACCACCACCAGGACGACCGCGATCACGGCGACCGCAACGAGTTCCATGGCCCGCTCCTTTCTACTTCATGAACTCTTCCAGCGGCTCCACGTAAGCGATGCCACGCTCGTAGCGCACGATCACGACCTCCGCGCCCCGCGGCAGCGCACCCGCGCCAACCAGACGTGCACCCTCCACCCGCTGGCGCCCACCCTTTTCAAAGACGATCTCCCCGACACCGCCCTCGCGGATCGGCGAGCTCACGCGCGCGATCGTCCCCGGCAGGAAGTAGTCGCGTTCCCGCAGCACCGGGGTCTGCCCGGCGTAGAGCACCCGCGCCAGAAACCAGAAGATCGCACTGGCAGCCAGCAACCCCGCCACCAGCGCGAGCAGAAAGATCAGCGGCCCCCAAATCTGGCCCAGCAGGCTCAGGGCATAGCCAACCCCGCCGAAGAACGTCACAAAGGCCGCCAGCACCTGAAGGTTGAACGGCGAAGGGCCAGCCTGGTCGTGCCCCGCGTGACCGGCTGCGTGGGTGAGGTCCCCAGGGTGGCCGTGAAGCGCAGCGCCATCTCCGCTCAGCCCGTGGGCGCCAGCGAGAAAGGCAACGAGCGTGAGCAGCACTCCTACCAGAAAGGCTCCGAGATAGACCGCCGCCAGCGGATCTGGGATCAGCATCGCTCTCTCTGGCACCGGGAGATGCTAGCTAGCCGTCGGCGCGGCAGCACCCCGTCCCGGCTGGTTGAAGCGATTCATCGCCGCCGGCAGCCCTTCCGCGATGGCCACCGCCACGGCAGCGACTGCCTGAGCAATCGCCTCTTCTATGATACGCTGCTCTTCCGGTCGGAAGTTCCCCAGCACGTGGGCCGTGACGAGTTCCTCGCTCCGCCCGAGACGCTCTTCCTCCGGCGGGCGCCCGATCCCGATCCGCACGCGCGGAAACGCCTCCGTCCCCAGCCGCTCGATGATCGAACGGAGCCCGCGATGCCCACCCGCACCACCCCGCTCACGCAGGCGGATCGCTCCGAGCGGCAGGTCAAGGTCGTCGCAGATCACCAGGCAACGGGCGGGCGGCACGCCGGTCGCATCCACCAATGCTCGCACGGCATCCCCCGAGAGATTGACAAAGGTCCGCGGCTTGACCACGAGCACCGGGTGGCCCGCCAGCATCAGATGGGCGAGGTCGGCCTTGCCATAGCGGCGGAACCGGAGCCCGTGCTGGCGGGCGAGGGCATCGACGACCTGAAAGCCGACGTTATGGCGGTTGGCGGCGTACTGGGGGCCCGGGTTGCCCAGGCCGACCACCAGCCACTCGACCGGGCCAGGGAGCGGCTGCCGCTCGCGGCGGCCAGGGCGGAATGCCGCCAGGAGAGGGGTCATAGGGCGATTGTAGAGGGAACCGCTGCCGAGCCGCTCAGTAGGCGTTCTTGTCGGTAATGATGGCGATGAGGGTGCGCAGCATGATCTTGAAGTCCAGCCAGAGCGTCCAGTTCTCGACGTACCAGAGGTCGTACGCCGTCCGCTCTTCGATCGAGGTGTTGCCGCGCAGCCCGTTGACCTGCGCCCAGCCGGTGATCCCGGCCTTCTCGCGGTGGCGGTCCAGATAGCGCGGCACCTGCTGGCTGAACTGCTCGACGAAGTACGGGCGTTCCGGCCGCGGGCCGACGATGCTCATATCCCCAAGCAGCACGTTGATGAACTGAGGGAGTTCATCGAGGGAGAAGCGCCGGAGCAAGCGCCCGAGTGGCGTCCGTCGCGGGTCGTTGCGCTGGGCCCAAACCGGCCCCGTCTCCGCTTCGGCATCCGGCCACATCGAGCGGAACTTGATCATCATGAACGGCTTGCCGTCCAGGCCGACCCGCTCCTGGGCGTAGAACACCGGCCCGTTGCCAGAGGTTAGCTTGATCAAGAGGGCAGTCAGCAGCAGGAAGGGCGACAGCAACACGAGCACGGTGGCGCTGATGACAATATCCACCGCCCGCTTGACCGCGAGGTTCCAGCCACGCAATTGCACATCGCGCGCCGAGACGAGCGGCAGCCCTTCGAAGTCGCCGATCGAGACTTCCGAGGCGATGATCTGGAAAATATCGGGGAAGACCCGGATGTTGACGTTCTGACGGTCACAGCGGCCGATCAGGTCAAGGATCTCGCGGTGGCTGAGTTCGGGGTCGGCGATGATCAATTCGCTGACCTCGTACTGCCGCACGATGCGCGCGACCTCCTCTGGGCTCCCGAGCACCGGCACGCCAGCGACCTGGGTTCCGACGGGGAGGGTGCGCGCGAGCACGCCCACCGGCCGGTAGCCAAGCCGCGGCGAGCCGATCGCCTTCTGGACGATCGTCTGCGCGATCTCTCCCTCTCCCACCACCAGCAGGCGTTCCGCGCCCACGCCGCGGCTCCGCAGCCAGCCGTGGACCCGGTACTGGACCAGCCGCTGCCCCCAGATCATCCCGATCGCAAGCAACCAGATGATGGGGAGGATCGCCCGGGAGTAATCAAACTCGCGGTAGGTGATGACCGAGAGCGCGAGCGCCACCAGGAGGGCGATCGAGCAGGCACCGAAGATCTTGTACAGCTCGTCGATCCGGCTGACGCTCCGGTTCAACCGGTACAGCTTGGCGAAGGTGAAGACGATCGGGACGCAGACCGCGAAGATCACGGCGAATGCCTGGTACGGCGGCCAGGGATGGATGGCGATGATCGAGATCCAGCCCGTCTCGAAGCGGATCCGGTAGGCCAGCGCGACGGCAGCCAGAGCCGACAGGATATCGCCGAGCATCACCAGCAAGGCGAGGACCGGTCGCGAGCGTGGGATCGTCGGCCGACGCGTCGTCTCCGCCGGTGGCGGCTCGGCAGAACCAGTGGCAGCCGGCGGTGCCAGCGCCATCGCCGTTACCCTGCCTGGCGCCACCCCGGCCGCTGCCGCTCGGGGGCCAGGCTCTGCGGAAGGAGCGCGCTGGGGGCCAGCCGCCAGGAAGCCGCGGTCAACAGGCGCACCAGCCGAATGGCACCGAGGACAAGCCCGTTCACCACTGCCGGCCGGGAGCGGGCAAAGTGCTTGCGGTAGAACAGCTCCATCGCGCGATAGAACTCCGCCGTCGTGCGCGCGCGGCTCTGCCGACTACTCTGGCCCTTGTAGTGTAGAACGGTAACGGCGGGATTATAGCGAACGTGCCAGCCGTGCGCTTTCAGCCGGTAGGCCCAGTCGAGGTCTTCCCCGTACATGAAGAACGCTTCATCCAGTAGCCCCACCTGCTCGATCGCCACACCCCGCACCAGCATGAACGCCCCCACCACTGAGTCGACCTCTGTCTCGCAGTCCGGGTCGAGATAGGTCAGGTTGTAACGGCCGAAGCGGCGGCTCCGCGGAAAGAGCGCGCTGAGCCCGATCAGCCGGTAGAACGCGACGGCGGGCGTGGGGAAAGAGCGCCGGCAGGCAAGGTCGAGCGTGCCATCCGCCAGCACCAGCTTCGGGCCGGCCGCCCCTACCTCCGGATGGGCATCCAGATAGGCGACCATGGTGGCGAGCGCCGTCGGCGGCAGGACAGTATCCGGGTTGAGCAAGAGCACGTAGCGGGGCCGCTCGCTCGCCGGACGGGCCAAGTACGCGCGGAGGGCGAGGTTGTTGGCCGCCGCAAAGCCGCAGTTCACCGGGTTTTCGATGAGCTGTACCGAAGGGAACTCGTCCCGCACCAGGCGAGCGCTGCCATCGGTCGAGCAGTTGTCGACCACCACCACCTCGAAGCGCACTCCCTCCGAGGCGAAAAGCGACTGCAGGCAGCCGCGCAACAGCGGCGCGACGTTATAGCTGACAATAATGACGAGCAGGTCCGCCATGCGCCGATATTCTAGGTTGGGGCGAGCGGACGAACAACCGGCTGGCCAGATGCTGCTCCGTTTCGCGCCCTAGCGCGAGCGGCGGAGCGGCAGCTGCAGCCAGCGGTGAATGGCCTCGAGGTCCAGATGACGCCGGACGTGGTCGGCCAGCCGGTCGTAGGCTGCTGCCCGCTGGAAGGCGGTCACCCCCACCGCCCGCCCGCGGCGGGCTGCTAGCGCCCGGAGCAACGCCTGGCGAAAGCGATCGCTCTCGAAGAGGCCGTGGATGTAGCAGCCGGCCACCAGCCCATCCTCGCGGATAGCGCCCTCCTCAGCCGTGACGGGCACCCCCCCCCGCTCGCGGACGGTGAGCCACGGAGCAAGCGCGCCCCGCTCGGTCCGACCGTGGTGGATTTCATAGCCGCGGAACGGGGTACCTGCGACGGCCGCAAAGACACCCGCACCCGCCCGCGCTACCCCCGCAACCCGCACCGTCTGCTTGGTGGAGGCAAAGCGCGTGACGACGTCGAGCAGGCCGAGCCCGGGCACTTCCGGCTGGTCAGCTTCCACCCGCTCCGGGTCGAGGATGCACCGCCCGAGCATCTGGTAGCCACCGCAAACCCCAAGGAGCGGCACCCCGCGGTCGACGGCTCGCCGGATCGCCTCGGCTAGGCCGCTCGCCCGCAGCCAGGCCAGGTCAGCCGCGGTGCTCTTGGTGCCAGGGATCACGATCAGGTCGGGCTCGCCGAGCTCGGCCGGCCGCCGGAGAAACCGGACGTTCGCCTCCGCCGCCAGCGGGTCGAAATCGTCGTAGTTCGCCAGGTGCGGCAGCTGGACGACTGCCACCTCGACCCGCCCGGGCACCACCACGGCGCGATGCTCTTCGAGCGCCACCGAGTCTTCCTCGGCCAGTCCAATCGCCGGGAGATAGGGGATGACCCCCACCACCGGCTTGCCCGTCCGTTGCTCCAGAAAGGCGAGGCCCGGCTCGAGCAGGGTGCGGTCGCCGCGGAACTTGTTGATCACCAAGCCGGCCACTCGCGCACGCTCCGCAGGAGTGAGCAGCTCCAGCGTCCCGACGAGGGCAGCAAACACGCCGCCCCGGTCGATATCGCCCACCAGGAGCACGGGCGCCTCGGCGAGCGCGGCAACCCGCATGTTGACGATCTCGTCTGCTTTCAGGTTCACTTCGGCCGGGCTGCCCGCCCCCTCGATGAGCACCAGGTCGTACCGGGCGCGGAGGTGCTCCAGCGCCGCGGCGACCACGTCCAGGAGCTCTGCCTTGCGCGCCTGGTACTCGCGCGCCGAGAGGGTCGCCCAGGGCCGCCCGCGGACGACGACCTGCGCCCGCTGCTCTGCTTCCGGCTTGAGCAGAATCGGGTTCATCTCTACGGTCGGCTCAATCCCCGCTGCAGCTGCTTGCTCGGCCTGGGCGCGCCCGATCTCGCCACCATCCGCTGTCACTGCCGAGTTGAGGGCCATGTTCTGGGCTTTGAAGGGCGCCACCCGGTAGCCCTCCTGGGCGAAGATGCGGCAGAGCGCCGTCACCAACATGCTCTTCCCGACCGACGAGGCGGTTCCCTGGACCATCAGCGTGCGCGCTCGGCTCATCGCTCCTCCTCCGGGAGATGGCAGGTATCGTTGAAGGTCTCCAGGATGGCCCCCTCCGGATAGCAGGCAAACACCGTCACCCCTCCGTTATCGACCCGGAGCTGCCAGGCCGCTGCCAGCGGCAGCCCGAGCAGCGCCAGTACCAGCGCGCGAATGCTGCCCCCGTGGCCGACCACCACCACGTGCTCAGCCGGTGGCGCTGCCCGCAACGCCTCGAGGAAGCGCTCCACCCGCGCAAGCACCTCAGCCCGCCGCTCCCCACCCGGAGGGCAGCCATCTCCCGCAAAGACTGCCTCCCAACCGAATGGGTCGCGGGCAGCCACTTCCGCGAAGGTGAGCCCTTGATAGATGCCGAAGTGACGTTCCCGCAGCGCTGGCACCAGCTGGGGGATGAGCCCGTGCCGCGCTGCGATCGGCTGCGCCGTCTCGACGGCTCGGCGCAGGTCGCTGCTCAGCACCGCGCCGATCGGCAGGTGAGCCAGCCGCTCGGCAAGCGCTGCCGCCTGGGCCCGACCGCGGGGCGTGAGGCCGATATCCGCCTGCCCCTGGATGCGTTGCTCCTCGTTCCAAGCGCTTTCGCCGTGGCGGATGCAGTAGAGGCGCACCTACTCGCACTCCGGCCAAACAGCGAGGAGCCGCTCGATCGCCGCCGGCGGACCTGCCGCGATCCGGAGATACCCCGGCAGACCGAACGACGTGCAATCGCGCACGAGCACTCCGCGCTCCAGGAGCTGCTGGCGCACCCGCGTCGCCGCTGGCACTGCTACCAGCAGGAAGTTCGCCGCACTCGGGAGGGGTGCAAGCCCACGGGCGCGGAGCCCAGCCATGAGGCACTCCAGCCCTCGGCGGGCCAGCCGCTGACTCGCTTCCTCCCACTCCGGCAGCGCGAGCGCTGCCAGGCCAGCGGCGATCGCGGGCGCGCTGACGCTCCAGGGCGGCGCGACGCGCCGGAGCGCCGCGGCCACGGGCGGGCTGGCAAGCGCGTAGCCGACCCGGACGCCGGGCATCGCGTACGTCTTCGTCAGCGAACGGACCAGCACCAGGTTCTCGCGTCCGAGCAACGGGAGCAGGTCCGGTCCCGCGCTGAACTGCTGGTAGGCCTCATCGACGACGACGAGCGTCTCCGGCGCAGCGTTCAGCAGTTGTGCGATCGCCTCGGCAGGGAGGAGGGTTCCCGTCGGGTTATTGGGATTGCAGAGAAAGAGCACTGCTGGCGCCGCTCGGAGCGCTGCCATCACCTCGGCCAGTGGCGGCGCAAAGTCGGGCGGCTGCGCTCGTACCTCCAGCGGTTCGCCGCCAGCCACCCGGACTGCCCGGGCATACTCCCCGAAGGTTGGGCCGACGACCAGTCCCTGCTGGCCCGGTCGGAGGGCGACCAGCGCTGCCCGCCAGATTAGGTCCACCGCGCCGTTCCCCGCCACCACGTGGGCAACCGACAGGCCAAGCCGGGCAGCGATCGCTTCCCGCAACGGCAGCGCGTCTGGCTCGGGATAGGCCTCGAGGGGAGCGCGGGCGACTGCCTCGCGGACGGCGGGCGGCACGCCGAGCGGGCTGAGGTTCGCACTCAGGTCGAGGATGCCCGGACGGCCACGGGCCTCGCTTGCTGCCAGTGAGCCGTGCGGCACCTCGGGCAGGTCCAGAAGGTCCGGGCGGAGCAGTGTCATCGGCGCCTTTCCCCGAAGATCGCCAACGCCAACGCCAGCAGCCAGCCCCGCGCTACGACCGCGCGTGCGGTCGCGAGGTCGGCGAGATCCGGCAGCGGCGCTGCGGCGTTCAGACGGTAGTGCCCTGGCTTCTCGAGCGCCCGATCGAGCAGGCCGGCCATCGCCGCCATTGGCCAGCCAGCGTTTGGGCTCGCCGTCTGGGCATGGTCACGCCAGAGCACGGCCACACCCCGGCGCGAAGGGGCCACCACCAGCAGCAGCCCCGCGGCCAGGCGAGCGGGGAGGAAGTTCGCCACGTCGTCCAGCCGGGCGGCAACCTTGCCTGCCCACTCGTAGTGCCCTCGGTAGCCGATCATGGCATCGGCCGTGTTCAGCCAGCGGTAGGCGAGCGCACCACCAAGCCCAGCCACGAGGAAAGCGAGGAGCGGCGCGACCAGGCTATCGCTGAAGTTCTCCGCCACCGATTCGATCCCTGCTGCCACGATCTGCTCACGGTCCAGGGTCGTCGGGTCGCGGCTCACGAGGGCTCGGAGCGCTTCCCGGGCCGAGGCGAGGTCCCCTGCCGCCACCAGCCCCTGGACCCGCCCGGCAGCCTCATCGAGGGCACGCCAGGCCAGGCACCCCTTCAGCAACCAGGCATGGAGGAGCCAGCCCCCTGGTGGTCGCGCCAGCAGCCGGTCAAGCAGCGTGCCCAGCACCAGGCACGCGCTCGCCCCGCCCAGCGTCACGAGCGCCCCGGCAAGGAGCTGGCGACGGGCGCTCCCCCGCAGGAGCAGCGGCTCAACGGCACTGAGAGCGCGCCCCATCCAGACGACGGGGTGCAGTCTGGCCGGCGGCTCACCGAGCAGCGCGTCGATCAGGGCGGCGAGCAGCAGGGCGCTAGCGCGCCCGCGGAGCGCCTTCATCGCTCGCGGGCCAGCTCCCCACGACGGCGCTGGCTCATTCGAGCACCCAGGCAGCCCCCGCCCGGTACTGGGCACCGAGCGCGACGTAGCGCTGACCATTGTGTTCGAGCCGTGCCGCTTGCGCCTCGGTCAACGGGCGCACGCTCGCTGGCACGCCGAGCACGAGGGAGCGGTCGGGCACCTGCATTCCCTGGGGAAGCACCGCTCCCGCACCGACCAGGCACCAGCTCCCCACCTCGCACCCCTGAACAACCACTGCCCCCATCCCGATCAGGGTGTGGTCGCCGCAGCGCCGGCCGTGGAAGACCGCGTTGTGCCCGATCGCCACCCGCGCGCCGATCACGATCGGCTCATCCGGGTCAGCATGGACGGAGGCATTGTCCTGGACGTTACTGTAGGGACCGATCGTGATCGCAGCGAACTCCCCCCGGATGGAAGCGAACGGCATCACTGTCACGTGGTCCGCAAGCGTCACCTCGCCACAGACGTAGGCCAGCGGATGGACAAAGGCCGTCGGGGCGAGCCGCGGGGCCTTGCCGTTGAAGCGGACGATCATCCCACCACCTCACGAACCCGCGCGATCACCTCAGCGAGCGGTACGCGCGGGCCGACTGCGAGCTGCCGTTCGAGGGCGATTGCCACCACCCCGGTAAAATCGCGCCGCTCGACCGGCTCGCCAGCGAGAAAGAGCCGGTGACGCGCTTCCGCCGTCGCCGCCAGGTTGGCCAGGTTGGCGTGCCCCCAGCAGCAATCGGCCACCACCACGACATCCGCCTCGCGGACCCACCGGCGATGCTCGGCATCGGTCGCCGGGTCGACGGGCGCGAAGGGGCGCAAGGTAAGCACCTGCGCACCGCAGAGGCGTGCCGCCGGCAGGTCAGTATCCCCCTCGCCGAGCGGGCCAACCGTCAGCGTAAACCCCGCCTCGGCCAGCCGGGCCAGCACCGGTGCGCCACGCCCACCCCCAGCAACTACGTGCACCCTCCCCCGCGCGGGAGGCACCTCCCTGAGCGGGAGGTAGACGACTTCCGCCAGCCCAGTGCGGGGATCTGGCTGCACGGCCGCGCGCACCCCGAAGGCAGCTGCCAGCGTCTCTTCCGTGAGCGCCGTGGCGGGAGGAGCATCGGCAATGACCTGCCCCGCCCGCAAAACGATCAGCCGGTCGGCGTAGCGCGCTGCGAGGCGCAGGTCGTGGATTGCCGCCAGGACAGTGAGACCATCGCGGGCGAGCTGGCGCACCAGTTCCAGCACCTGAACCTGCTGGCGCAGGTCGAGGCTGGCAGTCGGCTCGTCGAGCAGCAGCACGCGCGGCTCCTGCGCCAGGGCACGGGCGATCAGCACTCGCTGGCGCTCCCCCCCCGAGAGGGTCGCTGCCAGCTGCTCAGCCAACGCCTCGGTCGCCATCGAGCGCATCGCCAGGCGGGCGATCGCGCGGTCCTGCTCCCCCTCGATCGCGAATCGGCCAAGATGCGGATGGCGACCCAGCAGTACTACCTCTTCGGCCCGGAGCAGCCCTTCGATCGTCGTGCTCTGGGGGGTCACCGCCACGACCCGTGCCCGCGCGCGCGCCGAGTAGCGCTGGACCGGCCGTCCCGCGAGCAGCACCTGCCCTTCCTGGGGCTGGAGAAAGCCTGCTACCAGTCGTAGGAGGGTGGACTTGCCCGCACCATTGGCACCCACGAGCGCTACCACCTCGCCCGGCCAGAGGTCGAAGCTGACTCCGCGCACGAGCCAGCGCCCCCCCACGCTATAGCCCACCCCCAGCAGGCGGACCCGCGGGGTTGTTGCTGGCGCTGCCGGCGAGACGAGCGAAGCCGTCCTCACCAGTGCCCCACCCGCGCGCGGTTGCGCCAGAGCAGCACCACAAAGAAGGGGGCCCCCACCAGCGCCGTGATGACGCCGGTGCGCACTTCCGCCGGTTGGAAGACCGTCCGCGCCAACGTATCTGCGATCACCAGGAAGCTGGCACCGCCGAGCGCGGAGACGGGGAGTAACAGCCGATAGTCGCTCCCGACCAGGAGGCGGAAGGCGTGCGGCACCACCAACCCGACGAACCCGATCGCGCCCGAAACGGCCACGGCAGTAGCGGTGAGCAGCGTCGCGAGCGCGAGCGTCACCACTCGGGTCGGCCCGACCGGGAGACCGAGGCCATGGGCCACCTCCTCTCCTTGCGCGAGCACATTCAGATCACGCCCTAGGCCGACCAGCAGCACCAGCCCGGTGCCCACCACTGGCAGCAGCACCTGGACATGCTCCCAGGAACGCGCGTCGAGGCCGCCCACCAGCCAGAACAGCATGTTCCGCACGAGCTCCTGGTCGCCCGTGGTGGTGATGGTGGCAGCGGTGAGCGCCCCGCAGAACGCCTGGACTGCCAACCCGGCCAGGATGAGGGGAGCAGGGGCGAGCCGGCCGCTAGCGCTGGCGATAGCCGTCACCGCCGTCACCGCGAGCAGCGCCCCACCAAAGGCGGCCAGTGGGAGTGCCCAGCCTGGCGCACCCGCGCTCGCCAACCGCGCTGCAATGGTCAGCACCGCTCCAAGCGCCGCTCCGCTCGATACCCCAATGATGCCCGGATCGGCCAGGGGATTGCGAAAGACTGCCTGGAGGGCAGCGCCCGAGGCAGCCAGTGCCGCCCCGACGAGCAGCCCAACCAGGACCCGCGGAAGCCGGATCTGCTCGATGATGCGCTGCTGACCGGGCGTCGCCTCACCGAGCGAGACCCCGACCCGCTGCCCGAGCGTCGCAAGGGTGGCACTCAGTGGCGCCGAGGCCGGGCCGACCGATGCCGCGCCAAGCACGACGACGACCAGCAACACCCCCAGGCCACCAGTCCAGAGCCCCAATCGGGCCAGTACACCCCGGCGGCGCGCGACAACCACGCCAGGCGACAGGAGGACCGGGGTCATCCGAGCCTCCCCAGCCCGCTCGCAACCAGCCAGCAGAGTGCCTCCCCCAGCTCGACCGTCGCGCCGAGCACATCCCCCGTCACCCCACCCAGGCGCCGCCACGCTAGCCAGCCGACCAGCAGCGCGACCAGCAGGGCAACGCCGCTGAGCACCCCCCCCGCGAGCCGCAGGAGCAAGAGCGTCGGGGCGAGCGCGAGCAGGGTCGCGACCAGCAGCGCAGCGGGGGTGGCACCACGGCGCCAAGCGTGGCCGAGCCCTCCCTCCGGCCGGGCCAGCGGGAAGAGCGCGCACTGACCGACGATCGCCCAGCGCGCCAACGCCGGCGTCACCAGCAGCACCGGCCAGCGCCAGCCGCTCTCGAGCTCACTCAGAGCGGCAACCTTGGTCAACAAGGTCAGCGTCACCGCGGCAACGCCAAACCCGCCGTTTGCAGGGTCGCGCATGATCGCAAGACGCTCGGCGGGCGAACGCTGGGCCAATAGTCCATCGGCGCTATCGGCGAGCCCGTCGAGGTGAAGCGCCCCGCTGAGGGCAGCCAGCAGAGCAACCAGCACCACGGCGCGGCCAGCCGGACCGAGCACTCCGGCGAGCGCCGCATCAGCTGCCACGAGCAGCCCACCGAGCACCAACCCGACCAGGGGGCACCAGCGCACCGCTGCGGCGAGGTCCCTGCTCCCCGGCACCGGCAGCACGGTAAGGAACTGGAACGCCGTGCCGATCGCGCTCATGCTGTCAACGCGTCGTCGTCTGCCACTAGCGGGCCCGCTACATTTGCGCCCTGCCAGGTGTTCATCTCAACCAGGATGCGGCAAGCCGCTTCAACGACATGCATCGCGAGGGCGGCGCCCGTCCCCTCGCCCAGCCGTAAGTCGAGCGTGATGAGTGGTTGCAGCCCCAGCTCGCGCAGGACGACGCGGTGACCGATCTCGACCGAGGCGTGGCCGGCGATGAGATAGGGGATGACTGCGGGGGCCAGCCGCGCGGCCAGCAGCGCCCCCGCCCCCGCGATGAAGCCATCGAGCACCACCGGCACCCGCCGGGCCGCCCCGGCGAGGCACAGGCCAGCGATCGCCGCGATCTCGAACCCCCCAACCTTCGCGACCACATCGATCGGGTCAGCGGGGTCTGGCTGGTTGACGGCGAGCGCACGCTCCACCACTGCGATCTTGCGCGCCAGGGTGGCATCATCGATGCCCGACCCGCGGCCAGTCACCCGCGCGGGTGGCTCGCCCGTGAAGGCCGCCACCATCGCGCTCGAGGGCGTGGTATTCGCGATCCCCATATCGCCGGTGCCGAGCAGGGTGCTCCCCCCCTCGATCACGTGCGTAGCCGCCTCGACCCCCGCGGCGATCGCTGCCCAGGCCTGCTCGCGCGTCATGGCCGGACCGTGGACGATGTTGCCGGTGCCCCAGCCGATCTTGCGCGAAATCAACTTGGGGTGCGGCGGGAGCTCTGCTGCCACCCCAACATCGAGGACGATGACATCCGCGCCCACCAGGCGAGCGAGCACGTTGATCCCCGCCCCCCCAGCCAGGAAGTTCCGCACCATGGCGGGGGTCGTCTCCGGCCCAAACATGCTGACGCCTTCGGCAACGACCCCGTGGTCTCCCGCGCAGGTGATCACCGCACGCGCACCGAGCCGCGGCATAGGCTGACCGGTGATACCAGCGATCTGGGTGGCCAGCTCTTCCAGCCGGCCGAGGCTCCCCCACGGCTTCGTGAGCTGCGGCTGGCGCGCTCGTGCAGCTTCCATCGCCCGCCGGTCCAGGGGGCGGATGGCGGCGATCGTTCGTTCGACGAGGTCTTGCATGGTGCAGCCTCCGGCTTTGATGCTCCCTGGTCCGTCAGCCCGGGAGCAACCCCGGCGCGGACCCCGCGCTCCGCGGCGCGGGCAACCCGAGGTGGGAGGAGGCGACCTGGCTTACGGCACGCGGCCGATCACAGTTGCGGGACAGCGCCGGATTCGCACCGGCTTCGCTCGAACACCCCAGCGGGGCCATCCCACCTAGCTGCAAGTAGGGCGAGTGTATCAGGCGGCGCGGGAGCGTTCAAGTGTCCACGCGGTCTCGCCCAACTCCTTCCCCCTCGCCCCGCACTGCGCTAGGGTTAAGGCAGTCGCCTGGCGAGGAGGGACTGACGTCCACCCTGATTACGCCCGAGATGACGCTGCGCCAGCGTTATCACTTGTTCCGCGCCGTTGGCAGCGATGAGGCCGCCGAGCTCTACGTTGCGCGTGACCTCACTGACGACGCCCCCGTGCGGGTCCGTCTCTTCTTCGCGGAGGCCTTTCCCGACCGGACGACCCGCCTCGCGGCCGTGCACCAGCTTGCGGCCGCCCTGAACTGGCACCACCCCGGCGCGGTGCCCCTGCGCGAACTTGGCGTGGCGGGAAGCCGGTTGTACGTGGTCACCGAGCGGCCACGGGGCGCGCCCCTGCGGGAGCGGCTGCTCAGTGGCGAGCCAATGGCCTTGCCGCTGGCCGCCAGCGTGATTGCTCAGGCGCTTGGAGTCGTCGAGGCGGCGCTGGCCGCCGGGCTCAGCCATCCTGGCCTGACGCCCGACAATCTCTTTCTCAACCCCTTCGGTGCCGTCGAGGTGGGCGACATCGGCCAGCCAGTGCCCCACGTGCCCAGCCGCGGCGAGCCACCCTCTGCCCTCTACGTGCGCGCCCTGGACGCCATCGCGGGCCAGCCAGCCAGCGTGGCAGCGCAGCTCTACAGCGCAGCAGCCCTCGTGCTCTGGCTCGCGAGCGGGACACCGCCGTTCCCGGGCGAGACTGCCGAGCGCATCCGACGCCGCCACCGTAGCCGGCTCGCCCCTTCACTCGCTACCCTCGTGCCCACCGCACCCCCCGCCCTGGTAGCCGTCGTCGCCCGCTCCCTGCGCAAAGACCCTGCCGGCCGGCCGACCAGCCTCGCTGCCCTCCGCGAGCCCCTGCTCCAGGTGGCCGCCGAGGCCACCTGGCCCGCTGCGCTCCCAGCCGAACCCGCGCTGGATCCCCGACCTGCCGCCCCCGCCCCGCGACGGCGCTTGCGCCTCCCCTTCCGGCGCGCAGCACCGCGCTAGCTCCTGCACCCGAGTTGCCCAGCCCCTGGACGGCTGGCTACAATGCCGTCTCGCGCCTGGCACGTCAACTGCCAGCGCGCGGGAGGCGTCCATGAAGCGACTTGCGGCTCTGCTCGCGACCCTACTCGTCGCGTTAGCACCGCTGCTCTTTTTCTCACCGGGCGTCAGCGCTCAGGAAGCCGACCTCGCCTTGCCCAACGGCCGCTTCTTCACCCAGGCCAGTGGGGATGACAGCCGCCGCACTGGCTTCCCGGTCGTTGACGATAGCCGGGCGCGCTTTTGGAGCGAGTTCCAGCGGCTCGGGGGAGCGAGCGTAGTGGGCTATCCGATCTCGCGCCGCTTCACCTATCAGGGCTTTGAGACCCAGGTCTTCCAGAAGCTGGTCTTTCAGTGGAAGCCGGCCGAAGGGCGGGTGGACTACCTGAACATCTTCGACCTGCTCAGCGAGGCCGGCAAAGACGATTGGCTGGCCGTCACCAAGCAGGTCCCAAACCGGGGCACCTTCAACGAGCAGGGCAAGCCCTGGGACCAGATCGTCGCCAGCCGGCTTGCCCTGCTGGACAAGAACCCCGCGATCAAGGCGGCCTATCACAACGTCCGCGGCAACCCGATCGAGCTGAACGGCCTCCCCACCAGCGAGGTGACCGATTACCCCAACGTCCAGGTGCTCCGCGCCCAGCGTGTGGTCTTCCAGTACTGGAAGGTCGACGTGCCCTGGGCCCGGGCGCAAACAGTGACCGTCGCTAACGGTGGCGATGTCGCCAAGGAGGCCGGGCTGTTCCCGGCGGACGCCCTGAAGCCGATGACCCTGCTCGAGGCTACCGCCCCCGAGGGGAGCGCACCTCCCAGTACAGCCAGCCAGCCAGCTCCCACCCCGGCGAGCGCGCCGGCAGCACCAGCAGCACCGCTGCGCCTGCAAGCCGGTGAGCCCCTCAAGATCGAACTGGGTGCCCAACCTGCCAGCCCGAAGCCAGGCGCACCCGCTACCCTTTCGCTCCGCGTCACCGATAGTCGCGGGACGCCGGTACCCGGCGCGATCATCCTCATCCTGGTGCACTATCCTTTGAAAGCGGATGACACGACCTACGCGACCGACGGCGTCTTCTTCTCGCAAAATCGCACCGACCAGAACGGAGCGGTGACGGTGCAGTACACGGTGGACCCGAAGGTGCCGAGTGGGCTGGGTATCTCGCTCGAGATCTCGGCGCTCTACCCGCCGACGGGAGGACGGCTCGTTCTTCCACTCGTGGTCGGCTAGTACGTCAGGAGGGCATCCATGCAGCGTCTGTTCTCTCTCCTTGGAGCAGCGGTCCTCGCCGGGACGATGCTGCTTCCCGCTCCGGCCCTGGCGCAGGAGCCGGAAACTCCGTTGCTGGGCGGCAAATTCTATTCCCAGACGGGCGGGCAGCCCGGGCTCGGCTTTGCCGTCGTCGACGACAACGCAGCCGCCATGTACAGCGCCTATCTCGCTTTTGGCGGGCCGGATTACCTCGGCTACCCGATCAGCCGTCGCTTTCTGAGCGGTGGGGCCGTGACCCAGGTGTTTCAGCACGCTGCCCTCCAGGTGACACCGGTCGGGATCCGCCCCCTCGCCCTGCTCGATATCATGAGCAACGCCGGGCTGGACGGCTGGCTAGCGCGCACCTACTTCGTGCCTCCCAGCGACCCGCTCGTCGACCCGTTGGCAGCTCTCGAGCAGTCTCCCACCCTCAAAGAGGCCTACTCCTGGCTCGGCCCCGACCTGAACGGACTGCCCACGGCCTATCCACAGGTGCTCGGGAACGTGCGGACCCTGCGTACCCAGCGCTCAGCGATCCAGGAATCGCTCAGCGACGGGACGATCACCTACCTAGCCGTTGGGGAGGTCGCCCGCGAGGCCGGCATCTTTCCGGCTACCGCCTTCCAGCCCCAGACGCGGGCGCAAGCCGCCAGTGGAGGGAGCGCCACCCCGCCGGCCAGCGCGCCCGCAAGCAGTGGCGTGCCCGCAACTCCGCCATCCCTCTACGTGGCGGCCTCGCTGGAGACCGCTTCGCCGGCGAGTGGCCAGGCCACCCGGGTGACGGTGCGGGTCACCGACCCGGCAGGGCAGCCCGTGGCCGGGGCGAAGGTGCTTGTGATCGTCCATTACCCGCTCAAGCCCACCCTTGATGAGGCCTATACTGTCGATGGCGTCTTCTTCGGCCCCGAAACGGACCGCCGGGGCTTCAGCATCGTCGACATTCAGCTCGACCCCGCTGTTCCGCCTGGCATTTCCTGTGTGCTGGATGTCTCGGCGGTGTACCCTCCCGCAGTGGGGAAGACGGCAGTAGATTTCGTCCTCAGCTAGGACGCGAGCGCGTACGCTCACCATTGGCGCGGGGCACCGCGCACCGGCAGTCAGAGCAGCCCGCTTCACCTCGTGAGAAAGGAGCCAAGGAGAGCGCTCGCCTCCAGGAGCGCCAGCCGTGCAGAGTCGCCCCGCGCGGGAACCGCGGAGCTGCACTCTCGCCCGCGAGCGGCACGACTCCTTGCCAACTTGCCCGGAATACGCTAGCTTACCTGCAGCAGGCGCACTCGGGCAGGCAGCCGGAGAACAGCTAGCTCGGCTGCACTATCTTGTAGTACTATCCTGCAAGTATCCTAGATCATGAGCTCGTCCGGCCGTTAGACGGGCGTTGCCTTCCGGTCCTGCCGGAGAGAGGAGTGTATGCCACCTTCACGTTCCCTGGCCCTACTCACTGCCGCTGCCCTCTACGGGAGCTCAACCCTACTGGCCCCGCTGGCGGCCTTCGCTGATGACCCCGTCCTCGACCCGACCGTCGTCACTCCGCCGCCAGCAACGGGCACGGGTGGCGGCAGTGGCACCTTCTTCGTCCCTCCTGCACCGGTGGTTCCTCCCATCACCCTGACCTTGACGAGCGAGGAGGGCTTGCCCTCAGGGGCACCAGGGGTGGTGACGCTCCGCGCCCTTGATGCCGTCGGCAACCCGACCGGAGGCTTCGCCATCCTGATCGTCCACTTCCCCCTCGCTCCCGATAATTCGGCTTACTGGACCGACCTCGTCCTGCTCGTGCCGATCTTCGAGGATGGCACCGGCACCGCGACGATCACGATCCCGGCCGCTGTCCCCGCGGGTGTTCCGATCCGGATCGAGGCTCACGCTATCCTGCCCCCGCACACGGCTGTGGCCGAGCTCAAGACCGTCGTGCGGTAGCGCCGACGGCTGCCTGTCGGTCCATCTCCCACGCCCCGACCGTCCCAACGGCCGGGGCGTCCGTGTTCAGAGACAAAAATACCGCGGGGCCGGTCGCCCGACCCCGCGAAAGCGCGTGAGGAGAGGGTGGTTAGAGGGTGGTTAGCGGCCGGGTGCCGGCGCGAGTAGGCCGAGGCCAGCGCCCGCAGCCGCGGTGTTGAACTCGGCCGACCACGCCAGCGGCGAAGCCCCTGCTTCCACACCTCGGCTCGTGTAGTTCC
>JAILZB010000168.1 GCA_023512725.1 Chloroflexota bacterium | reverse complement strand
GCCCAGAAGGCGGAGGAATACCTGAAATCCACCGGGATAGCCGACCAGAGCTTCTGGGGCCCCGAGGCGGAGTTCTTTCTCTTCAACGATATCCGCTTCGGTTCGGATACTAACTGCGCCTTCTACTACATCGACTCGGAAGAAGGCATCTGGAATAGCGGGCTGAACGGCTCGCGGCCGAACCAGGGCTACCGCCCGCGCCTGAAGGAAGGCTACTTCCCCACGCCCCCGGTCGATCATCTGCAGGACCTGCGCTCGAAGATCGTGCTCGCGATGATCGAGGCCGGGATCGAGGTGGAGGTCCACCACCACGAGGTGGCCACTGCTGGCCAAGCGGAGATCGACATGGTCTTCGATACCCTGGTCAACATGGCCGACAAGGTCTGCAAGTACAAGCATATCGTCAAGAACGTTGCCTTCCGGAATGGCTACACGGCGACCTTCATGCCCAAGCCGCTGTTTGGCGATAACGGCTCGGGCATGCACACCCACCAGAGCCTCTGGAAGGACGGCCAGCCGCTCTTCTACGACCCCAATGGCTACGCGTTGCTGTCTGACCTGGCACGCTGGTACATCGGCGGCCTGATCAAGCACGCGGCCTCGATTCTCGCCTTTGCTGCCCCCACCACCAACAGCTACCGTCGGCTGGTGCCAGGCTTCGAGGCGCCCGTCAACCTAATCTACTCCCAGCGCAACCGCTCAGCGATCTGCCGCATCCCGACCTACTCCCCCAGCCCGAAGGCGCGGCGGGTCGAGTTCCGGGCGCCTGACCCCTCGTGCAACCCGTACCTGGCTTTCGCCGCGATGCTGATGGCAGGCCTGGATGGCATCCAGAACCGGATCGAGCCGCCTGCCCCGATCGACAAGAACCTGTACGAGCTGGAGCCGGAGGAAGCGGTTGGTGTCCAGAGCACGCCGGGCTCGCTGGCGGAGGCGCTGGCCGCCCTCGAGCGTGACCATGAGTACCTGCTCAAGGGGGGGGTCTTTACCAAGGACCTGATCGAGACCTACATCCAGTACAAGCGGGAGCGCGAGGTCGACGCCGTCGCCCTCCGGCCGCACCCGTACGAGTTCCACCTCTATTACGACATCTAAGCGGTGCGGCGGGAGGGCACCCCTCCTGCCACCGGTGTCCCGTCCCCCGGCCGGTACGGGGGTGACCCCCGCCGGGCCGGGTGTACCGCAGCCGGCGAGCGGGAGGGCTGTGCGGTCCTCCCGCTTTCCTTGTTCTGACCATGCTGACGGTTGACGACCTCATCCGCTCCGTCCTCGGCGAAGGTGCGGTAGTTCTCGCTGGCGCCGACTACCTCGCCACCGATGTCTCCTGGGCGGCGGCCCTTCGGTCGCGGGCTCCGGCCTTCGAAGGGCTGAAGGGAGGCGAGTTGGCGATCGTCTCGGTGGCGACCTTGCGCCAGCTCGACGATCGGCTGAGCCTGGCCCGCCTGATCGACCAGATCGCGGGCCTGGGGGTGGCTGCTGTTGCCGTGATCGGTGAGGTCGAGAGTGAGGCGCTGCGCACCGCCGAGCGGCTCCATCTGCCCCTGATCCAGCTTCCGCCCACCGTCAGCGCGCGTGACCTGGAAGGGCGGGTGACGCGGGCGATTGTCGAGCGGCGAGCCGAGCTCCAGCGGCGGGGGCAGGATCTCTATCACCAGCTGCTTGAGCTCGTGGTGGCTGGCCGGGGAACGGAGGCAGTGGTGGCACGCCTCGCCGAGATCACCGACCGGCCGACCCTCCTGCAGGACCCGGCGCTCAACCTGGTGACCCTCCGTCTGCCCCCTGGCAGCTCCCTGACCCAGGCCCGGCTCGTGAGCCTCCTCAACGACCAGCGCGCTGAGGACGCTGCTCGTCTCCAGGCGCTCACGGCCAATGCTGCCGACCCGCCGACCCTCCGGCTGCCCCTCGGGAGCGATGGGCTGGTCCGCATCGTGGCGCCCGTGGGTGGGCCAAGCGCCCGCGAAGGCTACCTCTCCCTGGTGGCTCCCGCCAGCGAGCTAACCGCCGTTGACCGGGTGGCAGTCAGCCGGGCTGCCGCTGCCTGCGCCATCGACCTCGCCCGCGAGCGCGCTGCCCGCTCCGACAGTGACGTCCGCCTGACGGAGCTGCTGGACGAGCTGCTCGCCGGGAGCTATCCCAGCGAGCCGGCGTTGGTCGGGCGGGCCCAGCGCCTGGGGCTCGACCTCAGCACACCCCAGGTGGCCATCGCGTTCCGCGCGGTCGATGCGGAGGACCTGCCCGCCGTGCGAGCGCTGGAGCGGACGCTGCGGCGCGAGTTCGGCCGGCGCACCCTCCCCCCAGCGATCCGGACTGAGCCACTTGGTGCGGTGGTACTGGTGCCAGCCACGCTGGGGCTGGAAGCGGTCCGCGCTTTGATTGCGCAGGTCGCGGAGGGACTGAGCGGACTGGGCGGTCACCTTGCTGCCGCGATCGCCCGGCCAGCGAGCGGCCCCGCTCGCCTCCGCGAAGCAATCGAGATCGCCCGGCGGGCGGTTGGCTATGCCGTCCGCCACAGTGGCCCCGATGCGGTGGTGAACGTCGCTGAGCTGGGGGCGGACGAGCTGCTGCTCAGCCTGGGGCCGGCACCGCTCCTCCAGGCCTTCCGCGAGGAATGGCTCGGCCCCCTCGCCGCCTACGATGCTCGGAACCACACCCAGCTGGTAGAGACCCTCGCAGCGTACTTTGCTGCTCGCAGCAGCCCCACCGAGGCTGCCGCCCGCCTCCACCTCCACCGGAACACCCTGCTCTATCGCCTGCAACGGATCCGCGAGATCACTGGCCGTGACCCCGATGAACCAGCTGCCCGCCTGGCCTTTCATCTCGCCTTGCGCATCGACGCCGTGCTCGGGCCAGGCCGCTGTTGAAATAACCACAGACTTATGCACCGGCATGTCACCATAGCAAACTCGTTGATTAAACCTCTTGCAGGCCTTCACCGGAGCTGGCATAGTAATGCTGTCCCGAGTGGCACGGAGCCAACGAGCTTCCGGCGCAAGGCGGAGGGGTCCTCTCCTCTGCGAGCACTGGAAGAGGCGAGGCAACCGATCACTCGGGACGCTTTTTTGCGGATGGTGCTGGGGGACTGTCCGGCAGTCGTTCCGGTGCCGCCCAAGCCGAGTGGGTGGTCCGGCGTGCCTAACTGGTACGACGTCCCCTTCCGGGGCCATTGCCTCCCCCAGCGACAGAGTGAGGCACCGACGGCAGTCCACTCGCTTCCTGGCGTGCTACGGTATCTCCCGGCCGGCTGGCGTCAGCGGGCGAAGTAGCGCTTGATCGCCTCGGCATAGCCACGCGCTTCGGCAGTCAGAATGGCATCGTCGCGGAGGCGGGCGGCATCCGTGGGGTTGGTGATGAACATCGCCTCGCTGATGACCCCTGGCATCTGGGTGGCCCGGGGGCGGCCAGCACCGAGGTCTACCGGCCCGATGACGAAGTACGACTTCTCGACCTGCGGGTCGTAGCAGTCGCGCTGGCCGCGGCTGGCGAGCGGGTAGCCTGCAGCCCGGATAGCCTTGAGGAGCGAATCCTCGACCAGAGCAGCGAGCCGTCGGTTCTGGGCACCGAACTCCCGGTTCTGGCAGGAGTAGACCTCCAGGCCGTTCAGCTCGCTCCGCTGGTGGCCGTTGTGGTGGATCGAGAGGAACAGATGTGCCCGGGCTGCATTAGCGATGTCGATCCGGGCCTGCAGCTCGTCCTTCAGGTCGATGACGCCATCGCCGTTGAGGTCGCGTCGCTCCCGATTGACGGCAACGTCGCTTTCGCGCGTGAGCACCACGGCAAAGCCAGCCTCGCGCAAGAGCGGCACCAGCTTTTTGGCCACCGTCAGGTTGACCTCCTTCTCGCGGAGGACGAACCCGTCCGGGAAGCGGACCGTCGCGCCGCTATCGGGGCCCCCATGGCCAGGGTCGATGGCGATAATGTAGCCGCCGGGCGGTGGGGGCGGGGGTGACGGCGCGCTGGGGATGAGGATCGGCGTCGGCGAGGCCGAGAGGTCGCCCGTGCGCTGGGCAGGCGGGTTTGGTGGGTCGGCGCGTGGGGTGGAGGTGGGAAGCGGGCCGCTCGCGGCAAACGGTGTCACCGCGGGGGTGGGGGAGGTGAGCCCAGGGAGGGGGCCGGCGCGGGCGCCACCCGGTGGCTCGAGGGCGATGACCGCCTCGGGAAAGAAGCCGGCCTCTTTGGCGACATCGCCCCCGTTGGCCACCACGACCTCGCCCGTCCGCGCCCAGGGGCGCTCGGTCTTCCACTGCTGGAGGACTGCCCGCTGCAAGCGCACGACCGCCACACTGCCATAGTCCTCGACTGGGGAGACGGGAAGCCCATACAGCAAGAGGGGGTCGTCCGCTTCCCAGTACTTGGCACTGATGGCGCGGTTCGCTTCTAGCAAAGCCTGCCGGCGTTGGATGATGGTCGGGAAGTCCAGCCGGTCCTCAGCGGGGATCGGCTGCGGCCGGGGCACCAGCCGGAACGTCTGGAGCCAGGCGTCTTTCCCCGCCTTTGAGAGCTCATCGAAGATATTCACCAGGACCATCCGCTGGAGGTCGGGCCGCCAGTGGAGGATGCCCTTCTGGAACGCCTGGGCAGGCTGTCCTTCCCAGAGAAAACGGCGGCTGATCGGGTAGCCGAGGGTGGCCACCCCACCGAGATCACGGAAGGTGCTCCAGAAGGGCGCGCCGTCGTCGGTCACACTGTAGCCACCCGGTCTTCCACCCGCAGTCTGGGTGAAGAAGCGGCCGCCCGGGATGTCATACTCTGGGGCCTGGGCCGCCGCTGGCAAACCTGGGAGCCCGGGGAGGGTGGTCGCCAGGAGCGCAACGAGGAGCGGGAGACGACGCATCGGTCTCCGATCGTAGCAAGCAAGTTAGCGGAAGACAAGGGACTACGCTGCTGCGCGCTGGCCGGGCGGAGCCAGTATGATCTGAGCAGATGCCGGCATTGTGAGGCGCTGGGGCGCGTGGTGGAAGACCTTATCGGTCAGCAGGTTGGCCCGTACCAGGTCGTTGGCCTCCTCGGCCACGGTGGGATGGCGAGCGTTTACCGCGCCGTGCAACCCTCGCTCAAGCGCGAGATCGCCCTCAAGGTGCTGACGGACCAGCAGGCCCTGCTCGACCCCCAGTTCGCGGAACGGTTCCGGCGCGAAGCGACTGCTATCGCGCGGCTCCGCCACCCCAATATCGTCACTGTGATCGATTTCGGGCAGCGCCCGCGCTTTGCCTACATCGCCATGGAGCTGGTGCCGGAAGGCTCCTTACGCGACTTCGCAGGCATGATCTTGCCGCTGGACTACGTCGTTCCGATTATCGTCCAGGTCGCATCTGCGCTCGATACGGCGCATGCCCAGGGCATTGTCCACCGCGACGTCAAGCCGGCGAACATCCTCTTCCAGGACCGCGGCTCGATCTTCGACTCTGAGCCGGTGGTCGAGCGCCCACCGTGGGTGATGCTGGCCGACTTTGGCATCGCCCGGGTGAACTGGGAGCGTTCGCTCACCCAGGCCGGCACCGGGGTCGGCACGCCGGAGTACATGAGCCCCGAGCAGGCGATGGGCCTGCCGGTCGATGGCCGCAGCGATATCTACGCGCTCGGGATCGTGCTCTTCGAGCTGCTGACGGGACAGCTCCCCTTTACGGGCAAGAATGCCCTCCAGGTGGCGATGCAACAGGTGCGCCAGCCGTTGCCTTCGCCCCGGCGCCTCAACCCCGAGATCCCTCCTGCGGTCGAGCAGGTGATCCTGAAAGCGACAGCCAAGAACCCGGACGACCGTTACCAGACTGCTGGGGAGTTCGCTGCGGCGCTGGTGGCGGCAGCCCGATCGGCCGGTGCGCTGCCCGCGGCGGAGCCACGCCCCGCTCCCCCGGCGGAGCCGCGCTCCCTTCCGGAAGGGAGCACCCCCCAGCCGGAGACACCGCGCTCGCTCGCGCCTCGCTCGGGGCCAGCGGGCTGCCGCCGTTTCGGCCTGACCGTGCTGGCGCTCGTTCTCCTGCTGGGAACGGGAATTCTGGGCCGCCTGACGCGTGGGCAGCGAAAGGAGCCACCACCCTGCGCCTGATCGTCTGGCTGGTGCTGCCGGCCATTGCCTTCTTGATCCTGAGCAAGCTCGGAGCCGTGCCACGCCTGCCGCGGGTTGTGCGCCTGTTCTTCCGCTGGTTCGGCTGGGTGGGCAACGTGACGCTGGCGGTCTACTGTGTGGCGGTGGCGACCTGGGCCGTCAGCGGCTTCCGCCAGCCGGACCTCCAACTCGCCGAAGCGGCACTCCTCGCTCTGGTTGCGGCCACCATGCTTATCCTCGCCCTCTCCTTCTGGCGCACGGCCCAGCGGCTCTCCCGCTAGGCAGAAATTCCTTTGAAAACCGAAGCATCTCTCGCTATACTTGCTTGACGTTTCGCCGATCGGCCAGGCAGCTGGTTGCGGCGCAGACTGCTTCTGGAGGGAGGAGTGCCGGCGGTCCTGCGGCTGCTGAGCTTTGTGCGGTCCTATTGGCGCCAGGTGGTGCTGGCGACGCTGGCGATGGTTGGCCTGGCCGGCTTCAGTCTGCTCGTGCCCTGGCTGATCGGTCGGGCGATCGATATCGGCCTGGCGGCTGGCTCGCTGACGACCCTGGTCCTGCTGGCCGGGGCCGTGGTGCTCAGCACGGTGCTCCGCGGGCTGTGCGCCTTCGGGCAGACCTACAGCAGTGAGTGGATCGCCCAGCGGGTTGCCTACGACCTACGCAACGCCATCTACGACCGGGTGCAGAACCTTTCCTTCAGCTTTCACGACCGCGCCCAGACTGGTGAGCTGATGTCGCGCGCGACTGCGGACGTCGAGTCGGTCCGCTGGTTCCTCTCCTTCGCCGTGACTGGGATCGTCCAGATCGTGCTGTTGCTCAGTGGGATCCTGGTCCTGATGGTGCGGCTGAACTCGCACCTCGCGCTCGTGACGCTCGCCTTCATTCCCGTGGCAGTGGGGGTCGCACTACGGATTAGCAGCGTCTTGCGGCCATCCTGGACGCGGATCCAGGAGCAGATGGCAGTCATGACGACCTTCCTGCAGGAATCGCTAGCGGGGATCCGGATCGTGCGCGCCTTCGCGCGCGAGCCCGAGCGACTGGCCGGCTTTCGTAACGAGAACGAGCACCTCCATGCCCTCCAGGTGCGCCAGGCGCGCCTCCAGGCGCTCAATGCCCCGCTGCTGGCGCTGCTCCTCTCGATGGCAACCGCCGCGAGCCTCTGGCTTGGGGGGCGGGAGGTGATTGAAGGGCGGCTCTCGGTTGGGGATCTGGTCGCCTACATAGGCTATCTCGGCCTGCTGACGATGCCGGTGCGGCGGCTGGGCTTCCTGATCAACACGGTCGCTCGCGCTGAAGCCTCGGGTCGCCGGATCTTCGACTTGTTGGATGCCGAGAGCGAGATCCGGGATGCGCCGGACGCGATCGAGCTTCCGCCGGTCACGGGCCACGTCCGCTTCGAACACGTCAGCTTCAGCTACGACCGGCGGGCGCCCGTGCTGACCGATATCACCCTGGAGGCCCGCCCGGGAGAGGTGGTTGCCCTTCTCGGTGCGACCGGCTCGGGTAAGAGCACGATCACCTTGCTGCTTCCCCGATTCTACGACGTGACGGCCGGCCGGATCACGATCGATGGGTACGATATCCGCCAGGTGACCGTCCGCTCGCTGCGCCGCCAGATCGGGATCGTGCTTCAGGACCCCTTCCTCTTCTCGGCGACGATCCGCGACAACATCGCCTACGGGATGGAAGATGCCCCCTTCGAGCAGATCGTCCAGGCGGCCAAGCTGGCGGGAGCTCACGACTTCATTATGAGTTTCCGGGAGGGCTAGGATTACTGGGGGGGCGAGCGCGGGGTGAGACTCTGCCGGGGCCGGAAGCCGGGTCTGGCGAT
>JAILZB010000167.1 GCA_023512725.1 Chloroflexota bacterium | reverse complement strand
GGTGTTCGTCACCGGGATCTTTACGTAGACGTTCGTCCCCCAGCTCGCGATCTCGTGGGCCTGGCGAGCCATCTCATCGAGCTCGTCGCTGAACACCTCGAAGGAGATCGGTCGGTCGGGGATCGCGTGGAGGATCTCCCGTGCGAAGGCGCGGTAGTCGGTGATGCCGGCCTTGCGCATGAGGGTGGGATTGGTGGTGAAACCGGCCACCCATGGCTGCTGGGCAAGCTGGAGCATGCTCGCTTTCTCAGCGCCATCCGCAAAGATCTTGACGCGCAGCTGCGGGTGCATCGTCGCCTCGGTTGGCGTGGTCTCCACGATCCAGGGAACTGCTTCCAGCAAGGTCCCCACCACGTGGTCGGGTTGGGGCGCGGAGGGAGGCGCGGGCTCAGCGTAGCGGTAGTCTACCAGAACAGCGCGTATACCTGCTTGCCGGGCTGCCGCGATATCTTTCCATCGGTCGCCGACTAGGACGGACCGTCGCAGGTCGTAACCGTTTGCGGCGGCCGCCTGATGGATGAGGCCGGGCCGGGGCTTCCGGCAGTTGCAGTGGTCAGCATCGTCGTGCCAGCAGACCCAGATACCATCCAGCGGCAGCTCGGCCAGCAGGCGGGCGTGGATCGCCTCCACCGTGGCGCGGCTGAGGGTGCCTCGAGCGACGTCGGGCTGGTTGGTGACGATGACGAGAGCGAAGCCGGCTGCCCGCAGCTGGTGGAGTGCTTCCGGGACGCCAGGAAGGACCTCGACCGCCTCCACACTCGCCGGAGGGTAGGGGCGGCCGTCACGCACGATGGCGCGCACGACCACGCCATCGCGGTCCAGGAAGACCGCTGGCCTAGACAACGGCATACCCCGACGCTGCGTAGATGCGCTCGACGACCTCGAGGGCTGCCCGCGCCTCGGCCAGGCCCGCCGCCGGCGCTCGGCCAAGCCGGATGTCTTCGAGGAACTCTTCCATCTCGAGCTCCCACGAGCGGTCGCCCATCGGGTATTCCCAGATCGTGGTCTCGGGTGGGCCCATCTGGGGGAGCATCCGGTAGTAGGCCAGCCGCTCGACACCGTAGGAGCCACCCAAGCCTTCGATCTGGAGCTTGGCCCGCTGGCCGTAGACCTCGAAGGAGAATAGGTTCTTCCACTCGGTGCAAGAGACGTGGAGGAAAGCGACCTGTTTTTTCGCCGTCTTGAGAAGGAGGAAGGCGTTATCCTCGACTGGCATCGGCCAGAAATAGGTGTGGGCGAAGCCGTCGATCTCGATGAAGTCCCCCAGGAACCAACGCGCGAGGTCGATCAGGTGGACTCCCTGGTCGATCAGCTCGCCGCCCCCAGCACGGGCAGGGTTGGCACGCCACTCACGCTCGTACCCCAGCCGACCACCGTGACCATAGCGGCCACGGATGAACATCAGCTCTCCCGCCTCGCCCTGGCGGACGATCTCCCAGGCCCGGCGGAGGGCCGGGTGGTAACGATGGTTGAAGCCAACACGGACGAGCCGGCCACTGCGCGCCGCCGCCGCCTCGAGAGCAGCCAGTTCGCGTCGCGAGCGGGCAGCCGGTTTCTCCACCAGCACGTGTTTGCCCGCATCGAGGGCGGCGACAGCAATGGGGACGAGGACATCGTTGGTGGTGGCCACGATCACCAGGTCGACATCTGGCTGGTTGACAGCCTGCTGCCAATCGCTCATCGCGCGAGCGCCGGCGGCCCGCGCAAGCTCCTCGGCCCGCTCCCGAACGACGTCGGCGCAGATGCGCAAGGTAGCGCCCGCCAGCGCCTGGGCACGCTTGCGCCCGATCAGCCCACACCCGACGATCGCCACGCCGACCACGGGGCTATCCCCACTCCCGCCCGCGGTCGCGGGGGACGATGCGCCGTAAGGTGTAGATATCACTGCTCATCAAGTCATCTCGGTGGGCGTCGAGATCGCGCCAGGGGTCCCAGACGGCGCTGATCAGCTTGCCGCTCAATCCATCGCTTGCCGGCGAGGCGAGATAGACGGCGAGAGCGGCAGCTTGCTCGACTGGCGCCCCTCCTTCTTCCCGCTGGCGGAGCGCGCGAGCGTACTGCTCAGCACCGATCTTCTCCGGTCCAGCCGCCAGCAGTTCATCGAGCATGCGGGTGTTGATGGCGCCTGGAGCGAGGGCGTTGATATCGATCCGGTCGTCGCGAGTCTCGCCAGCGATCGTTTCGACGAAGCGGACGATGGCGGCCTTCGAGGCAGCGTAGGCCGAAAGGTGGGGGAGAGGGCTGGTGGCACCGCCGCCGGAGAGCTGGACGATCTTGCCGTACCGCCGCGACCGGAAGTGGGGCAGCAGCGCCCGTACCAGGTAGACTGAGCCGAGGAGATTGATCTGGATGGCCGCCACCCACTCCTGCCAGTCCACCTCCTCGATCCTCCCCTTCGGCCCGTAGACTCCCGCGTTGTTGACGAGAATGTCGAGCCAGCCCAGGGTGGTGAGGGCCTTCGCCACCAGCCGGTCGCATGCAGCCGGCTGAGCAACATCGGCCGCCTGCCATTCGACCCGCTGGTCGACGGCCGCCTCGCGCCGGAGCCGCTCTCCGGTCTCGGCAAGGGCAGCCTCATCGCGGGCGCAGAGGAAGAGACTGGCTCCCGCGTGGAGATAGGCGCTGGCGATTGCCGCACCGATGCCGCGGCTCGCGCCGGTGATCAGTGCCTGCCGCCCGGCGAGGGGAAGGCTCATTCGCGGGCCTCCAGGACCCAGGGGTTTGCGCGGAGGTACTCCAGCGTCCGGATGACCCCCTCGCGGATCGTCAGCTTAGGCTCCCAGCCGAGCGACCGCACGCGGGTGGTATCCAAGAAGATGAAGGGGCTATCGCCAACCCAGCCGCGCTCACCGCCAGTGTATTCGATCCGGGGAGAGAGCCCGAGGTGCTCGGTGATCCAGCGGACCGAGTCGTTCACCTCGCAGTACTCATTGGTGCCGAGGTTATAGATGTTCACCTTCTCCCGAGCATGTTCGATGACGTGGAGCATGGCATCGATACAGTCCTGGACGTAGAGGTAGGACTTGCGCTGGTGGCCATTCCCCAGCACCACGAGCCGTGTGGGGTCGCGGAGCAGCTTCTTGTAGAAATCGAAGATGTGGCCGTGAGTATACCGCTCCCCCAAGATCGAGACGAAGCGAAAGATGTAGCTCTGGAAGCCGAAGCCTTCGCAGTAGGCCGTGATCAACCCCTCGCCCGCCACTTTGGAGGCGGCGTAGAGCGAGGTCTGGACTGGGAAGGGAGCATCCTCTGGCGTCGGGAAGACGCTCGGCTCGCCGTAGACGGAGCCCGTCGAGGCGAAGGCGATCCGCCGCACGCCAGCGGCGCGCATCGCCTCCAGCACGTTGAAGGTCGCGATCGTGTTCTGCTGGAGGTCACGCTCGGGATGCTCGAGGCCGTGGCGAACGTCGGCGTTGGCGGCCAGGTGAGCAACGATCTCCACTCCTGCCATGGCGGCGGTCAGGCTCGGCCGGTCGAGCAGGTCGCCGACGATGAGCTGAAAGTGGGGCGACTCGATCGCGTGCTCCAGGAAGCGACGCTGGCCGGTCGAGAAGTTATCGTAGGCGAGGACGTCCTCTCCCCGCGCGAGCAACCGGTCGACCAGGTGGCTGCCGATGAAGCCCGCCCCGCCGGTGACCAGCCACTTCACGACCCCGTCCCGCGAAGCACGACGAGCACCGTGCGGAGCAGGATCTTCAGATCGAGCCAGAGTGACCAGTTGTCGATGTATTCCAGGTCCATACGCACCCAATCGTCGAAATTCGAAATCGTGTTGCGCCCGCGAACTTGCCAGAGACAGGTGATCCCTGGGCGGATGCTGAGCTTGCGCTTGTGCCAGAACTCGTAGCGCTCGAGCTCGTGCGGTCCCGCTGGCCGCGGCCCGACGAGGCTCATGTGCCCCTGGAGCACGCTCACGAGCTGGGGCAGCTCGTTGATGTCAAACTTCCGCAGCCACTTGCCCAGCGGGGTGACCCGCGGGTCGTTCTTGATTTTGAAAACCGGCCCGGTCATTTCGTTCAGGTCGGCCAGCTTCTCCTTCATCTCGTCACCAGCCGTCATGGTCGTGAACTTCCAGCTGCGGAAGCGCACCCCGTTCTGGCCGACGACGTTCCAGGGATAGAACACCGGCAGGTGCGGGGTAGTGATCTTAATCAAGAGGGCGGTGAGGAGAAAGACCGGGGAGAGGAGGATGAGCAGAAACGACGCGACGACGATGTCGAACACCCGCTTGAGGAAGAGGTCCTCCGAGTTGAAGCGGGGGGGCTGCAGGATCACCGCCGGGAGGTGGAGCGGCTCGTTGTGGTAGAGCAAGCGCAAGGAGTGTCGCTCGGTCGTGACCAACGCTTCGGGGATCACCCAGAGGAGCACACCCAGGTAGTCGCAGGCGCGGATAACCCGACCGACCCAATCGCCACTGCTGGGGGGGTGCATCACGAAGACCTGGTGGGTGGGCTTGGAGATCAGCACCGTCTCCAGGTCATCGACGGAGCCGAGGCAGGGGACCGTGCTCCCATTGACGACCAGTTCGGGCTGGTCCGGCTGGACCCGCAGGTAGCCAAGCACGCGATATTCGGTGGGGGAGGCATTGTCGGCCAGGTAGCGGGCAAGCCAGCTCAGTCCCTCGTGCTCACCGATGAGGAGGACGCTCTTGGCGTAGTAACCCGCTGCCTGGCGTCGCCGGAAGTAGGCCCGCAAGAGCAGGCGGGAGCTCGCGAGGGCAACGCTGGAGGTGGTGGCGAAGGTCGCGAGGAAGAGCCGGTTGGAGTCGGTAGAGCGGAAGGCCAGCAGCACGAGCGCCACTAAGCCCAGCCCGCTCAGCGGTGCGACCAGTGCCCCGGCCAGAATACGCGTCGTCGACTGCTGCAGCAGGGGGCGGTAGTTGCCCAGAACGGAAAGAGCGACCAGCGCCGTCCCCGCGAGCAGGGGGAAGGTCCAGAGCAGCTCGGTGACGGGTGGGAGATACCAGGGGTACGGCAGCGCGGCACGCCAACTTGCCGGCACGAGGGTGCCCAGGGTGGGGCCAAGCGTTGGGGCAGCCAAGTTATAGATCCGGCGGGCGCCAAGGTAGGCAAAGGAAAAAGCGGCAAAGAGAATCGCGAGGTCGAGCGCCCAGAAGAGCCGGCGCGGGATCATCGCTGTTCTCTCCGGCCGCGCGTGCGGAGCGGCACTCCTGGCTGGCGCTCACGCCCGCCTACCCTGCCTCGGTACGGGGCCCTGCGCTCACAGGCGAGTCGCAAGGGCGTGTCATCCTCCGGTGACGCACTGGCTGACGGCCACTCGCTCGCTCGAGCGGCGACTGGGAGGATTATATCGAGCCGACCGCGGGGAAGCGAGTCGGCGCTGGCCATTGCAGGCGAGAACGCCGGATGCTACCCTACGCGCAACGCCAGCCGGGTGGAGGAGCTGCGTGCAGCAACGGTTCCGCGAATATCTCGCTTCGGCAGCCGCCCTCCAGGCTGCGCTCGATCTGTCGGCCGTGGAAGCCTTCGTCGAACTGGTCCAGCAGGCCCGGCAGCGGGGCGCGACGATCTTCCTCTGTGGCAACGGCGGGAGCGCGACCACTGCCTGCCACTTTGCCACCGACCTCCAGAAATCAACGGTAGCGCCCGGGCAGCCGCGGGTGCGCACGCTGGCGCTGGGGGAAAACACCGGCCTGCTCACCGCCTGGGCGAACGATACCGACTACAGCCGGGTTTTTGCCGAGCAGCTCCAGGCTCTGGGCCGCCCGGGGGATGTGCTGGTGGCGCTCAGCGCGAGCGGGAACTCTCCGAACGTGCTGGCTGCTGTCAAGACTGCTCGTGAGGTGGGAATGACAGTCGTTGCCTTGACGGGCTTCGATGGTGGTCTGCTCCGCACCCGCGCTGACCTGGCGATCCACGTTCCGGTCGCTTCCTACGAGCTGGCTGAGGATGCCCACCTGATGGTCTGTCACCTGGTGGTCATCGCCCTTAAGGCCGTCGCGGCAAGAGAGCAGCCCGAGCGCGCTCCCGCCGCCGTTTCTCCTCGCCCATGAAGCGCCCGCTGCGGAAATGCCTTTCGGCAGCGGCAGTGGGGCTGCGAAACGCTGCCCTGGGCGGGAGCCTTGCCGCCGCCTCCCTCCTCCGCCAACCACGCGAGGCGCTCTTGTTTGTCAACGAGACTCTCTTTCTCTACCAAACCTTCGCGGGGAGGCGTCGCCTGCCTCAACGGCCAGTCCTCGAGGTCTTCGGGCAGTGTTCCGCGGCTGAAATCCGCCTTGCTCGGCTGCCTGGCAAGATGTGGTTTCATTCTCTCGCCTCCTACGCCATCGACTTGGTCAGCCTCTGCTGGGTCTGCCGGGCGATCGAGCCGCGGGTGGTCTTTGAGATCGGGACCCTCGAAGGCTACACTGCCCTCCACTTTGCCCTGAATACCCCGCCGGAGGCGCGGGTGTACACGCTTGACCTTCCCCCGGAGGAAGCGTCGGCACCGCTCCTGCCGACCACTCTGATGGACGATGCCCACATTCAGGGTGCGCGCCGGCGGCGCGGCTACCTCTTTGATTCTTTCCCCGAGCGGGCGAAGATCACCTGTCTCTATGGGGATAGCGCCGGCTTCGACTTCAGCCCCTACTCCGGCCAGGTCGACCTGTTCTTCATCGATGGCGCCCATTCCTACGAGTATGTCCGCGCGGATACGTTGAACGCCCTCCGCTGCACCCGGCCGGGCGGGGTCATTCTGTGGCATGACTATGGCCGGGTGGGAGTGAACGGGGTCTCACGCTGGCTGCATGAGCTGGCCCGCCAGTACGACCTCGCCTGTGTTCCCGGTGGCTCCCTCGCCTATCTCGTCGTTCCTGCGCGCTGAGCGCTGCCGCGGCCCTGCTCGCGGGTGGGGCCCCGCCCTTCGCGGATGGCGTAGTAGATCGCCTCGGGGTGGTGGATGATGAGGGCAGCGGTCGACTGCTCCGGGTCGAGCTGGTAGGCGGTGGTGAGTGAAACGCCGATCTCCTCTCCCGGCAGGATCCGGAACAGTACCTTCTGCTCCGCCAGATCCGGGCAGGCGGGGTAGCCCCAGCTGTAGCGTCGGCCGGTCTCCGGCCCGAGGCCAAGCTCTGCCTTGATCCGGCGGTGGGCCCACTCGGCGAGCCCCTCTGCCACCTGAACGCTCAGCCCGTGCACGTAGAGCATCTCGCTGTAGTTGCCCGCCTGCTGGAGCTGGTTCACGTAGTCGGAGGCCGCCTGCCCTGCCGTCACGATCTGGAGCGGCAGGACATCGTACCGCCCGCTAGCGACGTCGTTCAGGTAGTCGGCCAGGCAGAGATGGCGCTCATCGGGCTGGCGCGGGAAGGTGAACCGGCCCAGCTCGCGGCGGCGGTCGGCCGGGTCGTAGACGATCACCTGCTGGCCAGCAGCCTGGCAGGGGAAGTAGCCATAGATCACGCGCGGAGTGAGCCACCCTTCGCGCTCGGCCTGCTCTTGCAACCGCGCCAGCAAGGGCAGGAACTGCTCGCGGACGAGTTCCTCCCAGGCCGCCCCTTTGGCTTTGGCACCGCCCCAATGCAGGCGGAAGAGCGTGTTGAGGTCCAGCAATGGCCAGACCTCGGCGAGGGGCACCTCACGAACGACGCGGTAGCCCCAGAACGGTGGCGTGGGCGGCTGCTCCAGCGGGCGGACGGTGGAGCGTGGGAGCTCCGGGCGGAGGACGGTTGGCTGCTCACTGGCCGTCAGCCCGGAGTGCCCATCGGCGAGGGCAGCCTCCTGGCGGATCCGTTCGAGCAGGGCGGGGCGGCGTTCCGGGTCGACCAGCTGGTCCATCACCTCCAGCCCTTCGAAGGCGTCCTTGCAGTAGAACACCCCGCCAGCGTAGGGAGTGCCATCTTCGAGCAGCAGGATGCGTCGCCCGAAAGCACGGTTGATCGAGGCACCGCCGATCAGCACCGGGA
>JAILZB010000166.1 GCA_023512725.1 Chloroflexota bacterium | reverse complement strand
GGATTGGAGAGGAGCACGACCGCATCCGGGGCGTTCCGCGGAACTACGAGCTGGCACTCCGCACGCTCGCCGGGCTGAAAGAGGACAAGCCGGCCAATCTCGTGATCGGCCTGCACGCGGTGATCTCGCGCCTGAACGTGCACCACGCGGGCGAGATCGTGGACCATTTGGAGTCGCTCGGGCCGGATAGCGTCATCACGGAAGTTGCCGAAGAGCGGCTGGAGATGGGCAACCAGCAGAGCGGCATCACGCCCGACCCCGAGACCTACGCCCGGGTGGCAGCGGAGCTTTCGGCCAAGACGCTCCGCCGGAAGGCAAAAGGGTTCGCCCGCATCACCCGCGCCTTCCGCGCCGAATACTATCAGCTGGCTGCCCGGGCGCTGCGCGAGGGCAAGCAGGCCCTGCCATGCTACGCCGGAGTGGCAAGCGGCCACGTCGCTCCCGACGGCGATGTCTGGGCCTGCTGCATCCGTGCTGAGCCGATCGGCAACCTGCGCGCCGTGGACTACGACTTCGGCACCGTCTGGCGGGGCTACCTTGCCGACAAGATGCGCCGCAGCATCGCCGCTGGCGAGTGCGCCTGCCCCATGGCCAACGCCTTCTACACCACCATGGTGATGGACCCCAAGACCCTCGCCCGGGTTGCGTTTCGGGCAGCGTTCGGCTGAGGACCGGCCCTTCAGGCGTAGCCAGCCGCGACGAGCGTGCTGACGACCTCGCGGCCAATATAGGCACAGGAGCGCAGCGCGCTGCCACAGTTGACGGCAACGAGCCCGGGTGCCGGGTGGACGATCTGGGGGAGCTTGTGCTTCACATCGAACCCCCAGAGCACCCGCTCGACCCGGGCCTCACGCAGAAATGGGAGCTGCGCGCCTAGCCCCAGGCGGAGCAAGTCGCCAAAGTACTCCTCGGGGCCAGCCGTTGCCTGGTGGGCGACGACATCCTCCTGCCCGACGACCACCCGTAGCTCGCCGTCGAACCTCTTGATGAAGACGAAGACCACCCCCTCTCCTAGGGGGACGACCAGGTGAGGAAAACGTGCCCGATGCTCGTCGACCGGCAGGTCGAGGACAAACAGCTGCCGCTTCTCGACTTCCAGCTCGAGCTCAGGGAGGAATCGCTGGTTCTCGGTGCCCAGGGCCAGTACCACCGCCCGCGCTCGGACCTCCCCCACCGAGGTCAGGACCCGGTAGCCGCTGCCGCCGGTCGTCAACTGTTCAATCTCGGCCCCGCTCACGCGCGTGAGCCCCCGCTCGACCGCGCACGCCAGGAGATGGCGGATGAGCTTCGCCCCGCTGAGATTCAATGAGGGTGCCCAGCGGCCACGGTGCACGAAGACATACCCATTCTCGAGCAGGTCGAGCTCCACGCCGTCCTGATGGAGCTGGCGAATGAGGGCTGCCGTCTCAGCGACGGCCTGGGCCTTCCGCGGGTCGTCCCAGTACAGCCGGATCGATCCTCCCGAAAACCGGTAGGTGGCGCGGTGGTCTTCCTGGGGTTCCTGGGCGATCAGGGCGATGCGCCGGTTGGTCTGGTGGGTAAGCAGATAGGCGCTGGTGGCGCCGATAGGTCCGCTGCCCAGCACGGCAATATCGAACACCTGGTCACCGATCGTCTCGTTCAACAGCCTCCTCCACTACAGCGCTTGGCCTGCCAGCGGCTGCAGGTGCAAGTGTAGGAGAAGTGGCCTCCTCAGCGCGTCGGGTCGGCAGCCGCTGCTATACTCCTTGCAGGATGAGCCTCAGTCGCGACGAGGTGCTGCACGTTGCCCGCCTGGCCCGCCTCCGGCTGGAGGAGGAGGAGGTCGAGCGCATGCGCAACCAGCTCGGCGCTATCCTCGAGCAGTTTAACGTCCTTAAGCAGCTCAACACCGACGACGTCCCGCCCACCTTTCAGGTCTTCGCGGCGGCCAACGTCTTGCGCGAGGATGTGGCCCGCCCCTCCTTCCCGGTCGAGGAGGTGCTGCAGAACGCACCCCGACGCGAGGGCGACTACTTCCGAGTCCGTGCGGTGCTCGAGGAATGAACGGGCGGCGCGACACCATCGAAGATGTCATCCGGCTGATCCAGGAGCGGATGGAAGCTGCGGGCGTGCGGCGGGTGACCGACCTGCCACGGGCCGAGCAAGAGCAGCTAGTCGAGCTGCTCCGCCAGACCCTCCAGCGACCGAAATAACATGGCGAGCGAGGGGTTGTTCCGCGAGATCCAGGCCTATCTGAACGCGCAGGCGCGGAGTAGCGCCGAGGACGTCATGATCGAGGGGGGTGTGCTGCTCGCCCTGCTAGTCAAGCGTGGCCTGACCACCCGCGACCGCGAGTTCCTCGTCCGTCCGGACGACCATGACCGCCACCGGCTGCTGCGCTACCTGATCGATCCTGGCCTGGCACCGGACCTCGCCACCACCGCGCCGCACCCGGAAGGGGTCCTCATCCGGCCGAACTGGCCACGGCTGGCTGAATACTTCGGTCAGACCCCCGCCCAGTTCCAGGACCTGCTCGCTCGGCGCTTCCGCAAGGTCCTCGAGCGCAACTGGCCGACCATCCAATACCTGATGAGCAAGGACTGACCGTCGCGTGGAGCTGTACGACCTCTCGATTACCGAAGCGCAGGCCCGGCTCGACCGCCGTGAGATCTCGGCCGTCGAGCTGACACGGGCCCACTTGGATCGGATCGCCGCGGTCGAGCCGCTGGTGCGCGCGTTCGTCACCGTGACACCCGAGCTCGCGCTCGCTCAGGCCGAGGCGGCTGACCGACGCCTCGGCCAGGGGGAACGTCGCCCGCTCCTGGGCATCCCCATGGCGCTCAAGGACGTGATCTCGACGCGCGGCGTGCGGACCACCTGCTCCTCGCGCATGCTGGAGCACTTCGTCCCGATCTACGACGCCACGGTGGTCACCCGCTTGCAAGCGGAAGGCGCCGTGCTGCTCGGCAAGACGAACATGGATGAGTTCGCCATGGGCTCATCCTGCGAGAACTCCGCCTTCTTTCCCACCCACAACCCCTGGGACCTCGAGCGGGTGCCGGGGGGGTCCAGCGGCGGCTCGGCGGCTGCTGTTGCCGCGGGCGAGGCGGTCTACAGCCTTGGCTCGGATACGGGGGGGAGCATCCGCCAGCCCGCTGCACTCTGCGGCGTCGTTGGGTTGAAGCCGACCTACGGGCGCGTTAGTCGCTCCGGGCTGGTTGCCTTTGCGAGCTCACTCGACCAGATTGGCCCCATCACCCGGACGGTGGAAGATGCCGCGCTCGTCCTGGAAGCGATCGCCGGCCACGACCCCAACGACTCGACCACGGCCGACCTGCCCGTCCCGCGCTACCGCGAGGCGCTCACGGGCGACCTGCGTGGCCTCCGGATCGGCGTGCCGCGCGAGTATTTTGCCGCGGGCGTCGACCCGGGGGTCGCCACCACCCTGCGCCAGGCAATCCAAACCCTCGCCGATCTCGGCGCCACGATCGATTGGGAGGTCTCGCTTCCTCACACCGAGTACGCCCTGGCGGTCTACTACCTCATCGCGCCTTCGGAAGCCTCGGCGAACCTTGCTCGCTATGATGGCGTGAAGTACGGGTTCCTGGCCGAAGGGACGAGCATGTGGGACGAGATGGAGCGGACCCGCGGGCGAGGCTTCGGCCCCGAGGTGAAGCGGCGGATCATGCTCGGTACCTACGCCCTTTCCGCTGGCTACTACGATGCCTATTACCTCAAGGCCCAGAAAGTGCGCACCCTCATCAAACGCGACTTCGACGAGGCGTTTACCCGCTATGATGTGCTGGTCACCCCGACTTCGCCGACAGTGGCGTTCCGCCTGGGCGAGCGGGTAGCGGACCCGATCCAGATGTACCTGAGCGACGTCTGTACCCTGCCGGTGAATATCGCGGGCATCTGTGGCCTGGCGGTGCCGGCTGGTCTGAGTAAGGGGCTGCCGGTGGGGATGCAGCTCCTGGGCAAACCGTTCGATGAGGCGACGCTCCTCCGCGTCGGGCATGCCTTCGAACAAGCAACCCCCTGGCACCGGCTGCGGCCACCACTCGGGCAGGCGGGTGCACCGGCGCAGCATGTCCCCCACGAGAGTGAAACCGGATAGCGTGATGGAAACTCATCCTACGAACGAGGCACCCCTGAAACTGGTGTTGAAAGCGATCGAGCGCGACCCCCGGCTGACGCCGGCTGCTATCGCTACCATGACGGGGCTGGCCGAAGACGCCGTCCGCCAGCTGATTGCCCGCGCTGAGGCGGAGGGCATCATCCTGGGCTACCGCACCGTCATCAACTGGGAGCGCGCTGGGGAGGAGGAGATCGCCGCCCTGATCGAAGTCCGCTGCGCTCCTCAGCGCGAAGTCGGCTTCGACGCTGTCGCCAGCCGGATCTACCGCTACCCGGAAGTGCGATCGGTCTGGCTTGTCTCGGGCACCTTCGACCTCGCGGTGATGGTGGTTGCCCGTTCGATGCGCGAGATCAGTCTCTTCGTCTCCGAGCGCCTGGCGACCCTAGAAGCCGTCCAGGGCACGGTGACCCACTTCATCATGAAGCGCTACAAAGAGGAAGGTGTCATCCTGGACGGTGACGAGCCGACACCGCAACGGCTCGCGGTTGCGCCTTGAGCGCGGAGGGCTGGCCCCGCTGGCGCGGGGAGCAGGTCGCGCCGGGCGTACACTGGTTGCCTCTTGCTGATTCGGCCTGGCGACCGCGCTTCGGCGCCCACGTCACGATTATCGGCACTGTCCAAGAGGCGGTCGTTATCGATACGGGTGATGACCTGGATGCGCCCAGCGCGTTCATCGCTGGCTATCTTGCGGGGATGGGCAACCCGCGCCTTCGGGCGATCCTGCTCACTCATCACCATCGCGACCATAGCGGCGGAGCAGCGCGCCTGCGCGCCCTCACCGGCGCCCCCATTCTCTGCCATCCGCTGGAAGTGCCCCTCTTGGCTAGCGAAGGCGGGGCAGAGCGGCCGGGCCTCACGGTTGATGGCACCCTCGAGGATGGTGCTCTCCTCCGCGTCGGCGGGGTTACCATTCAGGCGATCCATACGCCCGGCCACAGTCCCGGCCACCTCTGCTTCTTCTTACCCGAATCCGGGCTGATGCTGACGGGCGACCTGGTGCTTGGCGACGCAACGACTTCGGTCAGTCCGCCGCACGGAGAGATGGCGGCGTTGCTGACCTCGCTGGAACGCCTTCTCCAGTTCCCGATGGCCCGGATCCTCCCCGGGCATGGACCGCCGCTCGCCGACCCCCATGCTGCGGTGGCGGGGGTGCTGGCCCACCGGCGTGAACGCGAAGCGCAGGTCCTCGCTGCCCTCCAGGCGGGGTTTGACCGGCCGGCGGCGATCGTGACGGCGGTCTACCAGGGGCTGGCTCCGGACCTGGTCGAACTCGCCGGCCGCCAGGTGCAGTCGATCTTGCGCAAGCTCACCCGGGAAGGGCGGGTCGTCGCGATCGGCGAAGGAGAGGAAGAGCGATGGCAACTCGCCTAGATCCAGTGGCCAACCGAAACCAGGTCGCAAAGGTCGTGCGCGACCTGCCCCCCTCCGGGATCCGGCGGTTCTTCGACCTGCTCTCCACCCTCGAGAACGTCATCTCGCTCGGCGTTGGCGAGCCCGACTTCGTCACCCCCTGGCACATCCGCGAAGCAGCCATGTACGGCCTGGAGCGGGGCCAGACCTCCTATACCTCCAATTACGGGCTGCTCGAGCTGCGCACTGAGATCGCGCGTCACCTCCGGCGACGCTACGGCTTGGAGTACGACCCCACGCGCGAGGTGCTGGTGACGGTCGGCGTGAGCGAAGGGCTGGACCTCGCAATGCGCGCCATTCTCGATCCCGGCGACGAGGTGCTCTGCCCGGACCCCGGCTACGTCTCCTACCGACCGTGCATCCTGCTTGCGGGGGGGCAGGTGGTGCCCGTCCCGACCGGGCCCGAGCACCAGTTCGTTGTGCGGGTGGAAGAGCTGGAAGCGCGCCTCACCTCGCGAACGAAGGCGGTCCTGCTTGGCTACCCGAGTAACCCCACTGGAGCAGTGCTCCGACGCCAGGATGCCGCGGCCATCGTCGAGTTTGCCGCTCGTCACGACCTGATCGTGGTGGCAGATGAGATCTACGACCGGCTGGTCTACGGCGTGGAGCACGTCTGCCTGGCCAGTCTGCCCGGGGCGCGTGAGCGGACGATCCTGCTAAACGGCTTCTCCAAAGCCTACGCGATGACCGGCTGGCGGGTCGGCTACGCCTGTGCGCGGCCAGACCTGATCGAAGCGATGATGAAGATCCACCAGTACACCATGCTCTGCGCCCCCGTGATGGCGCAGCTGGCTGCCATCGAGGCGCTGCGCCACGGCGAGCGCGCCGTTCAGGAGATGGTGGAAGAGTACGACCGCCGGCGCCGGGTGATGGTGAGTGGCTTCCGCCAGCTTGGCCTGGAGTGCTTCGAGCCGCAAGGGGCCTTCTACGCTTTCCCCTCGATCCGCCGCACGGGCCTCTCGAGCGACCAGTTTGCGGAACGGCTGCTGGCGGAAGAGCGGGTCGCCGTGGTGCCTGGCTCGGCCTTTGGTGAGATGGGCGAAGGATACGTCCGCTGCTGCTATGCTACCTCGCTGGCAGAGATCGAAGAAGCGCTCGCCCGCATCGGCCGCTTTCTGGACCATCTTGAGAGAGGGAAGTCATGACCCGTTTGCTGGCGCGCACGTACCCGGCTGGAGTCCTGGTGGGCTTGCTCCTCTCCCTGCTGGTGGCCGCAGGGCTTGGCCTGCCCGCACTTGACTTCGGTCGGTTGGGCAGCATCCTCGGCTACCGCGACGGCGCCAAATACCTCTCGATGGTGGTGCACTTCCTGACAGCGATCGTCTGGCTGGGCGGGATCACCGTCCAGTTCCTGGTGCTGGTCGCGCCGGGCCTGAGCGAAAGCCAGCGCGAGCGGTTGTACGCGTTGCTCGTCCCCTGGATGTGGGGGAGCTTGTTGCTGCTGATCCCCACCGGGGTCTACAACACGCTCAACAACCCGGTCACCGAGTTTGCCACCAGCTACGAGCAGTTGCTGCAACTCCGCGCCCGTCCCTACGGGCAGGTGCTCGTGGTCAAGCACATCTTCGTCGTGCTCTCGTTGGGGCTGGCGGGAGTGGCCCATTTTGTCGTCCTCCCTCGCTGGCAGCTGCTGCTCGATGAGCAGCGGCCGACCGGCAGCGTGGTGACTACCCAGCGGGTGGTCAGCGGGGTAGCGGTCGTAGCGGCCGCCGGGCTGTTGTGGAGCGTGACGCGCCTGGTGTTGTTCGGCCACTAATACCACCCTGCGGAGGATGGGATGGAGCGAGACGTCCAGCGCGTGCAGTTGCTGCGCCAGCTGATGGCTGCCCAGGGCTACGAAGCGTTGGTGCTCCGCGCCCCCGCGAACGTCTTGATGGCCTCCGGCTACCTGCCACGCCAGGGCGATAGCTTCTGCTTCGTACGCCAAGCGGGCCAGATCATCCTGCTCGTGCCGCGCGAAGAGGCCAGCCGGGCCAGCGCGAGCTGGGCCGACCGCGTACTCATCTTTGACCGGCTGGTCGAAGGCGTGCTCCAGCCGGCCGGTGAGGGAGCGCTCGCCTACCTCCGCAGCGTGCTCGGCGCCTACGACCGGCTGGCGAAGATCGGCTACGAACATGGGCCGCTTGCCTTTCCGGCCTACGGCCCGGAAGCCAGCCTCCCCGATGGTGGCTCGGCCGATATCCTGCGGGCGGCCGGCTACGCCGCGACCTGGCACGACTGCGCCGACCTGACTGAGGCAGCGGCGATGTGGAAAAGCGCGGCCGAACTCCGGCGGGTGCGTCGGGCTGCCACGGTCGCGGTTGCTGGGCTGAGCGCCGCTCGCGAGCTGGTGGCAAGCGGCAATCCGGCGGGGGTCATCCAGGGTGCCGCGCTCGGCGCCATGGCTGCCGCCGCGCCGGAGGACGAGGTGGTACCATTCTGCCAGGTCCAGTGC
>JAILZB010000165.1 GCA_023512725.1 Chloroflexota bacterium | reverse complement strand
GGCGACGTCCACGCCCACCCCGCCCGTGCGTTCACGGGCCCAGGCGGCGGGGTCCACACCGGGACCGAGCACTTCGAGGCCGCAGCCCTTCAGCCAATCCACCCGGAAGGGGTTGATCTCGGCCACCGCCACCCGGGCGCCGCGCTGCCGGCAGACGAGCGCGATGAGGGCCCCGATCGGCCCGCCGCCGAACACCAGCACCACGTCGTCGGCGTTCACCCCGGCCCGACGGACGTCGTGCACGGCGACCGCCAGCGGCTCGATCACGCCGGCGACGTCGTCAGGGACGCCGGCCGGAACGCGCAGCAGCCGCGCCGTCGGGACCGCCCAGTACTCCTGCAGGCCGCCGGGCAGGTCCACGCCCAGCACCTTCAGCGAGTAGCAGAGGTAGGAGGCGCCCATCCGGCAGGCCCGACAGGCGCCGCAGACGGAGAGCGGCTCGACGACCACGCGGTCGCCCGGCGCGAAGCCGCTGCCGGCCGGCGCCGTGACCACCTCCCCGAACGTCTCGTGGCCGAGGATGCCGCCGCGGGGGACGCGGTGGTCCAGGTGCCCCTGGTAGATGTGCAGGTCGGTCCCGCAGATCCCCACCCGCCGCATCCTGAGCAGGGCCTCGTCGGGACCGGGCTTCGGCTCGTCCACGGTGACGACGCGCAGGCGGCCCGCGCCCTCGTAGCACGCCGCCAGCATCAGGCGCTCCTCTTCGCGTAGCCGGCGGCCTGGAGCACCTCGGCGATCTCCCCCAGGATCGCCGGGTCGTCGATCGTGGCCGGCGTCGTGTACTCGCGCCCGTCGGCGATGCGCTTCATGGTCCCGCGCAGGATCTTACCCGAACGCGTCTTGGGCAGCCGCTTGACCACCAGCGCCGTCTTGAAGGCGGCCACCGGGCCGATCTGCTGGCGCACGCGCTCCACGAGCTCGCGGACGATCTCGGCCTCGGGCCGGGTGACGCCGGCCTTGGTGACGACGAAACCGACCGGCACCTCGCCCTTGAGCTCGTCGGCCACGCCGATCACCGCACATTCGGCCACGTCGGGGTGCGAGGCCAGCACCTCCTCCATGGCCCCGGTGGACAGCCGGTGGCCGGCCACGTTGATGATGTCGTCCACGCGGCTCATGATGTAGAGGTATCCGTCCTCGTCCTTGTAGCCGGCGTCGCCGGTCAAGTAGTGGCCGGGGTGGCGGGTGAGGTAGGACTTCTCGTAGCCCGCGTCGTTGTTCCACAGCGTCGGCAGGCACCCGGGCGGCAGCGGCAGCCGGATGGCGATGGAGCCGATCTGGTCGGGGCCGAGCTCGGCGTTGTCCTCGCCGAGCACCCGCACGTCGTACCCGGGCATGGGCTTGGTCGGCGAGCCGGGCTTGACCGGCAGCATGCCGAGCCCGACCGGGTTGGCCGCGATCGGCCAGCCGGTCTCGGTCTGCCACCAGTGGTCGATGACCGGCACCCCGAGCTGCTCCTGCGCCCAGATGAGGGTCGGCGGGTCGGTCCGCTCGCCGGCCAGGAAGAGCGCCCGGAAGCGCGAGAGGTCGTAGCGCCGGATCAGCTCGCCGTTGGGGTCCTCTCGTCGGATGGCGCGGAAAGCCGTCGGGGCGGTGAAGAGCGTGACCACGCCGTGCTGGGCGATGACCCGCCAGAAGGCGCCAGCATCAGGGGTGCCGACCGGCTTGCCTTCGTAGAGAACGGTGGTGCAGCCATGCAGCAGCGGGCCGTAGACGATGTAGGAGTGCCCCACTACCCAGCCGACGTCCGACGCAGCCCAGTAGACCTCGCCCGGCTCTACCCCGTAGATGAAGCGCATCGTCCAGCGGAGGGCGACCGCGTGGCCACCATTATCGCGGACGATCCCCTTGGGTTGGCCGGTCGTTCCGGAGGTGTAGAGGATGTAGAGGGGATCGGTTGCCGCCACCGGCACGGGGTCGTGGGGCGTGGCGCCGGCAACGGCTTCCTCCCACTCGAGGTCGCGACCGGGGGTCAGCTCGGCACGCTGGGCTTCCCGCTGGAGGATGATGCAGTGCTCGGGCTGGTGGCTGGCCAGTTCGAGCGCGCCATCGAGGAGCGGCTTGTAGGGCACGATCCGCCCGGGCTCCAAGCCGCAGGACGCCGAGACGATCAGTTTCGGCTTGGCATCGTTGATCCGAGTGGCGAGCTCGCGGGAGGCGAAGCCACCGAACACCACCGAGTGAATGGCACCGAGGCGGGCGCAGGCGAGCATCGCGATCACCGCCTCCGGCACCATCGGCATGTAGATGATGACCCGGTCACCCTTCTGCACGCCCTGGCGGGCGAGGGCACCGGCGAAACGGGCCACGGCATCCCGCAGCTCGCGGTAGGTGAAGCGGCGGACCTCGCCAGTCATCGCGCTGTCAGAGATCAGGGCGAGCTGGTCGCCCCGCTGGGGAAGGTGGCGGTCGAGGCAGTTGGCCGCTGTGTTGAGCACACCACCGCGGAACCAGCGGTAGAACGGCGGGTTCGAACGGTCGAGGACCTGCGCGGGTGGAGTGATCCAGTCGATCGCAGTGGCCGCTTCCCCCCAGAATTGCTCGGGGTCGCGCAGCGAACGTTCGTAGACATCAGCGTAACGCCCCATGTATCCCTCCTGCATGACTTCCAGGGTGGATTGTATTCCATCCTCCGGGGAGGCAGCGGCACGCTTGACCCGTTTCCCGGGGGAATGGCATAGTCAGCAGCGGGGCCCTGTAGCTCAGGGGAGAGAGCAGCCGCCTTCTAAGCGGACGGTCGGGGGTTCGAATCCCTCCAGGGCCGCTCTCGCCGCCCGTGCAGCGCGCAGCGTTCCCTGCGTGGGGATGCACTGGCAGTGTCCGTTCCTCGCAGCGCGGCGTTCCTTTCCCTCCGTGGAGACCCCTCGCAGAGCAGCCGCCCTGCTGGTGGCACGAGCCCCAGGGCCCAGCTGCTCGTGGCCCGGGCACCTCCTGGGGCCGGGAAGTCACCGTGGGCTGCCGCTAGCGCAGATGGAACCAGACCTCCCCGCTCGCACCGAGCAGCTGAAGCGCGAGCAACGCCTCCTCCTGCCCGGCGCGGGGAATGAGCGCGGGTGCCAGCCAGCCTTCGTGACTTGTGCCTGGCCCGGCGAGGACAGCGCCCGTAAACGATGGTGGCGGCGGCGGGAACGCTGGACGACCCCACGTCTGGCCCTGCGCCATCACATCCTGAACGATCGGTGGTACCGGCCACGGCTGGCCTGGTCCTGCGACGCACTCGATACGCAGGCGGATGAGCAGATAGTCAAAGCTCGGCTCCGGAGCGGGAACGGGCACCCCCAGTCTCACGAGGTCCAGGTAGGCTTCGCGACGCACCTCGACCACCCGTAGCAGCAGCTCGCGCGCGCCAATCCGCAGCCGCACCGACGCCCCGAACGGCGCCGCCTGGTAGGGGTTGCGGACTTCGCTCGCCTCGAAGATCCCCCCCGGCTGAGGCGTGCTGGTCGGCCGCAGCAACCCGGCGCTGGAGGACACTGGGCGGGAGCCACCCACCACCACTGCGGCGAGCCCGCCACCTAGGCAGGCCAGCCCCAGGCCCAGCGCCAGCAGCACTCCCACCCACCCCGGCAGGCGGCGCGAGGGCGGTGGCGCCGGCGCGAGTGCGGGCGGTAGGCGGACTCCACAGGCCGGGCAGGCCAGGGTGCCCCCTGGCGCGGTCGTCCCGCAGAGGGGGCAGCTGGTCGTCACCGGCACCGGGGGCACCGTGCTCTCGGGCATCACCCCAGATCATACTGGTCGGCGGCTGCAGCAGCCGCCCAAACATGCTACCCTGCCACCGAGGTTCGGTATGACCCTGCCTGAGGCAACGTTCGTCGCCCTGGCGGACCTCCACTTGCAGCCGGGGCGCCGGCTGGAGCTGGAGGAAGCTGCCCGCCAGGCGAACGCACTGCTCCGTGAGCAGCCGGGCTGTCTCGGCGCGCGCTTGCTCCACTTCAGCGGAGGGCCCTATCTCTACCGCTACGAGATCGACTGGCGCAGCCGGGAAGATTGGCAGCGCTTCTGGGAGAGCCCGGCTTACCCTGCTCTCCGAGCCACCCTCGACCCGTGGACAGCTCAGCCGTTCGTGCTCCAGCTGCACGATGTCAAGGTAAGCGGATGAGCGCGCCCGTGCGGATGCCGCAGCTGGGCGAAAGTGCGATCGAGGGGACCATCCTGCGTTGGCTGAAGCAGCCAGGCGACTCGGTCGCGCGGGATGAACCGCTCGTGGAGGTGATGACCGATAAAGTGACGGTCGAGATCCCGTCGCCAGTGGCGGGCGTGCTGGTACGGCAGTGGGCAGCCGTCGGCGAGACCGTGCCCGTAGGTGCCCCCCTCGCGGAGATCAGTCATGGGCCCGCCGAAACGCCCACCCCTTGGTACAGCCCGGCAGTACGCAAGCTGGCCCGCGAGCATGGGATCGACCTCCGTACGCTCCGTGGGAGCGGCGCGGGGGGGCGGGTCACCCGGCAGGACGTGTTGGCGCTGGTCGCCCACCAGGCGGCCACCTCAACCGACGAGGAAGTGGTGCCGCTCAGCCCACTGCGCCGCCAGCTGGCGGAACGCCTCAGCCGCCTGGTTCGCGAGGTGCCCCTCGCCTGGACGCTCCAGGAAGTCGACGTGACCGGGCTGGTCGCCCTGCGCGAGGCGACAAAGGCGGCGTTTCGTGAGCGGTTCGGCATCCCCCTGACCTACCTTCCCTTTGTGCTTCGCGCTGCCTGCGAGGCGCTCGCGGAAGTTCCGATCGTCAATAGCCGCTGGGAGGGCGACCGGATCGTCCGCTCGCGTCGGGTCCACCTAGGGGTTGCCGTGGCGCTTGAGGAGGGGCTGATCGTACCGGTAATCCGCGACGCTGACCAGCTCACCCTGGCCGAGCTGGCTCAAGCGGCTTTCCAGCGGGCGGAGCAGGCGCGGGCTGGCACCCTTCGGCCCGAAGACGTGAGTGGTGGCACCTTTACGGTCAATAACACCGGTGCCTTCGGTTCGCTCCTCTCCTTCCCGCTGCCCACTCCTGGCCAGGCCGCCATCCTGACCCTGGAAGCGATCACGCGCCGGCCGGTGGTGCTCGCCGACGGCAGCATCGCGCCACGGGCGCGGGTGAACCTCTGCCTTACCTTCGACCACCGTATTTTCGACGGCGCGACGGCGGGCCAGTTCCTGGATGCCGTTCGCCGTCGGCTGGAAGCCTATCGCCCAACGACGCCGCTAGGAGGAGAGCCGGATGCATCCACGTCGTAAGCGCCTTGGCCTCTTGGTCCCCTCGACCAACTCGGCCGCCGAGCCCGAGCTGAACCGCCACCTGCCACCGGAGGTGACCGTCCACACCGCGCGGATGCGCTTCACACCCGACGGTGGGCCCGCGGCCATGCTCGACCAGTACCTGCCGCATGCCGTTGCCGACCTCGCGACCCTGCGGCCGGATGCGGTGCTGTTCGCCTGTACCACCGCTGGCGCCCTGCGGGGGAGCGACTATGAGCGCGCCCTGATGGAGCAGATCCGCGAGCAGACGGGTGCCCCGGTCGTCTCGGTAATGGCTGCTGCCATCGAGGCACTCCGCGCGCTGGGCGCGCGGCGCGTGGGCGTTCTCACCCCCTATCCAGAGGCCGGCACCGAGCAGATCGCGCGCGCGCTGCGCGCTGCCGGCTTCGAGGTGCCCGTCGCGCGCGGGCTGCAGATCCCGGGCGTTGCCACTCCGGAGCTGACGGCGGAAGAGCTGATCGCCTTCGGGCAGGAGGTCCTCGCCGGCGTTGAGGTCGATGCCGTCTTTCTCTCCTGCACCGACCTCTTCACGCTCGATGCGCTCGCCCAATTCGAGGCCGCGTTCGGCAAGCCGGTGGTAACAAGCCTCTCCGCTGGGCTCGCTGCCCTCCACCACGTCCTGGATCTGAGCCCAGCAACTCCTGCGCCGGCCGACGCTCCCACCCCCGCACCAGCAGCCTAGCATTCTTCCTCGCGCTGCCCAGCGGAGGCACGCAGCGGTGACGCGTCGCCGCTGGCTTCCCTCGCCGGCTCCCCCTGCGGGAGCCACGCCAGCGCGGGCTGTCCCCTCCCAAGCAGGAACTACCGCTCCCGCGGTCTCCTCAGGCTGAGGCTCTGGCGGCAGGCAACAAAAACGGGCGGGTCACCCCGCCCGGTAGCGCATGCCGGATTCGAACCGGCGATCTTCGCCTTGAGAGGGCGATGTCCTAGGCCACTAGACGAATGCGCCGTCCGCCTTGATGGTACCAGAGCTAAGGGCGGCCGGTCAAGCGGACCTGGCAGCCTGGCACCCGGGATGAATTTCGGGTGCGTGCCACCGTATCTGCTTGAGCGGGAGCAGCAGGCGCGGTAGAATGCCCGCCACTTCCCCGAGGAGTATGCTCGTGGCTCGCGCTGGCCAGGCGCAGGTGACCCTCTGTGACCGCCCGGGGTTTCAGCTCGTGCTGCGCCTCCGAGCGCGGCCTGGCTATGTACGCGCCGTGCTCGAACTGAACGGTGCTCCCGTCCAGAGCGCTCGCCGCCCCACCCTGACGAGCGCCCTCCGGTGGGCGCTGACCCTCTCCCAGCGGTTACTGGACGTCTTCGGTCAGCGGCCACCGACCATTGACCTGAGTGGAGTGCTCCGTCAGGTTGCCCGCCAGCTCGCCGCCTAGCGCTTCCGCGCGGGCTGGAACTCTCGATTGCGTCGCTGGCGCTCGATCACGGCAATCCGCTTGGGGTAGACCGTGCGGAGGTACCAGACGAGGTAGCCCAGCAGCACCAGGGCCAGCATCGCATCGAGCAGCAGCCAGAGCCGCATGCTGAAGAAGCCGACATCGAGGAGGCGGAACACCACGACCGTCAGCCCGATGCCCGCGACCCAGAGGATCCCCTGGCCGATGTTGCGGGCGAGCTGCCCCCGGTAGCGGTCGTCCGGGAAGAAGATCCGCGGCGCGAACCACTGGAGGTAGAGCCCGACGACGATCGCGACCAGGAAGACCGCCCCCAGGATGGTATACCAGCTCGAGGGCGGCCCTGGCTGAGGGTTCAGCCAGCGCGCAACGTCCAGCAGCTTGGCAGGATCAAATGGAGGCAGGCTGGGAGACATGGTGGGCTCTTGGAACCAGTAGCTGGCGCCAGTATAGCCAAGGGGCATGCCCCCAGCAAGCGCACCTAGAAGCACCCCTCGTGGCCGGTGCCCCTCCGCTCCCGCGAACCCAGCGCGCTCCGTGGCCGGTCAGGTAGGTGCGCGAGGAGGGGGGAGGCACCCGACCTCACCGGTGGCCACGGGAGGGGGCGCGTGCACTGGCTAGACGGCGGCGGTGGTGACTGCGGGCGCTGCCTTCATCCGCTCCTTGGGAGGGAGCTTGAGCAGGCGGGCGGCGTTCTCCCCGAGGATCAGGTCGACATCTTCCTGGGTAAAGGTGTAGCCGAACCAGCGGCCGATGGTAGGCAAGTTGCGGAGGATGAACATCCACTCCCCATCGCCGTTATCGGCACCATCGCGGCCAAGCGGATTGTCCGTCCCATTGACGATCTTCTCAGCGCCAACGTGGCTCTTCATCACGTGGAAGCGGCGGATCAACTCGGGCACGTCCTTGAGGGCACCCCAGAGGTGCCATTCGGTAGGGTCGAGGTAGACATGCTCATAGCGCGCTGCCACGATGACGGCTTGCTCCCAGCCGTAGGTGGAGAAGAACGGCGATTCGACGCCAGCATGGCCGAGGATCACCTTCAGGCTGGGATACTGCCGGCAGACCTGCCCCCAGTGGATCGGTTCGCACCAGCTCACCCCAGCCTGAGTGTGGGAGAGGATCGGCACGTCGAGCTCGATCGCCTTCTCGATGATCGGGCGGACGCAGTCCTCCCAGGGATAGAAGCCCATCGGGGGATAGAGTTTGAAGCCTTTGGCCCCGTCTTCTTTGACCCAGCGTTCGAACTTCTCGGCCGCGCCCGGGCGGCGCGGGTCGATCCCGCAGAACCACATCAGCCGGTCGGGGTGGTTGCGTACTGCCTGGGCGG
>JAILZB010000164.1 GCA_023512725.1 Chloroflexota bacterium | reverse complement strand
CACTCCGGATGGTCGACCTGGCCGCTGAACTGCGGGCTCGTCAGCAATGACCCTGACGCCGGCCCGGGCGCCGATTGCCAGCGCCGACCTCGCTGCTACCCGGTTGCGGCGGGAGGTGATCAACGAGCGCGTGGCGAAGCTGCTTCCCCTGGAGCAAGCGCGGGCGTTGAATGCCCTCCCGATTGAACGGACGGGTGCTGAAGTCACGCTAGCGGTCGCGCGGCCGTTGGATGCGACGACGATTCGGCGCCTGGAGCGCCAGTTCGGCGCCCGCGTGCGCCAGGTACGTGCGCTCTTGAACGAGGTCCGCGCCGCCATTGCGGCCGTCTGGGGGGAAGCGGTGCCGCCGCCCCCCGAAGTGCTGCTTGGGCAGTGGTTGCGGTTGCTGGGCTACCTCAGCGATGAAGAGCTGGCGGTGGCGCTGATACGCCATCGCGAGCAGGGTATTCCGCTTGGTCGCGCTCTCCTCGCGATCGGGACGGTCACCGAAGAGCAGCTGCTGGCGGCGCTTGCGCTGCGACTTGGGCTGCCGACCGTCTCCCTCCAGAGGTACCCGGTCGCTCCCGGGGTGAGTGCCCTGCTGGAGCGCGCTTTCGCGATGGAACATCGGGTACTGCCCTTCTCGGGGGACGGCACCGTGTTGCTGGTGGCGATCGCGGAGGACACCCGGCGCGAGGCGCTAGAGCAGCTCGCCTACCAGACGGGGTATACCGTTCGGCCGGTGCTCTGCCCGGTAGGCCAGCTGGAAGCTGCGATCGCGCATGCCTTCGCCCGGGATACCACTCGCCCCGAGGTGCTCTCGCTCCCACTCGTCTTCCTCCAGCAAGGGCTTGTCCGCGCCAGCGACATCGACCTCGCCTTTGAGGTCAGCGAACGGAACGGTGAGGAGCTGGTGGACGTCCTCATCCGCCAGATGCGCCTGGACGAGGCCAGGTTACGGGCAGCCCAGGCGGCGCAGTACGGGCTCGGCCTGGTGACCAGCCCACCCTTCCTCAAGGCGGAGTATGCTCAGCTGCTGCCGCGCCCGCTCGCTGAACGTCACCGGGCCATTGTCATCGGCGTGAGTGAGACGAGCATCGAGCTAGCGGTTGCCAGCCCACTCGACCGCGCGCTCGAAGAGTGGCTTGCGTACGTTTCGCTCAAGACGGTGAACACCGTCCTCGCCGACCCCGCCCTGATCGAGCGGCTGCAGCGCCAGCTGTACTACGGCCGGAGCACGCCGGTGCGGGTCGAGATCGAGCCGCTGGCGCAGCTGCTGCTGCGGGATGGCCTCCTGACCCACCAGCAGCTCGATGAGGTGCTCGCGCTCCAGGAGGCGCGCGGGCTTCCGTTCCCGCGGGCACTGGTGGCCAGCGGCATCTTGACCGAGGACGACCTGGCAGCAGTCCAGTCGCTCTGGTTAGGGCTGCCGCGGGTCCAGCTGGACCACTTCCGCTTCGACTTTTCGCTGCTGGAGCGGGTGGGGCCGACCCCGCTCCTCGACCACCGCGTGGCCCCGCTCACCCAGCTAGATGGCGCGGTGGTGGTCGCGATGGCCGACCCTCTCGATGCGAGTGGGCTGGAGGTGGTCGAGCAGGCGACCGGGCTGCGGGCGCTTCCCGTCGTGGCGGCCCAGCCGGAGATTATCGCTGCCATCGAGCGTACCTTTGTCATCCAGCAGATGCCGGATGTCGCGCGGCTCTCTCTGCTCGGCACCACCCTCGTGAGCAAATACGTCCTGACGAGCGTGCAGTGGCGCGAGGCCGAGCAGAAGATGAACGCCGGAACACCGCTCGACCTCGCAATTCTGAGCAGCACGGACCGCAACCCCGAGGAACTCGCGCGCGACCTGGCTGAGGTCTTCGGCCTGCCCTACGTCGACCTGGAGCCGCGCCAGACCAGCGAACGGATCATCGATGCCCTGGGAATTGAGACCACGCGCCTGCGCTGGATCGACCCGGTCGATGTGGTGGTGGCGCGCCGGATGCCGCTCGAAACCGCCCGTGCCCTCGCCGCGCTGCCCATCGCTGTCGAGGGGGATCAGTTCGTCGTGGCCATTGCCGACCCGGCAGACACCGCCCTCCAGGAGCGCGTCGCAAGCGTGCTCGGCACCGACCGGATCCGCTGGGTGGTGGCCTCGCGCCGCGCCATTGAGCTGGCGATCGACCGCACGATCGGGCGCAAGAACCTGGGGACGTATCTCCTGGAAGCGGGGCTGATTACCCAGACGGAGCTGGCACGCGCGCTCGACTATCAGCAGCGTACTGGCACCCGGCTCGGTCAGGCGTTGATCACGCTGGGCATCCTGCGGCCGGACCAGCTGACCGAATTCCTCGCCATGCAGCACGGCCTGATCGCGGTCGACCTGACCAAGATGCCGCCGCCGCCCCAGATCGTCCGCTTGCTGCCCGAAGAGTTGGAGCGCCGCCACGGCCTCGTGCCGATCGCGGTCCAGAACGGGATCATCACCATTGCCATGGTCGACCCGCTCGATGAGGCCGCCGTCGAAGAAGTCCGCCGGATTACGGGGCGCCAGGTCGAACGGGTACTGACCACCGAGGGGGAGATTACAGCCATCCTCCAGGATGTCTACCGTGCCGAGTACCTGCGCCAGAGCGCGATGGACCTGGTGATCCGCTCGCCCGAGGACTCGGCGATCCGCATCCTCTCCCGCGGGCAGAAACTCTTTCTCCTGGCCTTCGTGGTCGTCTCAGTCGTACTGCTCTTTCTCGTACCGATCCCGTACCTGATTGTGCTGAACGGGCTAGCAACCCTCTTCTACGTCGCGTTTTCGACCTATCGCTTCTATCTGATCTTCAAGGCCCTCGGCTATTCGCTCGAGGTGCCCGTCACGCCGGAAGAGGTGGCGGCGCTGGATGAGCGCGAACTTCCCGTCTACACTATTCTGATCCCGCTCTACCGCGAAGCAGCGGTGGCACCACGCCTAGTGGCTGCGATTGACCGGCTGGACTATCCGAAGGCGAAGCTGGACGTCAAGCTGCTGATCGAAGAAGACGACACCGAAACTCTCGAAGGGCTGCTCGCGGCGAACCTCCCCGCCCACTTCAAGATCCTGATCGTGCCCCATGGCCTGCCGAAAGGGAAGCCCAAGGCCTGTAACTATGGCCTGATCCAGGCGCAAGGCGAATATGTTGTCATCTATGACGCCGAGGATATCCCCGATCCGGACCAGCTCAAGAAGGTGATCCTCGTCTTCAAAAAGAGCGATCCAAAGCTCGCTTGCGTGCAGTGCAAGCTGAATTACTACAATCGGCGTCAGAACCTGTTGACGAAGTGGTTCACCACCGAATACTCGATGTGGTTCGACCTCTTCCTTCCCGGCTTGGACGCGTCGAATGCGCCTATTCCTCTTGGTGGCACCTCGAACCACTTCCGTACCCAGCAGCTAAAGGCGATCGGCGCGTGGGATCCTTGGAACGTCACGGAAGATGCTGATATCGGCATCAGACTCTACAAGCAAGGGCTAACCACTGCGATCGTCGATTCGACGACGTATGAAGAGGCGAACTCAGAACTGTGGAACTGGATTCGTCAGCGTTCCCGCTGGGTCAAAGGCTACATCCAGACCTGGCTTGTCCACATGCGCAATCCGTTCCGGTTGATGCGTGAGCTGGGGCCGATGGCGTTCCTCTCCTTCAACTTTGTAGTAGGTGGTACCTTCTTTGCCTTCTTGATGAACCCAGTTTACTGGCTATTGACTATGCTCTGGTTCCTGACGCGTGCCGGTTTCATCGAGCAGATCTTCCCCGGGATCATCTTTTACCTGGGGGCATTTGCGCTCTACATCGGGAACTTCGCCTTCGCGTATATCAGTGTCGCAGGATGTGTGCGGAGGAAGTACTACGACATGGTGAAGTACGCGGTAATCAGCCCGCTCTACTGGGCGTTGATGAGTATCGGGGCCTGGAAAGGCTTTCTCCAGCTGTTCTACAAGCCGTTCTACTGGGAGAAAACGGTCCATGGGCTCTACGCTGGTCCGGTCGACACCCGGCCGGGTGGACGGGTGCTAGGCTGATGACGGCGTGGGGAGTGAACGGGAGGCTCTCCCTGGGAGGAAGGCGATGACGACCACGGCCTACCCGGCCGGAACGGCGCCGCGCTCGTTTGGAGAGGTGTTCCGTGGTTACGCTGCCTCCGCCCAGGCCCGCGAAGACCTGGTCGTCTTCTCGCTGGTCGTGCTGGTTCATGCCATCCTGGCGTACTTCCTGGCGATCGAGTGGAACGTCTGGAAGGCCGAAGCGCTCGCGCGCACGGCGAGCGCCCAGGCGGTCTTCTGGTCGCGGGACCCGCACCTCGCCGCGATTGGCTTTTCGACGAACCCCCTCCAGAGTGTGCTCCAGTTGCCGCTCGTCCTCTTCCGGCCGCTGGCGAGTAGTGGCCTGGCTGGACCGATCGTCAGCATTCTGGCTGGCGGGGTCGGGGCGCTCTTCCTGCTGCGCGCCGTGCGGGAGCTGGGGGTTCCCTGGCGGCTCTCGTTTGTCTTCCTGGCCGCTGCGGTTGCTGCCCCGATGCTGCTGTTCTACACCGCGAACGGCATGAGCGAGTCGCTGTTCATTGCTGCCCTCTGGGCGGTGACGTACTTCTTCGTACGGGAGGAATACCAGCCCGAGCGGTTCGGCACCCTCTCCCTACTGGGCCTTGCAGTTGGGGTGGCCTTCCTCGCCCGGTACGAGGGCGTGCTGGTGATGCTCGTCCTCTTCCTGGCGGTGCTGTTCGGGGAGTTCTTCCGCCGGGCCAGCCAGCAAAAGCTGGAAGGCATCACCCTGATGTTCCTGGTGGTCCCCCTTTACGTCATCTTCCTCTGGCTGCTGGCCAACTGGTTGACGCTGGGTAACCCGCTCTACTTCCTGACTGGTGAGTTTCCGAACGTGGCCCAGCGAGCGCTCCTGCCACCGGAAGTCACGGCAGTGATTGGCCAGCCGGTGGAGGTGGCGAAGTTTGTGCTCGCGAAGATAGTCGCGCTCTCGCTGCTCTTCCTCATTCTCGCGCCGCTGCTGCTGGTGTGGGGGGTGGCGCGGCGCAACCTGCTGGCGCTGGTCTTGCTGGCAATCTGGTCTGCGGTGCCACTCTTGACCGCGTTCTACCTCTTGATTGGGCAGAGCTTTGGGGCCACCCGCTCGTTCCTCTACGTCATTCCCGGAGGGGTCGCTGCCGCCGCGTTCTTCTTCGGTGCAACGCGGACGGTCGATGAGCGCGGGCAAGCATCGGTGGGGCCAGGCGGGGTAGTCCTGCTGCTCCTGGTGGCCCTCTCGCCGCTGGCCAGCTGGGTCGGGTTGGCCGCTCCTGCCCTCCAGGATGAGCGGCCCTTCATCACCGCCCTGACCCAGCGCATCCGCCCGGTGGCCAACGGCGATTACTACTGGCTCGACCCCGAGATCGTGCCCGCCCTCGATGCGATCCCCGGCCTGATCTTGCTGGACTCGTATAACAACCAGGGGGTCATTCTCAGGGTCAAAGAGCCGGCCAAGCTGGCAATCCCCTCCGACCGTGACTTCCGCCAGCTCCTCGATAACCCGACCGCCTCAGTGCGCTACGTGCTCGTGCCGCGGCCGCAAGGGCTCGGAGCGCTCGATGCCATCAACGTTCGCTACCCCCGGCTCTACAGCGGTGGGGAGGCCTGGGCCACGCTGGTCCGCGAATTCCGCGAGAGTGGCTATCGCTTGTTCCGGGTCCGGTCGAGCACGTAGCGGGAAGGGGAGGAGGACGTTCCATGATGCTGCAGCAGGATGATGGCAGCGCCCAACTTCCGCCAGATGGGGGGGCTGTTTTGGCTAATCGTCCTCCCGCCGTGGGGCGCTCCCGTTCGCCGGCGGGTGGGGTGTTCCCGCCACCAGCTGCGCGGGCTTCCCGCCCCCTCAGCGCGGTGCGCCGCCCCTCCTCGCAGGGCGGTTGGCGGCTGACGCGCGAGCAGCTCGCCCTGCTGCTGGCAGCGCTGGCACTGGGGCTGTTCTACCTCGGGCTGGCGGCCTGGTTGACCTTTGGGCTCGGCCTCTACAACGTTGAGGCGATGGGTCGCACAGTCGATGCCTGGCAGATCTTCAAGCAAGGCAATTGGGATTCGGTCTCGTTCAGCTTTCTCCTCCCGCCGCTGCTGACCCTCCTCGCGGCACCCCTCCACGCCATTCCCTGGCTGCGGAGCGAGGGCTTTGCGACGAACGTGGTGACGGTGATCGCCGGCGTCGTGGCCTTCCTGCTGCTGGCACGAATCCTGGGCCGGCTCGGGCCACCATCGACAGTGCGCTGGATTCTGCTGGCGGCCTATGCGGCCAACCCACTAGTCTGGCTCTACGCTGCCAATGGGGCAGCGGCCATGCTCTACCTTGCCCTCGTGCTGGGAACGGTCGATCAGGCGCTGTACCTGGTGAACCGGGTTGCCCTGCCCCAGCGGCACGCCATGGCAGGGGAGCTCGATCGCTACCTCCCCCTGCAACCCATTATTCTACTGGGTTTCTTTGCTGGCTTTGCCGCCCTAACCCGGCTCTCGGGGCTCGTCGTGATCGGGGTGTGGGGGGTGTTCGTGCTGGGGCTGGCTCTCTGGCTGCGCACAGGCGGCGAAGGGGTGCAATCGGTCGCCATCCTCTATCTGCTCCCCCCGCTCTTCGCGGTGGGGCTGTGGGGCCTCGGAGCGGCGATGCTCGCCGGGAACCCGCTCTATCCCCTCTTCCATCTGGAAGAAGCGGCCATCCGTTCGGGGGTGGGCGACCCGGTGCTGGCGCGTGAGCTGGGGGTGCCTTATCGCGATGCCAGCTTGCTGGATCTGGCGACCCAGTTCGCAACGCTCCTGCTCACCACCCAGCCGCTCGCCCCCGCGCTGGTGGCACTCCTCGTGCTGTTCGCCTTGCGGGGGGACCGCGCTGCCCTGGTGCTGACGCTGGCGGTGGCAGCCCCGGTGCTTGCCCTGCTGGTGGCGGCACCGTTCCGGCGGGCGCCGTTCGCGCTCTTCGACCTGCTGACGCTCGTCCCGCTCCTGCTGGCGGCAGTCGGCTGGCTGGCGGCGCGGCTCGCGCGGCCGATTGGCGGGAGCCGCCGCTTACGCTCGCCCCAGCCACTGGTCACCCCGCTGACCCTGCGGCTCGCCGTGGCGGCGTTCGCGCTGTTGAGCCCGGTGGCAGCGGCGGCGGCCATGGCCACTGCCCAGGAGCCTGGCCAGTGGCCACGCGAGTTCCTGGCTGCCCTGCTGACCCCCGCCGGACCCCATGCCGATGTCTGGGGCGCTCAGCGCGAGGTGGCCCGGCTGGCTGCCCCACCGGGCGAGCGGGTTCTGCTGGATGACCTGTTGGGCTATCGGTTCATCTTTCTCAATGGGCATCCAGAACGTTTTGTAACTCGCGCCGACCGCGACTTCGATCTCATCGTCCGCGCCCCAGTTGGTGCGGTAACCTCTGTCCTAGTGCCGATGCCTGGGCCGGGGGCGACGCTCGACCGCGTCGGCCAGGTGTGGCCAGGGCTGATGAGCAGTGGGGTGGAATGGGCCGCGCCAGCGTTGAGCTGGCCAAACCTGGGCTGGCGGCTGTTCCGGGTCGTGGGCGGCCGTCCTACCTAGCGAGCTGCAGAAGGAGTGAACACCATGTCGAGATGGACCCGTGCCAGCCAGGGGATGATCCTGAGTGTGCTCACGCTGCTGGCGCTGGTGGTGGTGCCTACCGCGCAGGGGGCTACCATTGAGCGGCGCGCTGCGCCACCATCCTTCGACCAGGCTCCCCCTCCCGGTGAGTTGCTTACCCTCGCCCAGCTGGGGTTCACCGACCAGATCGTGAATGGGATCTTCCCCAACATCGATTTCTGGTTCCCCGGCCCGGGTGAGGTGAACGTCACCGAGGGCAGCGTGCTCCGCCTGGTGTTAAGCTATCCCGATATCCTGCTGCCGGACCTCTCGACGGTCACGGTCCAGCTGAACAACTACCCGATTGCGACCTACAAGCTGGCTCGTGAGACGGCGAAACGGTTTGTCGCCCAGGTGGACCTTCCCC
>JAILZB010000163.1 GCA_023512725.1 Chloroflexota bacterium | reverse complement strand
GTAAGGTGAAGGCTGGCGAGGAAACAATTCTTGTGTCTTCAGCTCTGCAAAGCGGCAGCGAAGCGGCTTACTGGGAAAGCAGGGAACCAGGAATCTCTTCCAATTTTAACGGGATTACCTTCTGCGGTGAAAGAACCGGGGGCGGCTTGTTTATAGTCGTCGGGGACAACGGCACCATCATGCGCTTCACCGGTTCCTCCTGGCAGCAGGTCTCATCGCCCACCCTCAACCGCTTGAATGCCGTGGCATTGGTTTCGCCGACCGATGGCTGGGCAGTGGGCGAGAACCGGACGATCCTGCGCTTGCAAGGGACGACCTGGTCGCTCTATACGAACATCGAGAGTGCCATCCCCTCGAACGTCAACCTGCGGGCGCTCTGGGTGGTCTCGCCAAATGAAGTGTGGGCCGCCGGGGATGGCTACATCCTGCGCTACACCGTGCCCTGAGCACCCCTAACCGCCGAGGAGCGAGCGGCGCCGGCGCGTCTGGAGGATGAGCAGGAGGAAAAATGGTGCGCCAGCGAGCGCCGTGATGATGCCGACCGGCGCTTCGGCGGGTGCGACGACGGTGCGTGCAATCAGGTCCGCCAGCACCAGGAACGCGCTACCGCCCAGGGCGGAGCCAGGCAGCACCACCCGATGGTCGGGGCCCGCCAGCAGCCGGATGAGGTGGGGCACAATCAGCCCGATGAAACCGATCGGCCCCGTGACGGCTACCGCCGCGCCGGTCGCGAGCGCAGCAAGCACGATGGTCAGCCGTTTAACCCATTCTGTTTCTACCCCTGCCTGGCGCGCTTCGATCTCGCCAAGGGCGAAGAGGTTGAGCGGGCGCGCCAGCCGCGGCGCGAGCACCACCGCGAGTAGGATGAACGGCGCGGCTACCCCCACGGTGCGCCAGAGTGCGCCGCTCAGCCCACCGAGGGTCCAGAAGACGATCGAACGCAACTGGGGGTCGTTTGCCCGAAAGGTGAAGATCCCGGTCACGGCGCCGATGAGCGCGGTTGTCGCGAGCCCCACCAGCAGCATGGTGGTGATGTCGGTCCGGCCATCCCGCTGGGCGAGGCGGTAGACGAGGGAAGCGGTCGCCAGGCCCGTCAGGAAGGCCGCCACCGGGAGCGTCAGAGCACCGAGCGGTGCCACGCCGAGCACGATCACTGCCACCGCTCCCAGCGCTGCTCCGCTGCTCACCCCGATCAGCCCGGGGTCGGCGAGGGGGTTACGAAAGACCCCCTGGAGCAGTGCGCCCGCCGTTGCCAGCCCTGCGCCCGCGAGCGCCGCCAGCACTACCCGCGGCAGCCGGACAACCAGCAAGACCGTCTCCTGCTGGGGGGTTGCAGGAGGCGTTACCGGGAGGCCAGCCGCCTTGAGGAGCAGGCCAATGGCAACATCTGGCGGAACGAAGAGCGGCCCGCTGCCAGCCCCGAGCAGCAGCGCCGCCGCTAGGAGCGCTGCCAGCGTCGGAAGCAGGAGGAATGCCGGTGGGCGCCAGCGGCGGGCGCTTGGCGGGGCAGCAAGACCAGCGCTGCTCATCGCAGGGAGGGGTAGAACGCCCGCGCGAGGTCACCGATTGCCTTGCCTGCCCGCGGCCCCAGCCCGAGCAGGTACTGGTCATCTAGGCTCACAAAGCGGCGGTTCCGGCCGGCCGGCGTCTCAGCCAGGGCAGGGTTGGCCGCGAGCAGCCCCTCGATGCCACCGACCGAGGCGAGGCCGGCATCGAGCAAGAGGAGCACCTCAGGTTGGGCGGCGACGAGGATCTCTTGCGAGAGGGGCCTGGTCCCTTCGATCCCGAGTTCGGCTGCCGCATTGATGCCTCCCGCCGCCCGAATCACGGTGTCTCCGGTCGTCCCACTCCCAGCCACGCTCTGGACGGCAGCACCGCGGAGGTAGAGGAAGAGCACTTTCGGCTTCGGCTGGGGGCTGATGCTCTTGATGGCCTGCTCGACGGCAGCGAGATCGCGGTTCAGCGCGGCAACCAGTTGCTCGCCGCGCTCGCGCACTCCCAGCGCGGCAGCAACGAAGCGGATCTTGCGCGCCGGGGCATCGAGCGTCTCCCCGAACTCACCGATCGCGACCGGCACGCCAGCGGCGCGGAGTTGCTCGATCACGGCGGGTGGCCCGGCGATGCTGGAGCCGATGATCACGGTGGGAGCGAGCGCCAGGATCCCCTCAGTATTGAGCGTCCGCTGGTAGCCGATCTTGGGGATGGTTGCCACCTGCGCCGGCGGATAGGTAGCCGACGTATCGATCCCCACCAGGCGGTCGCCGAGCCCAAGGGCGAACACCACTTCTGTCAGGTCACCGTTCAGGGAGACGATCCGGTCGATCGCGGGAATGGTCACGGTGCGGCCATCCTTATCAACCACGGTTGCCGGCAAGCTGGGCCCCATCGGGGCGGCCGGTGCCGCTGGGGCTACCGGGGCGGCTGGCGCTAGTGAAGGTCCACCCGAGGAGGCTGCTGGCGTGCAGGCCACGAAGATGAGGGCCAGCAGCAGGAAGCGAAGCGTTGGCATCATTCAGCTCCTTTCGCGTTCAGGAGGGAGAGGAAAGACGGGGTGCGCCGTACGGGGTCGCCAGAACCAGCGGCCAGTCGCCCGCCGGGTGCGGCTGGACCACCACCGGCACGCCATACACCGCGGTGAGCAGCGTCGGCTCGAGCACCTGCCAGGGGGACCCGAGGGCGACGAGACGCCCCTGAGCGAGCAGGGCAAGCCGATCGGCGTAAGCGGCGGCTAGGTTCAGGTCGTGGAGCACCACCAGCACGCCTCCCCCAGCGGCAGCGACCGCCCGGGTCAGGGCGAGCACGCTATGCTGATGACGCAGGTCCAGGGCGGCAGTCGGCTCATCGAGCAGGAGCAGAGGCGTCGTCTGGGCGAGCACCCGCGCAAGCTGGACCCGCGTCCCTTCCCCACCGGAGAGCGTGGGGTAGGGTTGGTCGGCGAGGGCGAGCGTCTCGGTCTGCTCCATCGCCCGGGCCACGATGGCCAGATCGGCCGGGCTCTCACAGCGGTCGCCCAGGTGCGGATAGCGCCCCATCAGCACCACCTCGACCGCGTGAAAGCCGAGCAGCAGCTGGGTGGCCTGGCGCAGCACTGCCCGCTGGCGGGCTTGCTCCCGCGCGCCGAGCCGCCGGAGATCTTCCCCGTCCAGATCGACGGTTCCCCCCGCCAGCGGAAGGTCCCCCGAGAGCAGGTGCAGCAAGGTCGACTTCCCAGCCCCATTCGGGCCGATGACCGCCAGCACCTCACCCCGCTTGACCGTCAGGCTGACCCGGTCGACCAGGGTCCGCTGCCCGACCCGGTAACTTACCTCGCATGCGACGAGCAGCGGGCGGGAAGGAAGGCGTTCCGTGTGCATTGCCCCCTCGAAGTGTAGGCTCGCCCCCGTTCGCCGGGTACAATAGCTTAACCTTAGAGGTTAATCAAGACTAATCTCAGTACCAGCGCGCGCCGTTTCTTCACCCCTCTTGCAGCCGCGGGCAAGGCACGCCACAATCGGAGTGAGGGAGCGGTGCGAGGGATCGATCGGCGCGGCTGTCTGTTCCTTGGGCCGCTCGTGCTGGCCGGTGCCAGTGGGTTCGGCGCGCTCTGGCCAGCGCTGGGAGAGCGCCTGAGCCGTTGGCTCGCCTGGTATCAGGATGCCACTCCACCCCAGCTTGTCATCCGGGTGCCGGACCGTCCCGTGCGTGGAAAGGTCACCGTCGTGCTCGAGGTTACGGACGAGCAGGGCTGGGAGATCGAGTGGTTCGAGCTGGACGGCCTGCCGCTCCCTGCCGTTGCGGGCGAGCACGTGATCGACACCACGACCCTGCCGGATGGGCTCCACGTGCTCGCGGCCAGCGCGCGCGACCATGCCCGGGCGGGAAACCGGGCCCAGGTGCAGGCGACCCTGCTCAGCCGCAACCACCCCCCGATCCTCGCGCTCGACCCCGCGTCGACTAGCGTTGGCCAGGGGCAGACGCTGGTCATCCGGGTGCGGAGCAGCGTTCCGGTAGCGCTGAGCGGCACCTTCGCTGGTCGCTCGCTCGTCTTCGTGAGCGACGGCCAGCAGTCCTGGGCACTGGTGGGCATCGATGCGATGACCCGGCCGGGCCCGCGGCCGCTCCGACTGACTGCCGTCGATGAGCTTGGCAACCGCAGCGAGCTGAACGCCGAGGTGCGGGTACTCCCGGTGGCCTACCCGAACGAGGAGGTCTGGCTGCCGCCTGCTACCAGTGGCTTGATCGGTTCGACCGTCAATGCTCGTGAGATCGCCCGCCTCGATGCCCTCTTTGCCCAGGTCTCGCCCCAGCCACGCTGGAGTGGACCGTTCGTCCGGCCTGTCAGTTGCCCAATCGCCTCCGATTTCGCCACTGGCCGGAGCTACAATGGCGGCCCGATCACCAGTCGTCACTGGGGCACCGACTTCGATTGTCCGGTTGGTACGCCGGTCTTCGCCCCCGCACCGGGAACGGTCGTGCTGGTCGAGCCACTCGCCGTGCGCGGCCTAGCTGTGATCCTCGACCACGGGGTGGGGGTCTACAGCTGCTACTATCACCTGAGCCGCGCTGACGTCCACCCGGGGCAGGAGGTTACCGTCGGTACCCAGCTTGCGCTCAGTGGCGCAACCGGTGCCGTGACGGGGCCGCATCTGCACTGGGAGATCCGGGTCCTCGGGGAAGCGGTCGACCCGCTCGCCTGGACTCAGCAGCCGTTCCCGGGGACGGGAAAATGGGACTAACGGTGGCGATTACCCCAGAAATTGTGGACAAGCGATCAAGAAAGCCCAACATCTAGAAATTTGCCCCGCAATTGCTTGACACCCTCCCCCTGCTCCGCGCCATAATTTGCTTGCAGGATGCGGGCAAGGAGGACGCGCTGACAATGCCACGCAAAGGGCGGGACCACCGCGGCTTGGAAGGCCCAGCCGACCCCCGTCTCGACCAGACCCTGGCCACCGCCTACCAGGCGATCGCGGCCCTGCCGGTGGAGGAACGCACGCGGCTCTATACCCTGGTCCAGCAGGCAAGTGGGATCCCCCTCACTGAGAGCGAGGTCGAGCGGATCGCAGCCATCCTCTGGGCCGAGCGGGGAGAGGGAGTCTTCGCCAGTCTGGAAGCTGGGTTTCGTCTCTTCGACCCGGCGGACCAGCCGCGCCGGCGCCGACGCCCCGTCAGCACTCTCACGCCCAGCGAGCGACAGCAGCTCCTTGCCGCTTTACTGGCCGAGCGCCACGTTCCCCCCGAGCGCTCAGAAGACGAGCCGTAGGGCGCTACGGCTCAGGAGCGCGCACGGCCATCCGCACTTCCGTCCCCACTGCCACCTCGGTGCCGGGCGCCGGGTCAGTGCTCAGGACGCACCCGACACAGAAGCGTCGGAACTCCTCCTCGGGCACGTGGGGAACGTCGCGTCGGCTCTGGCGGTTGACGTAGGGGGCATTGCGGAGCTTCGCCTGCTCGATCGCCCGCTTCGCTTCGTCTTCCCGGAGACCGATGACGTTCGGCACCACCGTGCGGTCGCGGCCGAGGCTATAGGTGAGCGTCACCTTGCCCCCACGGGGGAGCTTCTGCCCGGCGGCAGGTGACTGAGCGGTAACCACCTCGCGGGGGACGGCGTCGTTCCATTCCCCCACTTCCACCACCGTCAGCCCGGCATCCTGGAGCTGCTTGCGAGCATCGGCCAGTTTGAGGTTGACCACCCGCGGCACCTCGATCTGCTCGGGCCCCCGTGACAGCACCACCTCGACGACCGTCCCGCTCGGGACGCTGCGCCCAGCGGGTGGGATGGTCCGGACGACGCGACCGCTTGGCACCGTCGCGCTGAATTCGGCGGGCCCTTCCTTGAGGTCAAGCCCAATCTGGCGCAGGGCCGCGCGCGCTCCTGCCAGGTCCATTCCCTCGAGGGCGGGCACCGCCACCGGTGGCACAGCAGTCGGCGTTGGGGGAGGGGGTGGCACGGTCGGCGCTGGAGCCACCGTCGGGCTCGTTCCCGCGGCCGCAAGCCCCAGCCGGTCACGGCTGGCGATGGCAAACACCCCCGCGGCAAAGGTCAGCAGCGCTATCGCCATCCCGAGAGCCACCCAGGCCCAGAGGCAGCCCCCGCCACCGCGCTCTTCGCTCCCCTCCCCCTCGGGCGGGAGCGCGAACGTCGCCGTTGGCGCTGCGAGGGGGACAGCGCTCGGCGCGTAGCGTTCCGTCTCGCTCGCTGCCCCTTCCTCCAGCGCTGCCAGCACGGCCGCAAACTCGGCGCCGTTCCGGAACCGCTCAGCCGGGTTCTTGGCCAGCGCGCGCAGGATGACCTGTTCGAGGCGGGGGGGGATAGCCGGGTTGTAGGCTCGGGGTGGCGGCACCGGCTGGCGGGCGTGGGCAAGCGCGGTCGCCACCGGCGACTCGGCGTTGAACGGCACCCGCCCCGTGAGCAGCTCGTAGAGGACGATCCCCAGCGAATAGACATCGCTTGCTGGGAGCGCTGGCTGCCCTTGGGCCCGCTCGGGGGCGAGATACTGGACCGTCCCGAAGACCTCGTTGCTCGCCGAGAGCCCCGCCTCGCCGATCGAGCGGGCAATCCCGAAGTCCGATAGCAGCGCCCGCCGCCGCCACGGGCCATCCCCAGCGAGCGGCTGGGTAAGCAGGATGTTCGCGGGTTTGACGTCCCGATGGACGATGCCGTGCAGATGAGCGTAGGCGAGCGCCTCGGCAACCTGCCGCACGAAGGCAACTGCTTCTCCCACCGGCAGCGGGCCACGGCGCGCGAGCTCGTCTTTCAGGGTGGGGCCATCGACGAACTGCATGACCAGGAACGGCCGGCCGTCCTGCTCGCCGACATCGTAGACCGCAACGATGTTGGGGTGGCTCAGGCGTGCCGCTGCCCGCGCCTCGCGGAGGAACCGTTCCCGAAAGGTAGGGTCGGTGGCGTAGGGGTCGCGCGGCACCTTGATGGCGACCACCCGCCCGAGGGCCTCGTCGCTGGCACGGAACACCCGGGCCATCCCGCCCGCGCCGATCTCACGCTCGATCCGGTAGCGGCCGCCAAGGGAAACGCCGAGCATCCTCCTCCAATCTTAGCAGCCCGCCTGCTAGAATGCGGCTTGCAGCCCACCGACCGGCTGCTGGGAGCCAGCCATGCCGCGCTTCCTCGCGCTCTTCATCCTCGCCTCCGCTGCTGCGGTCAGCGTCCTCACCTTCGGCTGGTTTGCCGGCGCCGCCCTTGCCCAGGAGCCCGGCGCCGGCTGCCGCGAGCTGGTGACCCAGCCGCCCACGACAGGCCGCCGCGTCCTTCACACCCCTTACCCCTGCTCTCGATTCGACGCACCAGCAGCCGGAACGGTTCTGACGGGGACGGTGGTCAGCGTGCGCGGCACCTCCAGCGCCAACTGCGAGCCGACGCGCCAGGGGGTTCCCACCCGGGTCGAAAAGGTCGAGGTCGCCATCGGCGCGCCGACCAGCTGGCAGGAGCTGAGCTTCCAGCCCTACGAGAGTGGCTGCTTTGCCCGCTGGCAGGGCTCGCTCATTCTGCCAGCCGCCGACAACCTGACGGTCACGCTCTTTGCCCGCACCACCTCCTTCCATGGCTTGCCCGAGGTCTTTACCCTCTACCCCGAGGATCCGCCGGCCCAGCTTGCGCTCCGGGTGGACAACATTCCCCCGCGGGTCGAGCTGCAGCTCCCCGCGGTCGTGGTGGGCACGCAGTTTGCGGTGCGCTGGGTTGCCAGCGATGGCGCCGGCATCCGCCAGGTGGAGGTGGAGTACGACGCAGGGAGCGGCTGGACCGGCTGGTACCGCGGGAGCGAGCGCAGCGCTGGCTTCGGGCCGACGGCGCCGGAGGTGGTCACCCCGGGCCGACGGTTTCAGTTCCGCGCCCGGGCGAGCGATGGCAACGGCCTGACCAGCCCCTGGACTGCGCCCCAGGAAACGGTGATCCTGGCTGGGAGCCCCCAGGTGTTTGTTCCCGTGGCGGCAGCCCGGGCGACGCCCTAAGCGCGGCTGATCGCGGGCAGGTCGATCTGCTGGCGTTCGATGGCGTGGCGGATCAGGCGGGCAGTCTCTTCGTCCGGACCGTAGAGCGGCAGGCGACATTCCCCCACTGGGAAGCCGGCCACCCCGAGCGCGTACTTGAGCGGCACCGGGCTCCCCACCACGAAGAGCGCTTTGGCC
>JAILZB010000162.1 GCA_023512725.1 Chloroflexota bacterium | reverse complement strand
TCTCGAACCAGAGCAGGCTGATCTGGCCGGTCGGGCCATTCCGGTGCTTTGCCACCAGGATATCGACGATCCCCCGTGGGTACGGCTTGGTGGGGAACCGTTTCTCCCACTCCTTCTCGGTGTAGTAGACGTCCTCTCGGTAGATGAACAGCACGACGTCGGCATCCTGCTCGAGCGAGCCCGATTCGCGCAGGTCCGAGAGCATCGGGATGTGGGGAGAGCGTTGCTCGACAGCGCGGGAGAGCTGCGAGAGAGCGAGCACGGGGATATCCAGTTCGCGGGCCAACCCTTTGAGGGAGCGCGAGATCTCTCCGATCTCCTGGACTCGGTTTTCGCTGCCGCTCCCGTGAATCAGCTGGAGGTAGTCCACTACCAGAAGGTCGATCGGATGCTCGGCGTGCAGCCGGCGGACACGCGCGCGCAGGTCAGCAATCCGCACGGCGGGGGTGTCATCGATGTAGATATTCAGCTCGGCGAGCGCGGTGATCGTCTCCATCAAGCGCTGCTGCTCACTTTCGGAAAGGAGGTTCAGCCGCAGGCGGCGCGAATCGATGCCGGACTCGCTGGCCAGTAGCCGGTTGGCCAGCTGGTCGCTCGACATCTCCAGCGAGCAGATGGCCACGGTGGCGCCCCGCTGGCGGGCCGCGTTGAGGGCAACGTTCAAAGCAAAGCTCGACTTGCCCATGCCCGGCCGGGCGGCTAGCAGGATCAAGTCCGACCGCTTGAGGCCCCCGAGGAGGCGGTCAAGGTCGATGAAGCCAGTTGGCACCGCCTCGCCTAACGACTCGCTTTCTGGCACCGCGATCGTCTGCTCGAACAGCTCGTCCAAGACCTCGCGAAGATGGACGAAGCCGCGACGGTCACGGGTGACGCGGAGGCTGTAGACCAGCTCTTCGGCCTGGGCGATGGCGTGCTCGAGGTCCGACCCGGCCTGGTAGCCGAGGGCAACAATCTGCCCGCCGATGGCGATCATCCGGCGCTGGAGCGCCGTGCGCTTGACAATCCCCGCATAGTACTCGACGTGGAGGGAGGTCGGCGTTTCAGCGATCAGGTGGGCGAGATAGAGCGGCCCTCCCGCGTCGTCGAGGCGACTATGGTCTTCCAGCTCCCGGGCGATCGTGACGAGGTCGATCTTGGTCTGACGGTCGAAGAGGGCGAGCGCCGCCTCGTAGATCCAGCGGTGCCGCTCGTAAAAGAAGTCCTCCGGCTCGATCAGCGGCTGGAGGCGGGTCAGGCAGTCTGGGTCGGCCAGGATGCTGCCGATCACTGCCTGCTCGGCGGCGAGGTCGTTGGGCGGAAGCCGGTCTACCGCGGAGTCGTTGGTCAGCATCCTCTATCCTTCTCGCCGACCCCGGTCGGGTGCCGGGCCGCCCGCCCTCGTCAGGCGCTCGCCTCCGTCGCCTCCGGCACGATGACGACCTTCACCTTCGGGGTCAGCTCACGCCGCAGTCGGACCGTTACCTCGTACTCACCCAGGCGCCGCAGCGGCTCCTCCAGGATGATGTCGCGCCGGTCGATGGTGACCGCGTGCTGGGCAGCGAGAGCCGCAGCGATGTCGCTGGCAGTGACCGACCCGTAGAGCCGACCTTCGCTGCCTGCACGCGCTGGGATGGTCACCCTCGCCTCCGCGAGCTGGTGAGCCAATGCCTGGAGCCGTTCGCTTTCGCGGGCAAGCCGCTTCCTCTCCTGGTCGATCGCGGCCTGGTGCTGCTTGAGCATCGCTGGGGTGGCTGCCACCGCCAGCTGCTTGGGGAACAGAAAGTTCCGGGCAAAGCCGTTCGCGACCTCTTTAATCTCGCCCGGCTGGGCAACGTTCTCGACTGCGCGCAGAAACAAGACTTTCATCCTCGGGTCCACCTTGGCCTGGCAGTGCGACGCCCTCACACCGCCGGAGCTCGGGCGACAACCAGACACTCTCTCGCCTTGTCGCCCGCGCGTGATTATAGGGGCAGGCGATCCGACCCCTCAAGCAGCTAGCTCACTTGCTTAACGCCCACTCACTCGTCGTCGGGGAAGGGAGTGGTTTCGGGTTGGGGGATCTCCGGCTCAGGCGCCGGCCGTGGGGGTGGGGGTGGCAGGGTCACGAGGGGAACCGCCCGGTCGAGGGGGCGGTCTTTGCGGGGTGGCTGCGGGAAGTGGTCGATTGCCTGGCGGAAGCGCTCGAGGGCGTTGAGGTCGTCGGTACCGGTGAGAGGAAGCAGCACGCCTGCGATCCCGGCATCCCGCAGGCTGACGAGTTGCTCGGGCGCAAACTGAGGGTCGACAGCCACGATCAGGGGCCGGCTGCTCAAGGCGCCGAGGCGGAGGAAGTGGAGCAGCTCGGCCACCACCAGCCGGCTGCCGAGGCGCTCAGCGGTGAGGATGCCATCGACCGGCAGGGTGCTGACCGCCCGCAGGCTGCCATCGGGGATCTCCCGCGGCAGCTGCAGCAGCTTCGCCCCCTCCTCCAGGCGCAACGCTACGGCATCTGCCTCCAGCCCGAGGACGAGAAAATCGGCGCCCGTCGTCCGGAGGTCCGGTGGGGCGCTCCCCGGGGGAGCTTCCAGGCCGTAGATCACCCCGTTCAGCTGGGTAGAGAGGTCGCTGGGTGGTACGGCCAGGCGGAGCACGATGGCATCGGCCAGCGGCGCGGCCGACCGGGCAAGCTCGAGGTCGGCGGTGGCAGCCAGGAGTCCGATTCCGGGCGCCTTGGGCGGTGGGCCACCGCTGCCAAACCCGATCCGTGGGGGAACGCCCCGCGCCGCGGCGCGGAGCTTATCGAGAAAACGGCTCATCGTCGCCTTTCTTCAAGGAAGGGGAGATGCTGGGAGCGAGGCGCTCCCAAAAGGCGCCGAGCTGGGCGAGTTCGGCCTCACTGAACTTGCTCAGGAACTGTTCCCGGACCTGAGCGAGGTGGCTGACCTGCGCGGCCTGGAACTTGGCCCGGCCACGCTCGCTGATCGCCGCGTACAGGCCCCGGCCATCGTGCTCGCAGTGGTGGCGCTCGATCAACTGCTCGTGCTCCAGGCGGTCGACCAGCCGGGTGAGCCCCGAGGGCGAGAGACATACGCTCTGGGCAAGCTCCGTCATCCGCAATCGCCCCCGCGGGGCGGCGGCCAGCTTGGAGAGGACATCGAGGGAGCTGAGGGAGAGGTTATGCTCGGCCATGAGCGCAGCGTCGAGCTGGCGCACGATGGTCGCGTAGGCGCGCAGAAAGCCCCCCCAGGCCGCCCGTGCTACTGGCGACAGCTCCTCGACGACATCATGACAGTGCAGTGGAACCGCCGACTCGTCCTGCATCAGACTCAGTGTAGCAGGGGAATTCTCCCTTCGGAAGGGCCAGCGGAAGAGATACTGCCGAGCTAGGCGGCAGGCTCGCCTACCTTCCTACCGCACGATGCCAGTGGTTCCGCTTGCGGGGGAGCGGTACAATGCGGAACGGATCCTCGTGGGCTGCTCCCCAGCCCGACCGAGCAGTGTGCAGTCGTTAAGGAGCAGTCGTTAAGGAGATGTAGATGGACCTTGGCCCAAGCGAAACGCAACAGGTGCTCAAGCGCACCGCCCGAGAATTCCTGCAGTCGGTCTGCAGCCCTGCGATCGTGCGCCAGATGGAAGAAGACCGGATCGGCTTCGACCCGGCCGTCTGGAAACGGATCTGCACCGAGATGGGCTGGACCGGCCTCCTGGTGCCAGAGGAGTATGGTGGTCAGGGCGGCGATGTCAGCGACATGGCCGTCCTTTTCGAAGAAGTCGGGCGGGCGCTTTTACCGGGTCCCCTCTTTGCTTCGGGCGTGGAAGGAGCGCTCGCGCTCCTGGCGCTGGGGAGCGAGGAGCAGAAGCGAGCCCTCCTTCCCCAGCTCGTGAGCGGGGAGAAGATCATCGTCCTCGCGGTGACAGAGCCGAGCGGGAGCTACGAGGGCTGGGGGGTCGAGACGCGCGCCGAGCGCAGCAACGGCCGCTGGACGCTGCGCGGTACCAAGCTCTACATCCCCTATGCCCACGTCGCCGATCGGCTGATCGTTGCTGCCCGGCACGGTGAGGGGGATGATGCGATCGCCTTCTTCCTGGTCGATCCGAAGGCGCCCGGCGTCCGCGTGACGATCCTCGATACAATCGGCCGTGACTGGCAGTTCATCGTGCGGCTGGAAGGTGTCGAGGCTGAGGAGCTGCTCGGTCCCGAATGGGGAGCGTGGGCCATCTATCACCGCCAGGTCTTTCCCCAGGCGGCAGTCATCCACAGCGCAGCCTGCATCGGTGGGGCCGAGCGCTGCCTCGAACTCGCGGTCGAGTACTCCAAACAACGGGTCCAGTTTGGGCGGCCGATCGGGTCGTTCCAGGCGCTTCAGCACAAGATGGCCCGAGTGGTCACCGAAGTGACAGGGGCGCAGCTCTGCGTCTACGAAGCCGCCTACAAGCTCGCCCAGGGCGAGGAGGCGACGCTCGAGGTCGCGATTGCCAAGGCCGCGGCGAGCGAAGCCTACACCAACGCTGCCATCGAGGGGTGCCACATCCACGGGGGGGCAGGCTTTGTCCGCGGTTCCGAGATGGAGCTATATTATCGCAAGGCCAAGGGCGCGGAGGTGATCTTCGGGCACCCACGCTGGCATAAGCAACGCGTGACCGCCGTGCTAGCGGAGATGGCGCAGCCCGTGGCGCACTAAGGACGAGGAGAGACGATGGACTTCAAGTTCCCCGAAGCCGCTGAGAAATTCCGCCTTGAGGTCCGCGAGTTCCTCAAGAAGGAACTGACCCCTGAGATCCGGGATGAATACGCCCACTGCACCGACTATCCCCATGGCTTCAACAAGGCCTTCTCCCGGAAGCTAGGCGCCAAGGGCTGGCTGACGATCACTTGGCCGAAGGAATATGGCGGCCTTGGGCTTGACGTCTGGCACCGGGTGGTCTTCGATGAAGAGATGGCGGCGGCCCACGCGCCAGTAGCGGCCCATCAGGTCTCGGCCAACTTCGTCGGCCCCGCGCTGATCCATTACGGCACCGAGGAGCAGAAGAAGAAATACCTGCCGCCGATTGCGCGCGGGGAGACCGTCTGGGCCGTTGGGATGACCGAGGCCAATGCGGGCACCGACCTCGCTTCCATCGAGACGCGGGCCGTCCGCGATGGCGACGAGTGGGTGATCAACGGCAACAAGATGTACACCGAGCATCTCCAGGATGCTGACTATTACTGGGTGCTGGTCCGGACCGACCCGAGCGCCGAGCGTCACCGCGGGATCTCGATCATGGTGCTAGATACCCGCACGCCTGGCATCCAGGTGCTCCCCCTCTGGACGATGGACGGCTACCGGGTCAACCAGGTCTACTTTGAGGATGTCCGCGTTCCCGCTGATGCCATCCTCGGGGAAGTGAACCGCGGCTTCTACCACCTCGCGATGACCCTCAATACCATGCGCTCGGCTGGGCTGGGAGGCTGGACGGAGTCGCGCCGCGACCTGGAAGACCTCGTCCTGTACTGTAAAGCGACCAAGGTGAATGGCCGGCCATTGATCGCGGACGAGTGGGTCAAGAACGGTCTGGCCGAGTTCATGATCTACAACCAGATCTCACGTCTGCTGGCCTACCGGGTCGCCTCGATGCTTGAGAATGGCGGCCCAGCGCCCGATAAGGAAACGGCGGTGCGCCAGGTCTGGGGCAAGGTGTACGGTCAGCTCCACGTCAAGTTTGCTTGCGACCTGCTCGGCATGGCCGGCCAGGTTGGGCACTACTCCCCCGAGTTCGCGCCGATGTTCGCGCGCTGGGAGCGCCGCTACATGGGCTCGATCGCTGGTGCTCACAACGGGGGGACCCCCGAGAACGCCTTGAACACGGTGGCACTCCGCGTCCTCGGGCTCCCGCGCTAACCCGCCCGTTCCTGGCCACGGGGCAGGCAGTAGTCTGCCCCGTTTTCCTTCCTGGGAGGCGCCCATGCAGCGGATCGCGTTGCTGCTCGATGCCGCGCACTCAGCCCGGGTGGAGGCGATCTGGCGCCTCCTGCACACGCAGTTCGGCGTGCCCGCTCCGAACGACGGTGCTCCGCCCCACTGTACCCTCCACGCTGCTGAGCGCTACGATGCCGCTGTGGGGGAGGTACTTGCCGAGCTTGTGAGCACCTGGAGCCCTCTCACCCTGCGGGTAGAAGGCCTCGGCCTCTTTACTGGCCCGCGGCCGATCGTCTACCTGGCGATCGCACGCGGGCCCCAGCTCGCCGAGCGGCAGCGGGTGCTCTTCGAGCAGGTCGACCACCTGGCCAGCGGTGTCGACCCGTACCTCGCGCCCGACCGCTGGATGCCGCACCTCACCCTCACCCGCGTGCCGCTCACCCCAGCTCAGGTCGGCGCGATAGTGAGCTGTCTCAGTAGCGAGGTCTACCAGTGGCGGGCCGTCAGCAGTCGCCTCGCCCTCCTGGAGAGCGGAGTGCGCACGACCGTGGTGCGTCAATTGACCCTCAGTGCAGCGTGGGGAGAGTAATGCTCCTGGCCTACCTCGTCTCCGCCATCGCCCGGCGCTTCCCAGACCGCCCCGCTCTGGTCGAGCCCACGCGAGTGACGACCTACGCCGAACTGGCTCAGCGGAGCGCTGCCCTGACGGCTGGCCTCCACCGGCTGGGGGTCCAGCGTGGGGCGGTAGTGATGGTCTGCCTCGGGAACCGGCGTGAGCACCTCGAAACCCTCCTGGCACTCGCCCGCCTGGGAGCCGCCGCGCTCCCAGTCGACCCCCAGACCACGCCCGCCGAGATGAGTGACCTCGTGGACCGCTTCCAGCCTGCGGCGCTCATCGCCGAGGAGCCTCCGGCCGACTGGCCGGCCGATCGACCGTGCGTGGCGCTCACGCGGTCGGGCGTGCCCTACGAGCAGCTAGTCCAGACGGGTGGGGAATGGGATGGTGCTCCTGCCAGCGATGACCCACTGTTCATCATGCTCTCCTCGGGCACCACGGGCAAACCGAAGGGGGCGGTGGTCTCGCACGCGGCGATGGCCTTTCGTTTCCTGGCCCAGGTGGTGACCTTCCGCTTCTCCGCTGAGGACCGCTATCTGAACCTGATGCCACTCCACACCGGTGGCGGTCGGAGTTTCACCCTCTCCCATCTCTACCTGGGGGCGACGGTCTGGTTACTGCCCCGCTTCGATGCCCGCGCAGCCGACCGGCTCGTGCGCGAGGCAGGGATCACCGCGACCTGCGTGGTGCCGACGATGCTCCACCGGATCGTGGCAGCGGGGAGTGGCCCCTGGCCCACCATGCGGGTGCTGATCAGTAGTGGCGCGCCGCTGCCGGCTGCCGACCGCGAGGCCGCCCTCCGCCAGCTGACCCCGAACCTGTACGACTACTATGCCTCGGTGGAGGCAGGCGGAGTAGCCGTGCTCGGGCCGAGCGAGCATGGACGCAAGCCCGGTTCCGTCGGGCGCCCCATCTGGGGGACCGAAGTTCAGCTGGCGGGCGCAGCGCGGGTAGGCGACGTTGGTGAGGTGTGGTACCGCTCGCCGGGAATGATCAGCGGCTACTTCGGCGGCGAAGGGCGCGAGGCGTTCCAGGATGGCTGGTACCGCACGGGCGACCTTGGCCGATTCGATGAGGAAGGGTTCCTCTTCCTGGTCGGGCGGAGCAAGGAGATGATCATTACCGGCGGGGTGAATGTCTTTCCGGCGGAATTGGAAGCGGCGCTCCGCGAGCTGCCCCAGATCGACGACGCCGCTGTGGTGGGGGTGCCCGACCCCGAGTGGGGCGAGCGGGTGATCGCCTTTGTGGTGCTCGCTCCCGGTGCGGGCCTCCCACCTGAGGAGCTGGAGCGCACGCTGCGCGCGCGGCTGGCCGGGCCGAAGCGGCCGAAAGCAGTGATTGCCCTTCCCACCCTCCCCCGGAATGCGGGGGGCAAGGTCGATAAGGCTGCCCTCCGCGCCTTGCTCCAACGAGAAGCGGCCACCTCCGGCGGAGGATAGCCTCCGCGCCAGGCGTATCGTCGCCCGAGAGGAGGCTGCCTTCATCACGCCAGAAGAGCCAGATCGCTCTGCGCTTCGGAGGAGCCTGCCTGGCTGATCCAGTCTCGGAAGGGAGCCTGGATCGCCGCTGCCCGCCCCGAGCCGGCTGGGAAGAATCCGCGGCAGGGCCGTGGCTAGTGCTCGGGGCAACCTGCTCCTGCTGGGGATGGCGGAGTCGGGGGG
>JAILZB010000161.1 GCA_023512725.1 Chloroflexota bacterium | reverse complement strand
TCTCACCCACGAGCAGGCGGCGGCGGTCCCGCTCGCCGCGCTGACCGCGTACCGGGCGCTCGTGACCCGGGGCAACCCACAGCCGGGCGAGACCGTCGTCATCCCCGGCGTCGGGGGCGGCGTCGCCCCCTTACACGGGAAGCGTCACTCCGCCCTCCGCCGGCCCGGCATCCGCACCACCGCGCCAGGGGGGATGGGAAGCTGGCCAAGCAGCGTTTCAGCAGCGAGGCGGTAGTTGCTCGTGGGGTCGTGCGGCGGTACCGCCCGTTCATCGCTCCAGAACAGCTGGAGCCGCTGCCAGGCGATCTGGTTGCGGAAGGAAGGGCTGGCGAGCTGCTGGTAAAGCCGGCGCGGGGTCTCTCCCCCGGCGAGGGCAAGCCGGCAGATCCCGAGCGCCTCGACTGCCGCCTGGACCAGATGGACCAGCCGTGCGGCGGCCTGCTCCGCCACCGCTTCGGCGTCCGGCAGCACGACGACTCGGCCGCGTTTGCGCTCTCTCATGAGCGCAGGGCCACAGTACGCCGCAGGGCCGCCTCCCACTCGCGGTTGCGGGCGAAGCACTCGCGCACTCGAGCAAGGAGGGTACCCAGCGAGAGGTGCGCGAGCGGGGCGCGACGCTCCTGAACCAGCTGGCCGGCCCGCGTTAGCTGCACCTGCACCCACCCCTCCTCCTCGGCGCTAACCGTTAGCACCTCCCTCTCGCGGGCAAACTGGACCTCCGCGACGCTGGTGCTGGGCAGAGCTCGGAGCACACCGTGCACGGTTCCCGCCGGGAGGACGGCATCGCCCCCCTCGGGGTGCGGAGCGCCGAGCTGCCAGCCGAGCCGGTTAGCTAGCCAGCCGAGGAGCAGTACGCTCTCAGCCTGCCCGCCCGCCACCGTTACCTGTTGGGGGGTAGCAATGGCTGCCCGCAGCAGCGGGCTATCGGCTAAGCCGGTGAGCAGCGCCCGCCAGCTCCCGAGTCGCTCCCACGCAAGGTCGGCGAAGCTGCGCCCCTGGTCGAGCTCAGCGAGGAGGGCAGGGAGGAGAGGGCCGCTCAGGGTCGCGGAATCGATCACCACCTGGCGGCAGAAGGGGAGAAGTTCGCGCACGCTCGGATCGGTGAGGGGAAGGACGCCCACCCACCAGAGCACAACCGGCACGTCGGCATCGAGCAGGGGGGCGATAGTCTGGGCGAGGTGACGAGCTGCCTCGCCGCGGATTTCTAGCTCGACCAGCTCGAGGACGACGGGGCAGCGGGGCTCTCCTTCCACCTGGCAGCGCACGGCCGGGCGGGCCCGAACGCCAGCAGTGCCGCTCGGGTCGAGGCGGATACGGATCAGGCGTGAGGGGTGGGGGTGGCTGAGGTCGCGGAGGGCGGCGTCGGCCTGCGCGTCGCTCGCGGGGTCGGTCGTGATCACGATCAGGGTGCTCGTGCGGGCGCGCGCAGCGGTGCCAAGGGCGAGGGTGCGGCTGGCACGGCGGGCCAGTGCATTCAGCGCGGCCTCAACTGCCAGGGTGGAGCACAGCTCTTCCTCCCAGCGGGCGTGGTAGGTTGCAGGCACACTCAGGTCCGCCATGCTCGCCCCTCCCGTTGCAGCAAGTGGTCTGCCTCGGCCGGGCCCCAGGTCCCAGCGGGGTAGAAGTGCAAGGCCAGCGCCGGGTCTTCTCGCTGGTGGTGGAGCACCTGGTCGAAAATTGCCCACATCGCTTCGATCTCATCGCGGCGGGCGAAGAGGGTAGAGTCCCCGTTGAGGCAATCGAGGAGCAGGCGCTCGTAGGCCTCCGGAGGGTCACGGTCGAAGGAGGTGGCGTAGCGGAAGTCCATCGTCACTTCGCGCGGGGTCAGGGCTGGGCCGGGACCCTTGGCGACAAAGCGCAGGGAGATCCCCTCATCGGGCTGGATGCGCAGGACGAGCACGTTCGGTGGCGGCCGGCCGCCATCAGCCTCCGAGAAGAACTGGCGCGGCGGCTCTTTGAACTGAATGGCGATCTCCGTAACCCGCCGGGGAAGTCGCTTGCCGTGGCGAAGGTAGAACGGCACCCCTGCCCAGCGCCAGTTTTCGACCAGCAGCTTGAGGGCGACGAAGGTCTCGGTTTGCGAATCGGGAGCAACCCCGGGCTCCTCGCGATAACCGGGTACCCACTCCCCGCCGATCCAGCCCGCGGTGTATTGCCCGCGGACGACGTTGGTAAACTGGGCCGGCCCGAGTGGCTGGATAGCCCGCAGCAGCTTCACCTTTTCGTCGCGCACCGAATCGGCCTGCAGGTCGAGGGGAGGCTCCATCCCCACCAGGGCGACCAGCTGCATCATGTGGTTGGCGACCACATCGCGCAAGGCGCCCGTCTCCTCGTAGAAGCCCGCGCGCGAGCCGATGCCGCTGCTCTCGGCGACGGTGATCTGGCAGTGGTCAACGTAGCGGCGGTTCCAGATCGGTTCGATAATGCCATTCCCGAAGCGGAAGACGAGGATATTCTGGACCGTCTCTTTGCCGAGGTAGTGGTCGATCCGGTAGACTTGATGCTCAGCAAACACGGCGTTGACGACGGCGTTCAGTTCGCGCGCACTGGCCAGGTCGTGCCCGAACGGCTTCTCGATCACGAGCCGGGCGAAGGCACCCCGCTCTTCTGCTAGCCCGGCCGCGCCCAGGTGACGGACGATAACGGGAAAGAGGCTGGGTGGTGTGGCCAGGTAGAAGACGCGGTTGCCCTGGGTTTCAGCGCTGACGTCAAGGATGGCGAGCCAGCGGGCGAGCTGCTCGTAGGCGGTGCCGTCGCTCGGGTCCATCTGCCAGTAGTGGAGGAAGCGGGCGAAGCGGGGCCAGCGCGCCGGGTCGACGGCGCGGCGCGAGAACTGCTGGATCGCCTGGAGGGTCGCTTCCCGGTAGTGCTCGTCGCTGCCGGGCCGCCGGCCGATGCCCACAAGAGCGAACGCTTCGGGCAGCAGTCCGTCCAGGTAGAGATTGTAGAGGGCGGGCAAGAGCTTGCGTTGGGCGAGGTCGCCGGTAGCGCCAAAGATGGCGAACGTGGCCGGCGGAGCCAGGCGCTCAGCGGGTCCAGCCCGGAGGGGGTTCGTCGTTAGCATCGGTCTCGGATCATGGCTGGATTGTACGCCCTCGGCCGCCGGCGACGGCATGGTGTACGATTGTGGCAGGAGTGGCGGCAGCCATGGCGCGCAGTGACGGGCCGGTGCGGGTAATGCTCACCGGCGGGGAAACCGAGCTGGGGCAAGTGGTCGCGGCGACCCTCGCGCAGGCCGGCTATCCGGTGGTTGCCCTGGTACGTCCGGGAGCGAGGGAGCCGCGGCTGGCGGAGCCTGGGGTGCGGGTCGTTCGGGGAGAGGCGGCCAGTGCCGCGGCGGTGGCCGCAGCGGCAGCGGACGCTCAGGTGGTGCTCCACCTCTCACCCCAGGTGACGAACACGTTGCTCCACGATGGCCGGGCCTGGCGCGGCTGGGCCAGCCGGGCTCCCCGGGAGGCGCAAGGGGTAGTCGTTGGCGCGCGTGCGGTGGGGAGCCCGCTGGTTGTCCTTGCCAGCTATGCCTGCCTCTACGGTGCCGCTCAGGACGCTACCGAGGAAACACCGCTCGCACCGCCGCCTGACCAGGTCTTCACCGCTGCGGTGGCCGCCGAGCGCGTGGTGCGCGAAAGCGGCCTTCCGTACGTCCTGCTGCGGCTGGGCTTCCTCTACGGACCGCAGTCGCGCGACCTTGAGCTGTACGTCCGGTCGTTCCAGTTGCGGCGGCCCTACTATGCTGGCCCTGCTCACACCCTGGGGAACTGGCTGCACTTCGAAGATGCGGCCCGTGCCCTCGAACGCGTGGTGGCGCTTCAGCCGCGCAATGCCGTCTACAACCTCGTGGACGGCCAGCCGGTGAACTTTGGGCGTGCCATCGACCATTTCGCAGCGCTGGTCGGCTTTCGCCGCGTGCGTCACCTGCCACCCCGCTTCCGCCTGCTCTACCGACCATTCATCTGGCGGCCCCAGCAACTTCTGCTGGAGACGAGCACAACCGTCCGGGCGGAGAAAGCCCGCCAGCAGCTCGGGTGGGCGCCTCGGTTCCCGAATGTCTTCCAGGGACTGGAAGACGTGGTGGCGCGCTGGCGGGCGGCCAGCAGGCAGTAGTTGTGGAGCGGAGCGCCGCGCGCGCAGTCGATACTTATTACCGTGTGTTGCGCTGGCCGTACCAGCTGGAGAGCGACGCGCGCGGCGACCAGCAGTTCTGGGCGCACCTCGCGGCACGCTTTGCTGGCGGGCGGGTGCTGGAGCTAGGTGCTGGTCAGGGGCGGGTGACGGAGCTCCTCGCGGCTACCGCGACCGAGGTGGTAGCACTTGACATCTCTCCCGCGATGCTGCGCGTCGCTCGCCACCGGCTGGCTGCCTGGCCGAACGTGCGGCTCCTGCTCGCCGATATGGCGGTGCTGGCGCTCCACCAGCGCTTTCTCCTCATCGTGGCCGCGAACGATCCCTGGAGCCACCTGCTCGACCCGGCACTGCGGCGCGCGGCTCTCCAGCGGGCAGCAGCCCATCTGGTGCCGGGCGGGCATCTGGTGCTCGACGCGCTCTGGTTCAACCCGACTGCCCTCGCCGCCAAGCTCCCTCCAGCGGGGGAACGGAGCGAGTGTGTGCTGGCGACCCGCCAGGGGAGGCTCCACGTCCGCGCGCACTGGCGCTGCCAGCTTGAACGCCAGGAGTGTGAGGCCACCTACTCGTACCACTGGGCGTCCGGCTGGGCAATGGCAAGCTTCCGCGCGCGTTACTGGCTGGCTGCTGAACTGAGCCAGGAGTTGACGCAAGCCGGCCTCGTCGAAGTGGCGCGCTGGGGGGACTATCACTTCACCCCCTGGCACCCTGACCGCTCGCCCCATCTGATCGTCGAGGCCTATCGCCCACCCTGAGCGGGCCGCTGGGCCTAGAGGTAGGTCCAGCGGCGGTAGCGCTGGCCGGGTCGGCGCGGTGGCAGGGTGCGGTCGAGGCCGGCAGCACGAAAGAGCTGCTGGGCGGCTGTCTCGGCCTCAGCGATCACTCGCTCCTCATCCCAGACCGTTGAACGGCCGCCTTCGACGAGCACGCGCCCGGCTACCACGACGGTATCCACCATGGCCGCTTCGGTGCACCAGAGGAGCATCGTCACCAACCGGCAGTCGTCGAAGCGCGGAGCGAAAGCTGGACGGTCGGTATCGACCAGGATGAAATCGGCCGCGCGCCCTACCGCGAGGCCATCCACCCGGGGGTCGAGGAAGAGCGCCCGGGCGCCGCCGAGGGTTGCCATCTCGAGGACCGTTTCCGTAGTTGGGGTGACTGCGGCGTCGAACGGGTCGCCGGCCAGCTGCTCAAGCTGTTTGCGGGTCGCAGTGCCGACCAGGCAGAGCCGCATTGCGTCCCAGAGCGAGGTAGTGGGATGGGAGTTCGGCGCATCGGTCCCCACGCCTGGCAGCACACCGCGGGCCAGGAAGTGATGAAGGGCCGGCCCGCCTTCTCGGTACAGCCGACCGAAGGGGACCATGCAGGCTTTCACCCCCAGGTCGGCCCAGATCTGATACTCGTAGGGCAGCAGGGCAAACGCTTTGCCGCCCAGGGTCTGGTCGTCGAGGATGCCCAGTCGGGCGCAGTACTCGACTGCCCCACCCGCAAACCCGCGCGCGGCGAGCGTCTCGCGCCAGAGTTCACCTGCCAGGTCGATGTCGAACGGTGCTCCCAGCGCCCGTACTCCCTCGCGCAGGGCGACCAGCTCCTCGGCGGTGGCTACCCAGCTCGGGTTGATCGGGCTGGCGGTGACCGTGATCCGAGAGCTGTTCCAGCGCTGGCGCAGGCGTGCGGTCTCGGCCAGCACCGTGTCCACCGTTTCGATCGCTGCGGGGGGGACCAGCGCGGGCTCCGAGACCAGACAGCGTGAGACAAGGGCACGCATCCCGGATTCGTCGAGGGCTGCTAGCACCCCCTCGATGTTCTCCCGCGGGAGGTTCGTAAAGTGCTGGTCGTGGACGGCGGTGGTTCCCCCTTTCACGAGGTCGAGCAGGTGCAGCCGCACGATCGCGGCGCTCGTCTCGGCGCCTGCCTGTTGCCAAAGCGTGATTTGCTCGTGGGCAAAGGCAGCCATTCCCGCCCCGGAGGGGAGGTCGTCCTGCCGCCCGCGGAAGACCACCTGATTGAGATGGTTATGGGCGTTTACCAGACCGGGCAGGAGCACTTTTCCGGAGGCAGCGATCGTCCGCCGGGCGATGCCATTCCACGCCGAGTCTGGCCCCACGCTCACAATCGTGTCGCCCCGCACCGCCAGGTGGCCGTTCCGGTAGACCCGCCTTTCGGCATCGAGCGTGATGAGATAGGCGCCGCGGACAACCAGGTCGGCAGTGAGCGGTTGCATTCCCCTCCTCGCGCGGATGGCGCGCTTCCGGCCCCCAGATGTGGCAGCAGGCTTTCCGGCCCAGGTGGCGGGCAGCATTCTAGCGCGACTGGTGAGCGGGCGCTGGCCGGCGGTGAGCGCCTATACTGAGCGGAGGAGGCGAGCGGAGGCATGGTGAGAGTAGGCCGACCGGTTGTGCTGGTACTCGCTGTTCTGCTGCTCCTGCCGGGAGTGCCAGCCTGGGCAGCCCCACCCGTCTGGGAGTCGCGGGTGGTCCAGACGAGCGCGGGGGAGCTAGTTCCAGGCCTGCGCAACAGTGCTGGTGCACCGGGCGAGGTCTACCAGTTCCTGACGCGTGTCACCGCTCCGAATGGACAGGTCGCGACCGCGTTCGACATCGTCAATGGGAGTGCTTGGACCAGCCGAGCCTATCCGTCGGCCTTCGAGGGGGCGCCAGCGCTCATACCTGGCACCTACCTCGTCGAGTTCGTCGTCAACGAGAGCGTGGTACGGCGGGAACAGGTGACTGTGGGACTAACCCCCTTCGCGCCAGCCTGTGCGGGGGATGAGCAGCTCAGCTTCAGTCCACCCGCGCCGGCGGTGAACCAACCGTTTACCATTCTGGCCACCTCGGCGCGGCCAGCAAGCGACGTTGCGCTCGCGGGGCCAGGCTCCCCCCAGTTCCTTGGCAGCAGCCCGGGCGGGCGCGGCATCCTCTGGGCCTTCCGGACGACCGTTGGCCAGCCTGGCCAGGCGACCTACAGCTTCAGCGTGGCAGGGTCGGTCTGCGTGAGTGGAACAGTGCTGATCGGTGGGGCGGGGGGAACACCGCCCCCAAACGCGGCCTGGCAGTTCGACTACCCCGCGGTGGTGCGCCGTTCGGAGCAAAACTCGTTCGAGCTCCGGCTGCGGAACCAGAATGGCCTGGCTGGCCAGCAGACGATGCTCCAGGTAAGTGTGGCCGCTCCGAACGGGGCTGCCTACACCGCTCCCCTGTTGGTCAATGGTGACCAGTGGGCGCCGGTGCGCTATCCCTTCAACTTTCCCCAGGCGCCACCCCTGCAGGCAGGGACATACCGCTTCGAATGGCGGTTTGCCAACGGGATGCCGCTCGCGGCTGACCAGCTGCGCGTCGTGCCGTGAGCACCGCGCTGACGGTGGTCACGTCGGGTAGGTCTGGAGGGCAGTAAGCAAGGCCTCGATGGTGAATGGCTTCTCGATCAGGGCCTCGGCACCCACCTGACGCGCCTTCTGGCGCGCCCGCAGGTCGGCGGAGAGCACGATGAGCGACAGGCCGTGGCGGCGGCCGCGGCGTTGGAGCTCCTCGGCGAAGGTGACGCCGTCCATTCGCGGGAGCATCAGGTCGAGCACGACGACATCAGCGGCGAAGTGGTCCAGCTGCGCGAGCGCTTCGAGGCCATCTTGCGCAACGGCCACCTCGAACCCTTCCGCTTTCAGGATCGCCGCGATTGTGCGACGTAGCGCAGGGTCATCCTCGACCAGGAGTACGTTTCGGCCCGCGATGACCTGCCTCCTCCGAGCGCGCTGCCACACCCACGCCCCGCCGTCTGCTGGAGCAGTAATTGCCCTTCTGCCCACCAGCGGCCACAGCTATTGTAGCCTACGCCTGGCACGCCAGCCCGGTTTCACGGTCTGTAAGCGCCAGGGGCTGGCTACTGCGCCTCTTTGCACCACTGGCGTGCATCCAGTATCTTGCCTCCGTCACCTTGGTGTGAGGAACAAGGTGGAGACTGACGAGCGGGAGGAACGCATGGCAAAGACCCTAGTGATTGTGGGGGCGGGGAACGCCGGGATCCCAGCGGCGATTGAAGCCTCTGACCGCGGGGCGCGCGTGATCC
>JAILZB010000160.1 GCA_023512725.1 Chloroflexota bacterium | reverse complement strand
CCCGGGGAGGGTGGTGTGTCCGCTGCCCTCCGCAGGCGCGCATCGGGTGGAGGTCACCTCCTCCCACGGTCTGCCGCGCCTCCCCCACCCTTCCTGCCACCGGCTGCTTCCCGAGCTGAGGCAAGGCTCGGTATGAACAACGCGGCCAGCCGAGCGAGTAAAATCATACTGCAAATTGCACCCTCCTGTCGAACGTGTCCGGCGGGATGCTCAGTTAGCACCGGTCGCATGGGGAGGGGCAGTTGACCCCTCGCTGCATCAACCAGGGGTGCCGCGACGAACCTGCGGCAGCACGGCGCTTGACCCGCACACCGCCGCGCATTCCCCTGCCGACTGGTCAGCCGTTGCCGCGACGCTCCGAGCAGGCAGGCGTCCTGATCGCGTAGGTGCGGGAACAGCACGGCCGTCTCGCGGGGCGCCGGACAACGGCAGTGGGATCCCCGACGAGAAGAATGTCGAACCCTCTGGGAGTGAGCGAGAGCGCGGACCCAGCGTCTGTCATTGTGGCGGCCGTGCCGCTCCTGCACCGTCGCACGGGGAGCATCTGGCCGCTCGAGAGGCTGCTGAGCCCACCCCTTTCCGTGATAGCACCGCCCTGACGTGGCCCTGAAACAGGAGGATGCCCACCCCCGGCATTGCCCGTCGGGGTGAGGTGCGCTTCGCCACCTGGGCTACGAGGAGATCGCTACCCCACGGCGTGGGAGCCTCCCCGACGTCCGGCACCCATCACCCTACCATTGGACGAACATGGGCATGATGACGTGGGTGTAGCGGTCCTCGCCGACGGGGCGGATGACGCCGGGGGACGATGGGCTTTTGGTCTCCAGCGCAACCTGGGGGGTTGCAACGACGGAGAGGACATCCGTCAGGTACTTGGCGTTGAAGGCGATGCGGGCCTCTTCCCCCTCGACGATGGCGTCGATCTCACCCTGGTTATCGCCCAGCTCTTCCGCCCGCGCTCGAATGATCATCTTTCCCGGTGCGAGGTCCTCCCCGGGGAACATCTCCAGGCGGACGATCCCGTTGCTGTCCCGCGCGAAGATCGCCGCTGGTCGGGTGGCGGCGAGGAACTCCTCCGTGTTCACAACGACCCGGCTGGCGTAATCCTGCGGAACGAGCTGAGCGTAGTTCGGGAAGTTCCCCTGGATGAGCTGGGAGACCAGGTCGATGCTGGTGAGGTGGAAGAGCACCTGCCCCTTCCCCCGCGGGACTGCCACCTGCACCGGGTCGTCGTGGTCACTCAGCACCCGCCCGAGCTCAGCCAGCGCCCGGGCCGGGATGATCACCTCGATCGTCCCCTCCCCAGCCCGTTCTAGGAACGGGAGCCGGCGCACCGAGAGCCGGAACCCATCGGCGGCTGCGAACGTGATCTCCTCTTCACCAATCTGGGTCAGCACCCCCGCCAGGACCGGGCGCGAGTCGTCAGTCGCGGCGGCAAAAACCACCTGACTGATCGCTTCCTGGAGTGTCTCTGCCTCGACCGTGACTGTCACCACCTCGCCATCGCGGGAGGAGCCATCGACCAGCGTCTGCCAGGTGGCTACCGGTGGAAAGTCGTCCGCGTCTTGACCATTGATGCGGGCTTCAAAGCGCGCGCACTTCAGCCGTAGCACTTTCCCCGTCAGGTTGAGGTCGATCCGGTCGTTCGGGAGCACTCCCACAAACTCGCTCAACAGCTTTGCCGGGACGGCGATCGCGCCCTCCCCCTCGACCTTGGCCCCGATCCAACAGGTGATCCCGATCTCGAGATTGGTCGCTGCCAAACGCAGCCGCCCTTCGTCAGTGGCAAGCAGAATATTGCCCGTGATCGGGAGCGTTGACCGGCTGGCGACCGCCCGGCCGACCACCGCGAGCCCCCGCTTCAGGTTCTCCTGCAGACATGACACCCGCATCGCCGCTCCCTCACTTCCCGCGCTGCGCCAGGCGCGCACGGCTCCGCTCGTTGGTGGCTTCGGAGTATACCAATGCTCCCCACCCCGGACAAGCAGAACTCGCCAGATGACCAAAATGGCCGCTCAATTCGCCGCCCTGGCCCTACATCTTGGGGCAGGAACGGGTTTGGCGGAAGGCCCTCCCCTCTGGCAAGATCACGCCATGGGTCGTCTTCCAGTACAGCGGGGCGATGAGCGAGCAGGCTGAGGTCCTGGTCCTCGGCGGCGGGTATGCTGGCCTGACCTTCGCTCGTACCCTCGTCGAGCTAGTGCCCGACCTCGATGTCGCTCTGGTTGACCGCGAGCCGGTCCATCAGTTGGTTATCCAGCTCCATGAAGCCGCTGCTTTCTCGACCCCCCTCGAGCGGCTAGCCATCCCCTTTGAACGGGTCCGCGCACGCGCGCGCGTCCTTCGGCGAACGGTTACCGGCTTCAATCTCCCCAGCCGCCAGGTGCTCACCGACCAGGGGCCACTCACTTACCGCTGGCTGGTGATCGCGCTTGGGAGCGAGGTCAGCGATGCTGGCATCCCGGGCGTCCGCCGCGCCTTCCCCCTCCGCTGGCTAGACGATGCCCGTCGGCTGCGCGACCACCTGGCTACGCTCGCCCCCGGGCTGGCGGCGGCTGCCCCGGCAGACCGCTCGGCTTGGCAGACGATCGTGATCGGTGGCGGGGGGGCGACGGGGGTCCAACTCGCTGGCGAACTGGCCGATTGGCTGCGCGACGACTGGAACCGCCCCGCGGGCGGACGGATCGTCCTGATCGAGGCGACGCCAAGCCTCCTGCCGCGCTTTCCTCCCGAGCTTGGTCGCGAGGCAGCCCGCATCTTGCGTGCCAAAGGGGTCTCCCTCTACCTCGATGAGCCCGTGACCGCCTTTGAAGATGGGGTCGTCTGCCTCGCCAGCGGCGAGCGGATCCCAACGCGTACTTTCATCTGGGCAGGTGGCATTCGCCTGCCGCAGGTCGTCACCAGTGCTGACCTTCCCCTGCGCAACCGCGCTGTGGTGACCGATGAGTTCCTCCGCTTGTCCACCCAGCCGGAGGTATTCGTGCTGGGTGATTGCGTTGCGGTCGCTGACCCGCGCAGCGGTGACCGCCTCCCCGCCTCGGCCCAGCTGGCTACCCAGATGGGCCGCGCGGCAGCGGAGAACGTTGCCCGCGCCATTGCTGGCCGTCCGTTGCGACCGTTCCGCCCCACCTACCTCGGCGAGGCGGTCTCCGTCGGGCGGGATAACGCGGTCGTCCGCGTTGGCCCGCTCATCTTGCGCGGCCTTCCTGGCCTCGCGGTCAAGACGTTCACCGAGGAACGCTACATCGAGTCGATCGGCGGGATGGGCCTTCTGCGCGAGTGGAGCGCGCGCTCATTCCCCCCGCTCCGTTAGCGGATCGGGCGAGCAACCGGCTCCTGGCAGGGGTCACAAGCGGCGTGGATCACCCCTTGCGCGGTGAGGTGCTCGACCTGGAGCGTGACATGGCTGATGCCAAAGCGTTCCTGCACCAGGCGCGTGACTGTTTCGATCACTCGGCAGGGCTCTGCCTCACTGGCGACGACCAGGTGAGCAGAGAGGGTGACAAAGCCACTCGTGACCGTCCAGACGTGCAGGTCGTGCACCGCGAGCACCCCCGGGACCTCCTGGATCGCGCGAGCGAGCCGAGCGACATCCAAGTTGGCCGGGGCGGCGAGCAGCAGGACGTTCGTGGCCTCGCGGAGCAGGCGGGCGGCACTCATCAGCACCAGGCCACTGATAACCAGGCTCAGGATTGGGTCCGCCGCATACCAGCCGAAGAGCGCAATCAGCCCTCCCGCGAGCACCACCCCCAGGGAGCCCAACAGGTCGCCCAGCACGTGCAGGTACGCTCCCCGCTCGTTCAGGCCCCGGCCAGCGCTCAGAATGCGCAGCGAAAGCAAGTTCGCCCCCAGGCCCGCCAGCGCGATCAGCAGCATTGGCCCCGCCGCGATCGGGTGCGGCTCCTGGAGCCGCTCGTAGGCCTCACGGCCAATTCCCAGGGCGATTACCACGAGGGTCACCGCGTTGATCAGCGCTGCGAGCACCTCTGCCCGGCGAAAGCCAAAGGTGCGGGCAAGGGTAGGGGGGCGGCGGGCCAGCCAGGCTGCAGCGAGCGCCAGCCCCACCGCCGCGGCGTCACTGAGCAGGTGGGCCGAGTCCGCCAGCAGCGCGAGCGACCCCGTCCAGAGCCCACCCACCACCTGCAGGACGAAAAAAGCCAGCGTGATCCCCAGGACCAGTGCCAGCCGCCGCGGACCAGCTTCGTGGTGGGAGTGGCTGTGCTGCTCTTCCCTGCCGGAACTTTCCTGCTCTTGCGGCGAATGGCAATGCAAGACCTGGTCAAGATCCATCAGTGTCCACCAATTCCAGCGAATTCCTTTCCATCATACAGGATCTGATCAGAACGTGCATCCTGCGCCCAGGATCATAACATCATCCCGGAGAAGATGGATTATCGCGCAGGTGAAGTGTTCTTCCAGAAGATCAGGGAGAAGGCTCGTCAGCGAAACCAAAGTGCGAAAGCGAGATAAGAACGAAAGAATGAGAGCATGTCTCACTTCCGCTTACTCGGTAAGCTCCCAGCGCGAGAATGGTACAATCACGGTACAGCGCGCAGGCCAGGGAGGAGTATGGGGCGTCCACCGATCTATCTCGACTACGCCGCGACTGCACCCGTTCGTCCGGAAGCGCTGGCGGCGATGCTCCCCTACTTCCGTGAGCATTTCGGCAATCCGTCCAGCATCTATGGCCTTGGTCGCGCGGCGCGGCACGCGCTCGATGATGCGCGCGACCGCTGTGCCAGCTGGCTTGGCTGCCGCGCGGCCGACCTCATCTTCACCAGCGGGGGAACAGAGTCTGATAACCTTGCCATCCTGGGGGTGGCCTTTGCGGCGCGTGCCACGGGCAACCATATCATCACCACCGCCGTCGAGCACCACGCCGTGCTTCACGCGTGCGACTACCTCGAAAAGTTTGGCTTCGAGGTCACGTACCTGTCGGTCGATAGCTACGGACGGGTGGCGCCGGAAGCAGTCGCGGAGGCCCTAACCGAGCGGACGATCCTGGTCTCGGTGATGCTGGCCAATAACGAGGTCGGGACCATCCAGCCCATTCCTGAGATCGCAGCGGTCCTCCAGCGGGCGCCGCGCCGGGTCTGGTTCCATACCGATGCTGTCCAGGCACCCGGCGACCTCGACTTGAACGTCGATGCGCTGGGCATCGATCTCCTCTCCCTCTCTGGCCACAAGTTCGGTGGCCCCAAGGGAATTGGCCTCCTCTATGTTCGCCGCGGCACGCCTCTCCAGCCGCAGCAGTTCGGGGGCTCCCAGGAGCGGAACCGTCGTGCCGGCACCGAGAACGTCCCGGCCATCGTAGGGATGGCCACGGCCTTTGACCTGGCAATGCGCGAACGCGAGACCACCCGGACCCGGCTCACCCGCCTGCGCGATCAGCTTATTCGCGGGGTGCTCGCCCGCATTCCCGAGGCGCGCCTGAACGGCCACCCGACCGAGCGGCTCGCCAACAACGCGAGTTTCTCCTTCAGCGGGGTTGACGGCGAATCGCTGCTGATGGCCCTGGACCTCGCTGGCATTGCGGCTTCCAGCGGCAGCGCCTGCACCTCTGCCTCCCTCGAACCCTCCCACGTCCTCACCGCAATGGGCCTACCGGCGGAGATCGCGCGCGGGAGCCTTCGGCTGACCCTTGGCCCCACGACGACCGAAGATGAGATCGAGACGGTCCTCACCGTCCTGCCGGACGTGGTCGCCCGGCTCCGGGCCAGTCTGGTCGAAGCGTAGCTGCCCCGGCGAGTGGGAAGACCCCCACTCCTCGTTCCACCACCAGAACACCATAGCTGTCCCTGCGAGCGGGGATCACCTCCACCACGTCTCCCCCTGGTGATACCAGGGCCGCCTGGCAGGCGGGAGCAGCATCAGCTGGTCAGAGGCGCAAGCGATGGCTTGGCTATCCCCGCGGGCAAGGAGCGGGTTGCCACTTCTGGATCGCGGTCGTGGCCGACGATGGCCGTCCCCCCGTGAGCGGGGGGCGGGCGTCAAGCCCCCGGGGCGCCTCGAGGGGGAACATGGCTGTCCCCCACGAGGGGGAGCGAGAATGGACTGGGCACGGAGGTGTTCGACCGGGTGCGGCTATCCCCCGCGAGCGGGGAACGGGCTACAGCGCGCTCGCAGCATGGCTGCCGGATACTGGCTATCCCCCGCGAGCGGGGAACAGGCCTTCCGCGCGAGCGCGCTGCTCTACCAGGCGAGGGGGAGCGGCTGGGCGAGGCGCACGAGCAGCACCTGACTCTTGACCCCCTTGCCCTGGTTGTTCCCAGCAGCGTCGAACTCGCCGATGTCGAAGTCATTGTCGTTGGCAATGGCGAGGGTTTGGGCGTCGACCACTGCCACCCCCTCGATCTTCCCCGGCATCTCCGGCAAGCGTGAGAGGTCGACCAGCAGCCGCTTCGGCAGCACCTGGATGCCCGCCTCGGCAGGGTCGGCCAGCGCTTCTAGGGAGGGGGTCGTCGCTGGGTCGTCCCAGCGACTCCCGAGGATGTTGGTCGCCTGGCTCAGGTCGACGAGGTAGAGTTTCGCGACCTCATCGGTGCGTTCGAGCACCAGGAGCGTCGTCGCGTTGAGCCAGACCAGGGCCGAAAGCTTCATGTCATCGGGAATGGCACCACGAGCGAACTCCCCAGCCGGGTCGAAGCGGGAGACCCACTCCCCCACGGGCAAGCCACTGCGCGCATCGACGGCCAGGATGCGGGTCTGGCGCGATTGCTCACCCACCGCCCGCGTCGGATTGCTGAGGGGGCTCTGGAGGGCAAGATAGAGCGTTTGCTCGTCCCGGCTGATCGCGAGCCCTTCAAAGCCGCGGTTGCTCTTGCGGCGGGCGTAGATGGCGGGCAGCGTCTCCTCGACGAGATAGTCGGCCTGGGGAAGCTTCACGCCCTGTGGCACCAGCCGTCGCTGGACGACGCCCTCCGCTGAGACTTGGAGGAGCGACGGGCTGTACTCCTCGGCCAGCCAGAATTCTCCGCGCGAGGTGCGGACCAACCCTTCGGGATCGATCCCGCTCTGGTTGAACGGCAACCGCTCCCGCCCGCGGTAGTTCCAGGGGGTTTCGTCGGCGCCTTCGCGGTTGGGGAGCCCGCTCACCGGCCGGCCAGAGCGCCCACGCAGGGGAATGACCTGCTCGATGCGTACCTCCTGCCCCACCAGGGTGACCTCCAGGATAAGCGGGTCGAACTCTGGGACCGGGAAGGTACGCCGGTTCTCGCCCTCCACGCGCACCTGGCCGTTTGGCCCGCGGTCGGTGGTCATCCAGAAGCGCATTCGCGGTGCGCCAGGATCATGCCAGAGGTCGCTCCCCACCCCGCCGAGCAGGATGCGGCGGTCGTCCCCCATGCTTCCCGGCAGCACCCGGTTCTGGACCGTGGCGAGCGGAAGGTCCGGGAAGATGAAGACCTGCTCGACGGCGGTGGTAGCGCGGACGGGCGCCAGGTCCTGAAGCGCTTCCGCCAGGCACCCCGGGGCGCTGATGATGAGGGCAAGCAGCAGCAAGCTGAGCCCAGCCGAGCCATCGGCCATCCTCCACAGGGGGATCGGGTGCGGTCGCTGGGAGTGTGGCCTGTCATTGTGTGCGCAACGCTAGCACCGGGTAAATGCTGGGTTAACGCGAGGGGACGACACGAACTCTCGCGCGAGCGTGCCCGGGGGATGGGTCACGTTCCCTGCCCTCGTGACACGCTCGCCGGCTGGCACCGGAGGTGTGCCCCTGGCATTGAGTAGCTCACCCTGCGATGCTCGAATGGCTCTGGTTGCTGTCGGTGGCGAGGCGCCCGTGGCTCTGTCATGGTTGCCTGGATCGTGGCGGCGAGCGGCGCTCGATCCGGGAGACGGCTGAAGGGGGCGGGGCAGTGGCCAGGCTGTGCCGACCTCGACTGCCCTGCCAGGAGCGCTAAGGTGTTTTTCCTCCCGCTAGGGAGCCTGTGCCACCAGGTGCTCCCCACCTCCTCCTCGAGCATCCCTGGGGTGAAGGTGGAAGATGGCGGCACGGGGTGGTCTTCCCCGAGCTGCTGTGAGATGGCAGGATGTCGCTTCCGGCGAGAGGCAGGTCTGAAGGCTCTCCCTCCTCCGGTGATGTTAGCTGCAGCAGTTCCAACTCTTTGGTGCCGGGGTGGCTGAGCCAATCGAGAAGCCGAGGGAGACAAGGGGCAACTTGACCTCGGTCCTCGCGCCAATCTGAGCACCCACCTCGGCTTTAGCACCTATCTCCGCGCTCAGCGCAATGTTGAAACCAAGGACATTGAACCCAAGCTCTGTGCCGTATGAAGTGAGATTGAAGCCTGCTTTTGCGCCGAGCGAATTGTCTTTGACCCCGGCGAATGCATTGCCGCTCCCTACCCTACTGCTCAC
>JAILZB010000159.1 GCA_023512725.1 Chloroflexota bacterium | reverse complement strand
TGGGCGGAGTGTCGGGCATGGCCTTCGCACGCGCGTGCGCGGAGCGCCGTGGGGCGCGGCGGAGAGCACGGGAGCCTTGGGGCTCGGAGGAGGGAAGGGTGACGGGGCTTCGGGAGATCGAGCGGAAGATGCGGGCCGAGGCGCCGCCGGAGGGGAGCCGAGTGCGCGTGGACTGGCACCCGGTCGAAGAGGCGAAGGGCTACGCCTGGCTCGCGGTGGAGGGCCGTGTGGAACGGCTGGGCTCGCACGGGATGCTGGTGCGAACGGAGCGGGGTTGGGCGGCCTGGCTCAGCTGGGTGGAGGTCTGGCTGGGCGAGGCGGAGCTGACGGAAGAGGAAGCGGCCGTCCTTCGGGCGGCGTGAGGAGGGAAGCGCGTGAAGGTCCGGGCTGGGATGGGCATTCTTGCGGCTCTGTCCGCGGCGGTGAAGCTGGCGCAGGCGCCGGAAGCGCTGGTGGCTCTGGTGGCCGAGGAAGGGCTGTCGCTCCGGGTGGTGGGCGAGGACTGGGTCCTGCGAGGCCAGCTGGAAGTGGCCGACGAGGAGACGGAGGTGCTTGAGAACGGAGCCGCTGTGGCTCCTCTGCGCGTGCTTCACGCGGCTCTCCGGCGGGCGCCGGCCTGGCCGGTGGAGCTGAGCGCGGATGACGAGGGGCGGCTCAAGGTGTGGTGGCCGGGCGGTGAATACGCGTTCCCGGGGCAGGTGAGTGAGCAGGGAGACCTGCTGCTTGATTCCGGCCGGTGGACGAACGCAGGAGAGGAACGGGAGGTAGACCTGGCGGAGCTGGCCGCCGCGGTGCGGTCGGTGGCCTGGTGCGCATCGGACGACCTGAGCCGGCCGATCCTGACCGCAGTAGCGCTGACGCTGGCGCCGGAGGTGGCGGCGGTGGCCACCGACGGGTTCCGGGTAGCCTATTTCCGGAAGGCCGGGGTGGGGTCCTCACCACTGGTCGTGCCCGCGAAGGACCTGATGCGGGCGCTGGCCGCGCTGCCGCGGTCGGGCGCGGCCAAGACGGGCAACTCGGGCGACGAGATCTGGATCGGGGCCGCCGGGGTGACGGTTTGGATCCGGTGCCTGGAGGGGGCGTATCCCGACCTAGCGGCCGCGCTGCCGCCGTCCTTCGCGGCGTCGGTCCGTGTGGCGCGGGCGGCGGCGGTGCAGGCGGCGGCGCGCGCGGAGCTTTTCGGGGTCTCCCCGCTGGCGGGCGAGCGGGCTCCCGTCCGGCTGAGGTGGGGCGGTGAGAAGCTCGAGGTCTCGGTGGAGTCCGCCCTTGTCGGGACGATGGCGGAGAGCTTGGCCGGCGAAGGCGCGGGGGAGATGGAGATCCTCTTCAACCCCGTGTTCCTCCTGCAGGCCTTGCGGGCGGTGGAGCCCGATTCGGAGGGGCGGCTGAAGCTGGAGTTCAGCTCTCCGCTCGGGGCGGCGCGGGTGTCGGGGAATGGCAAGGCCGAGGTCTACCTGATGCCCATGAGGATGCCTTGATCCCGTTTCCGGGGCTGGGCCCGGCGGTGGTCCGGCACGAGAGCGGCGCGGAGGAAGTCGTCTTGATCCGGATGGTGACGGGAACCCAAGACGGGTTCCCAACTGCTGGAGAGTTTCTGTTCAGATCTCGAATGTTGTGGTATTCTGCTCCCAGCGGCCGTTTTGGCCGCCGTCGCCGGGAGTGGCCCGGAGACGCGAAACGCCTGTGGACGGGATGTAAGACCCGCCGCAAGGCGGGCAATCCCGAATGAAGCGGGAAGCCGGCGGCGCGTGAGCGCGTAAGACCGGCGCCTCCGCCCGGCGACGGGCGGATGCTCGGAAGATATTTCTACGGTCCGAGCAACGGATGCGGAGGTGGACGGGACAATACCGGCTTGACCTGACGGGGCACGAAGGCGACGCCGAACGTGCAGTTGATGGCGTTTTGAAGCAGATGGCGCAGGGGACTCCGGCCGGGGCGGCGGCGCGTTCGGAGCTGAGCAGCCAGAGGGAGTGGTACCCCGAGCTGCCGGTGGAGGAGGGCGTCGCGCGCGTGGCGGCTCTTCTTGCGTGCTATGAGGCCCGGCTGCGCGCGAGGGAGGCGCGGCTGGGCGAGGGGAAGGCGGAGCAGCTGACGCTGATTTGAGGCGGGGGCGGCCCGGACGGGGCCGCCCTCTGTCGGAGGGGGGAAGCGGTCTGCGGGCGGAAGCGACGCTGAAGATGAGATACTACCCGACGCCTCCGCATGTCGCGGAGGCGGTTTGCAGCCGGCGGCGCTGCCCCGAGGGAAGGCGGCGGCGCTGGGCCCGTGCTGAGCGGTTCGAACGGGTGGAGGTCCGGATGTTCCCGCTGGACGCCGACCCGTGCGGCCAAATTGTTCTCTTTGCGGCGCAGGTGCTCCCAGTCGAAGGCTCAGGTTCCGCCGCCTCGCGAGTCAGGCTCTCGAATCGCAGCAACATCTGGACCGTGGCGCGCTCGGGCGCCCCGATGACCGCCACCACCTCGGTCTATACCCCGCGGATGACCGCGGCAGCCTGCTCCTGAGCTCTAGGTCGCTGGCGCCGCCATAGCCTCGAATGCATCGCAGCGCGCTTTCCCGCTGCGCGTACCGCCCCGCCACGGACGATCCTCTATCGCACTGCTGACGTACCGGCCCTTCTTTCCCGCCTCGTCGGAAGCCAAGAAGCACCCCCCGCCGGAAGTCGGCGGCCGTCACCCGGCTTACGCACGCTACGGCGTCCCTTGCACGGGCGACCGTGCCAGTTTGAAGCGGCAGGATACCTGGAGCCCACGCAGAACCACCGGGACTGGAGAGAGCACTACCCTGAGCTGCAATGGTCGCGAGCTAGCACGATGACCCCGAGATCTCAGTTACCCTAAGCGGTGTAGTTCCCGTGGAAGGAGGGACCTACCATTGACTCCATGGTACGCGACGCAACCGTTCGGCGCGGAGGTGCACGAGTATTTCCGTCTCCTTAGGCAAGTCACGACTCGGCTGCAGGACGAGCACCATGCCTACAGGTTCATGCTGACAATAAAACTCGATCCAGCCTCCGCCCGCGAACTTGAAGATCGGATGGCCGATGCGCTGCGCGCTCCTGACTGGCCCGAGTCGCCCGAAGAGGCAGCTGCGATCATCGCCGAAGTGGCCAACTATGTGCTCGAACGGGCCGTCCAGGAAGCGCAACCGCGAACTGACGACGAAAGAGGTTTCCTCTGCCTCTCTATCCTACTAGACCTAGAGAGGGCGCTGCTGTCTGCTGCAACAGGAGCGACCGCGGACAAGCGTCGAGCTGTCGCTACTTCTTTCCATACGCTTGTACAAGACCTAGTCCCGTGGCGGCTTGTCAACAAACATTTCTGGACGGAAGCGCTCAGAAGGCTCCACTGGGCGGCCGTCTCAACTTTGCTCCGTTTGTTCGACTGGTTGAGAGGTACTTACGCGGCAGTTGGGGCGGAAAACGCTCTCACGGTCGCGGCCTGCATAAGGGGGCTAATCGAAGCTGCCGGTGATTCCTTCCTTGCACTCAACGGCGCGCCGCGGCTTCTAGCGCAGGAGTTCAGCCGCGTAAAAAGGGCCGTGCTAGGAGAACTCGATTGGGAAGGATTCGGATCGAGCCAACTCGAGGAACAACTATTGGACTTTGTTTACGCGTCACGCCAGGCGATTGCCGATCGCAAGCCGCGAAGCGCCAGACAGTATATCGACGCGTTGGGCATTAGCGGAGCTTACCAGCTATACGGCGAGCTGTCGGAGCTCATGCATCCCGCCATGGCTTCGGTTGTAGGTTGCTACGGCACCCATACTGTCAGGGACAGCTACGAGGAATTCATTGTGTGGCCATCTAAGCGTATGGAGTTCGTGCAGGACATGTGCGAGAAATCCAAACAAATAGTGAGCGATGCACTTCAGGCGTCAGGCAATATTGCGCTCATGGTGCTTGGCGTACTCAATTACCTCCCGCTCGAGGAGCTGCATACGAAGGCCCTTGAGGGCTGGGACTTGAGCGGAATAGCTGCGTGGCCGGAGGTAGCTAAATTGATCGAGGGAGCGACGTGACACTATTGTTCCCGGTAGAGGGGAAGTAGGGCGGTTGGCGGCGGTGAGGTTTCAACCCGGATTTCGGTGCGCCGGTGAAAACCGGCTATCTCGAGCAGAACAGCGTGGCTGAGCTGATGGAGGCCGCTTACGGAGCCGGCGGGGGTTTCCCCGGTCGACAGATCGGGGCAGCGTTGAAGGGCGTCGGAGTAGCTCTTGGCCCAGCGGTCCATCTGGAGTTTCCCCGGCCGGCAGCACGGGGCAGCGTACGGTTGCGGGTTCTGGGCAGATCCGGCCACCCGTTCTGATCCCATCCGGCCAACGGGTCTGACGCTTTTCGGCCAGGATAAGCCGGCCTTGGGACCGTGAGCCTCCGGCCCGCAGACGTACCCGCAGGAAACACTACGGTTTGGAGGGCGTCGGTGACGAGGAGAGTCGGCATGCCCAAGATTCGAAGGCCCTCAGGCTCCGGTACGCGATGGGGTTAAGCACCCCGGACAGTGGCCGCAACGCCGGCGTGGATAAGACCATGGTTGTGGACGAGATCTCGCGCCAGGCCGCGCCGGTTGTGGGGGAAGCGCCGGCCGTGGAGGTGGTCCACCCCTGTCAGCGATCATGTAATTCCCCAGCCGTGAGGGCCCAACCGATCAAGTAATTCCCCACCGCCTCGATCACGGAATTCCCCACCTCCGCGATCAGCCAATTCCCCACCCCCGGGCAGTTCGGCGTCGTGGACCAGCGAACTCCCTCCGCAACCTCGACAACAACGGGGGTGCGGAGGATTGGCTCGGAGGTCGTGGACCGTGGAACAAGTCGTGGAGATCTACCTGCACTGGCAGGCTGGCCGGAGCATCCAAGCCATCAGCCGGAGCCTGGGCGTCGACCGGAAGACCATCCGGAAGTACCTCCGGCTCGCGGAGGCGGCTGGGCTGACCCGGGAGCAGGCGCGGAGCGCGGAGGAGTGGCGCCGGTTCGTGCGGGAAGGGCTGGGGATCGAACACGAACGACCGCGCTCGGGCTGGTTCGCCGAACTTGACCGCCATCAGGAGTTCATCCGCGAACAGCTCAAGACGAACCGCATGAGCACGGTGCACCGCCGACTGGTCGAGCGGACCGGCTTGCCGGTGAGCGTGGCCACCTTCCGGCGTTACGTCCATGCGACGATGCCCGAGGCGCTTCCGCAGGCCCCGGTGACGGTCTGGCGTCCGGAGGTCGAGCCGGGCGAGGAGGCCCAGGTGGACTTCGGCTTCATGGGGGAGTGGCTCGACCCGGTACGCGGTTGCAGGCACAGGACGTGGGCCTTCACCATGGTGCTCAGCTACAGCCGCCACATGTTCGTCCGGTTCGTGCTGCGCATGGACCGGCAGACCTGGCTGCTCTGCCACGTGGAGGCCTTCGCCTTCTTCGCGGGGGTCGTCCGGCGGGTGATCCTGGACAACCTGAAGGACGGCGTCCTCAAGCCCGATCTGTACGACCCCACGCTCAACCGGGCGTATGCCGAGCTGGCCGCCCACTACGGGTTTCTCATCGACCCGGCCCGGGGCGGCCACCCCAAGGACAAGCCCCGCGTGGAGCGCCAGATGCCGTACGTACGCGAAAGCCTCTGGCGGGGCGATGCGGACAAGCTTCTGTCGCTGGAGGCGATGAACCAGCGGGCACTCGAATGGTGCCGGGAGGTCGCCGGCCTGCGGATCCACGGCACCACCCACCGCCGTCCGCTCGAGGTCTTCCAGGCCGAAGAGAAGCCGCGGCTGCAACGCCTCCCTGCGACCCCGTGGGAGCCGAGCACGTGGACCACCGCCAAGGTCGGGCCGGACGCCCACTGCCAGGTGGCCGGGGCGCTCTACTCCGTCCCGCACTCGCTGCGGGGCCAACGGCTCGATGTTCGTCTCACCCAGAAGCTCGTGGAGTTCTACCGTGGGGAAGAGCTGGTCAAGGTGCACCCCCGGCGCCACGACCGCGGCCGGACGACCGATCCCGCCGACCTGCCGCCGGACAAGGTTGCCTTCTACGAGCGCACGCCCCGGTGGTGTCTCAAGCGCGCCCAGGAGCTGGGTCCCGACGTCCTCGAGGCCGTGCGCTCCCTCCTGGCCGTCGACACCCTCACCCACCTGCGCCAGGCCCAGGGGATCCTCCGGCTCGAGCAGACTTACGGTGCCGAGCGCCTCAACGCGGCCTGCCAGCGGGCGGTGGCCTTCGGCGATCCCCGCTACCGCACCGTCAAGACCATCCTCGCCCGCGGCCTCGACCAGGAGCCTCTGCCGGAGGCCCCGCCGCCGGCCAAGGCGGGCGCCTACCTGCGGGGCCGGGAGGCCTTCACGTTCCCCATGGCCGGGAGGTGATCCAGCATGCAGGTCCATCACCTGGAACGGACGCTCAAGCGGCTCAAGCTCAGCGGCATCCTCGCCACCCTGCAGGAGCGGCTGGAGCAGGCCGAGCGCCAACAGCTCGGCTACCTGGAGTTCCTCACGCTTCTGCTGGAGGACGAGGTGGACCGGCGCGGACAGAAGGCCTTGGCGCTCAGGGTCGCCCGGGCGCGGTTCGAGGAGGTCAAGACCCTGGCCGACTTCGACTTCAAGGCCAACCCCAAGATCCCCGCGGCCCAGATCCGCGACCTGGCCACGTTGCGCTTCCTGGAGCGCCAGGAGTCGGTCCTCATCTGCGGGCCGGTGGGCGTCGGCAAGTCCCACATCGCCCAGGCCCTGGGCTACGCCGCCTGCGAGAAGGGCTACCGCGTCCGCTACGTCAAGACACCCCGGCTGCTGGCGGACCTCGGCGGCGGCCGTGCCGACGGCACCTACGAGCAGCGCTTCCGCGGCTATCTCGCGCCCGACCTGCTCATCCTCGACGACTTCGGGCTCCACGCCTTCTCCGCCCCGCAGTCCGAGGACCTCTACCAGCTGATCTGCGACCGCTACCTGCGGCGCTCGACCATCGTGGTCTCCAACCGGCCACCGCAGGACTGGTACGCGCTCTTCGCCGATCCGGTCCTCGCGGAAGGCGCCCTGGACCGGCTGGTCAACGCCTCCCACCACGTGCTGATCGAGGGGCCGAGCTACCGGCCGCGAAAGCGGCCTGGTCAAGCTACACCACCCAAGCCGGCGCCTGCGCCCGACCGTAGTGAGGAGGTGACCCCCGCCGTCTAGCGAATCCGCCATCAGCCCCCGGTGGGGAATTCCTTGATCGCCTGCCTGGGGAATTCCGTGATTGACCCCGTGGGGAATTCGATGATCGACCCCCTGGGGAATTACGTGATCGTCGACAACCCCAGACAGCAGGAGCCGAAGCTGATCGCGCTCGCCGAGCGGATGGGCCGGGGGAAGCGCACGGCCATTGCCGGGTAGGTACAGCTGTTCGAGCTCTGAAGAGAGGCCGGGCGGGAGAGGATCCGGCCTTTTCTTTTGCTGTGAGCACCCCGTCCGTGGCCTCTGAAGGCGCCGATGGCGCATGTCCGCGCGCGCGGAGGAGGCGAGTACGGGGCGGTTTCAACCGCTGCAGGAAGGACGGGTGGTTGTCGGTGGAGCGGATGTGCGAGCTGGTGGACCGGCTTCTGGCTGCGGAGAAGGCGTCGGGGAAGCGCCGTGCGGAGGCGCTCCGGGTGGTTGGTGAGAAGGTCGGGTTGTCCGCGGAGAGCGTGAAGCACTATGCGGCCGCGGCGCGCTGGTGCGAAGGGAACAGGATGCTGGCGGCGGCCGAGGCCGTGGAGAGGCGGCTCCAGGAAGGCACCGGGGTCTATGCGGCCATTCGGGCGGTATCCGCGGAGCTCGGGTTGTCGCCTCGGACGGTGGAGAAGGCCTACTACTGGCGGACGACGCCGGCGAACGGGCGCCGGGGGAAGCGGCCGGAGGGGACGGAGGAGAGGAACCCGGCGCTGAAGGCGGCCGACGCGGGCGACCTGGAGGCGGCAGTGCTGGAGCTGGCGGGGCGCTACCCGCGGCGGGTTCCGCAGTCGGAGATCGAGGCGGTGGCGAAGCGCTTCGAGGTCGGCGTGATCACAGTGATGTCGCTCCTGGGCGACCTGGCGAAGAAGGGGACGTGGCAGACGCGCCTGGCGGAGCTGGAGGCGGAGCTGGGCCGGCTGCGGGAGGAGAACGTGGAACTGCGGCGCCGGGCGGAGGCGGCGGAGGCCGAGCTCGAGCGCGCGCGTCGGCAGCTTGGGGCGGCGCGGGCGGCGCTGGACGAGATCCGGCGTGCCGTCCTGGCCGCGTAGGAGGGAACGGCATGGACCGGTTCTGCGACACGGTGTACAGGCAGGTGGAGCTGATCCGCCGGCAGCTCGGGGTGTCGCTGGGCGAGGCGGTGGAGCAGCTGGCCGAGCGGCTGGGCCTCTCCCGGAGGACGGTGGAGGCGTTCTATGCGGCCGGCCGCGAGCGGGCGGCCAAGGGCAAGTGGGCGCACGCGGTGCTGCGGG
>JAILZB010000016.1 GCA_023512725.1 Chloroflexota bacterium | reverse complement strand
CTACGAGGCGCTCGCAGGTCCGCTCCCTGAGGCTGAGGTGCTCGGCGTACTCGCCTTCTGGCTCGGCTACTTCGTGGACCACTTGCAGGCCGCACGCTCGCGGCCGGTCAACCAGCAGCTCCGCCGCGAGTACCTCCAGCTCCTGGTGCGCTGGCTGGCAGCGTTCCTGCCTCCACCGCCCAGCGTGGGTTAGGAGCGCGCTTCCAGCGCAGCCCGGCGTGCCTGCCAGCCATCGACCGAGAGAAGAGAACTGCCGGAGCGGAGCAGCGGGAGGGCAAGCAGGGCGTAGATCAGGTCGCGGACGACGTCGTGCCAGCCGAGCGACTTTCCCCCCAGGACGAGCGTGAGCGCGGGCACGGCCTCAGTTATGCCACCGAAGCAGCCACAGTCTTCGAGCGAGAGCCCGCGGAGCAGTGCCTGGGTGATAAGGAGCGAGAACATGAGCAACAGCGCAATCGCCACCCCCGCTGCCGCCCGGGTGAACAGCCCCACGAGGAGCGCCAGTCCAACGGCTACCTCGACCCAGGGGAACAGGGTAGCGACCCAGTACACGAGCGTAACCGGCAGCACGGCGTAGGCAACGAGCGCAGCGGAGAACGTTCCCGGCGCGGCAAGCTTCGCCAGCCCGGCCAGCAGAAAGAGCGCGCCCACCACCAGCCGGCAGCCAAAGAGCAGCACTTCCATCCAGCGCATGGGCAGCCTCCCCGTCGCCAGCGCGGACGGAGAACGATTTGCCATTGCTGCCCACCCCCAGTTAGAGTTGGCTCAAGCAATCATACTCGGTCGCCCAGGGAGGAAACGCGGTGGCAAAAGCAAAGCAACGCGCACAGGCGACCGCTCCATCCCGGGCGCCCGGGCACCGGAACGGAGCGCCAGCGGCATCAGCTGCCCGGCCAGTCACGCGGCCCCACCGGGTCGCCAGTCGCCGACGCTCGCTCGATTGGCGCTGGGTCGCGGTTGGGGTGGCGGCGCTCGCGTTCATCGGGCTGATCGTCGCCAATGTGCTCTCCAACCGGACGAGCGGTGGCAGCGGGAGCGTCGGGGTCATCACCGGGCCGAGCATCGGCGCCCAGCAGCGGGCGGCAACGACCCTTCCGGTCGGCACCCCCGCGCCGAACCTGACCTGGACGTTCAACGACCAGCCTGGCTCGCTCGAAGCGCTGCGGGGCAAGCCGGTGGTACTGGAGTTCTTCGCTTCCTGGTGCCCGCACTGCCAGAACGAAGTGGCGGTGCTGCGCGCCCTCCAGAACAAGTATGGCGACAGGATCAGCATCGTGGCGGTGAGCGCCAGCCCCTATGGCATGGACCAGCGCTCGCCCTCGTCGGTCGTTGATATCGAGGCGTTCCAGCGGCGTTTCAGCGCCCCCTACCCACATTTCTATGACCAGCAGCTGATCGGGGCCCGGTTGTACGGGGTGAACAGCTTCCCCACCCTCTACCTGATCGACAAGAACGGCGTGATCCAGTACAGCGCAGAAGGGGAAGTGGCCGAATCCGTCCTCTCGGCGCAGATCGAGAAGCTGCTCGCGAGCTGAGCCCGGGAGGCCACGTGGGGTGGGAGGGCCTCCTGGTTGGCATCTGGCTAGCGGCACGAGCAGGTGAAGCGCTGATTGCCTGCGAGGAGGCACTGCTGGACGAGCGCGGGATCATCGGCGACCGCTACCACGCGGGCCAGGGCACGTTCTCGAGTGGTGAACCAGCCGGGCGTGCGGTCACCTTGATCGAGCACGAGACGCTCGAAGCCCTCGCCAACGAGGCGGGGATCCTCCTCCCAGCGGGGGCCTACCGGCGTAACCTTGTGACGATCGAGGTACCGCTCAATCACCTGGTCGGGCGGACATTCCAGGTCGGGGAGGTCGTCCTGGAAGGGGTACGCCTAGCCGAGCCGTGCTCGTACCTTGAATGGTGTACCCGCCCGGGGGTGCGTCGGGCGCTCCTCCACCGTGGGGGGCTTCGGGCGAACGTGCTCCGTGGGGGCAAGGTCCGCCTGGGTGACCTGGTGCGCGCAGGAGGTGGCCGAGCCGCTCAGTAGGCGGCGATAACGCTGACCGCAAGTATCTTGCGTACCAGGAAAGGCCATGCTATAGTAGGGCAGGCTGAACGCCATGTCCAGCCGGTGACTCCTCAGCTGGCTGCCGAGAGAAAACCCTGCGCGCGGCGCGTACCCCGGCGTTTTCCCCCGGCGAAGGGGCCCGGTTGATGACACGTCCATGGAACTCCGTTTCGGGGCGACGCGTCTTTCCGATGCAGCCAGACTGACCTTCGACCCTCCACCCACTTTCGCAACACATGGGAGTTCTGTGAAGCCAACGAAATCCCCAGAGCACCGGGGGCCGCGGACAATGGACGTTCTCGACAAGTCGACCCTCACCGACTTCGAGCTGCGAGCCCGCGAAGAGCTCGTCGAAATTGCCAAAGAGCTCACCAGCAGCGGCCACTCACCCTTCACCAAGCACGACCTGATCAGCCGTCTCCTCCAGGCCCAGCCCGAGGCGCCGCCCGTGCCCGCGATGGTGAGCGGGGTGCTCGAGATCGTCGAGGATGGCTACGGCTTCCTGCGGGGCGAGAGCATGCTCCCAGGCCCCAACGACGTCTACGTCTCTCAGTCCCAGATCCGCCGCTTCGGGCTTCGCACCGGAGACTACGTCACCGGGCAGGTACGGCCGCCGAAGGACAACGAAAAGTACTTTGGCCTGCTCCGCGTCGAGACGGTCAACGGGCTGCCACCGGAGGAGCTGAAGCAACGCCCCCATTTCGAGCAGCTAACGCCGATCTTCCCCAACCGCCTGATCGACCTCGAGACCGACCCCCGTAACCTGAGCCAGCGCTTGATCAACCTGATCGCCCCGATCGGTCGCGGCCAGCGGGGCCTGATCGTCTCGCCGCCCAAGGCAGGCAAGACGACCATCCTCAAGGATATCGCCAACGGGATCACGACGAACTGCCCGGATATCCACCTCATGTTCTGCCTGATCGGCGAGCGTCCGGAGGAAGTGACCGACGTCAAGCGCTCGGTCAAGGCCGAGGTGATCTCCTCCACCTTCGATGAACCGGTCGAGGACCATATCCGCGTGGCCGAGCTCGCCCTGGAACGAGCCAAGCGCCTGGTCGAGATCGGCAAGGACGTCGTCATCCTGCTGGACAGCATCACGCGGCTCTCGCGGGCCTACAACCTGGCGATGCCGCCGAGCGGTCGGACGCTCTCTGGCGGGATCGACCCGGTAGCGCTCTATCCGCCGAAGCGGTTCTTCGGTGCTGCCCGCAACATCGAGGAAGGCGGCAGTCTGACCGTGATCGCGACCTGCCTGATCGATACCGGCAGCCGAATGGACGACGTGATCTACGAGGAGTTCAAAGGCACCGGCAACATGGAGCTGCACCTCGACCGCAAGCTGGCCGAGCGGCGGATCTTCCCCGCTATCGACATCGTCCGCAGTAGCACCCGCCGCGAGGAGCTGCTGATCGATGAGCAGCTCCTGCCCAAGGTCTGGCTGCTCCGGCGCATGGTCTCGATGATCACTGCCAACTCCACCAGCCCGACCGAGGCGACCGAACGCGTCCTCGACCGGCTCAGTAAGACCCCCTCCAACCGCGACTTCCTCGCGACCCTCACCCGCGGCGAGGTCTGACCCCTCCCCACCAGGCGGACGGCGGGAGCGCTGTTCTGCTAGACTGCCTCTACTCACGAGAGAGGAGGGGATCGTGGACTATTTCGGGTGCCAGTTCAGCCGCCGCACCCTGTTTCGCGGAGCCGCCGCTACCGCCCTCACCCTCGCGGGAGCAGCCTCCCTCCCCGGGGAATATGCCTTCGCCCAGGAAGTTCCCTCACCGGACGAAGCGCTCGCGCGGCTCCAGGCCGGCAATGCCCGCTTTGTCGCCTTCCAGCGCCAGTACCCGAACCAGACGCCCGAACGGCGCGCGGAGGTGGTGCGCGAGCAGCGGCCCTACGCCGCCATCCTGAGCTGCGCCGACTCCCGCGTGCCGCCCGAGATCGCTTTCGATAGCGGGATTGGCGACCTGTTCGTACTCCGTCTCGCGGGCAACGTCTGGAATGAGGTCGCGGTGGGGAGCCTGGAGTTTGCCGTCGCGAACTTCGGCACCCCGCTGATCGTCGTGCTGGGGCACCAGCGCTGCGGCGCCGTCGCCGCTGCAATCGGGGCCGTCCGCGCAAACACTCCAGCCCCCGGCTCCATCGACACGATCGTCCAGGCCCTACGCCCACCGGTCGAGCAGACCCTGGCCGGCGTGGCGCTGGCTCAGCGCGTCCCGGGGGCACCCTCACCCTCGGAAAGCGAGCTGGTCGAGCTGGCGGCCAAGCAGAACGTGCGCTACGTCGTCAACCGGATCGCCCAGGCGGATGTCTACATCCGCGATGCCGTGACCGCCGGGCGGGTCAAGATCGTGGGGATGTACTACAGCCTGGACACCGGCGAGGCCACCCTGGTCGCCTAGCGCAAGCGCGGGTACACCTTTCCGTCCAGCCGCAACCAGCCCACGTTCCCCTCACGGTCGCGGAGGAACTCCGCCCGCACCCCCCGCTGGGGGCCATCCGCCAGCACAACTGTATCCTGGCCGGTTGGCACAATACGCACCACGCCATCACGCTCCAGCTGAAGCGCACCATCCTGAACGCTGATCTCCAGGATCGGTCCCAGGCGGCTATCCGTAAAGCCGTAGCGCCCTGCATACTCACCGAGCTGGGAGGCCGGGCCGGTCAGCAGAACCGGTGGACGCAGGACGATGCCGGTGTAGCGCGCCAGCGCTGCCGGCAGCACCTCGGCAATGGCGGCGTCCCCGGTCGAGCTGTTCATGAGGAGGACGAGCACGAAATCGGCCGGCGGGTGGATGATGAGCCGGCTCGCATGGGTGGCGCTCTGCCCACTTTGCCCGTAGTAGCGTTCTTCCCCCGCCTGCCAGACCATCGTCGCCAGGGCAAAGCCCGCGAACTCCTCCCGCCCAAGCACCCCGGCGTCACTGGTCGGCTCGAGGAGTAGGGTGAGAGTCTCCGGCGCGAGGGTGAACCTCCCCACCGGTAGCCCCAGCAAGAGACGCCCTAGGCGCAGCAGGTCGGCCGCTGAGGCAGCGAGGCCGAGCGCCGGGTCCAGCCCGCGACCGACCCGGGCCCAGGGGTTGAGGGGCCGCAGGCCACCGCCTTCAACTTGATGCCCCGCGGTGTGGCGCGCCGTGATCACCTCCCGGGGGAGGAACGAGGCGTGCTCCATCCCGAGGGGAGCGAAGACCAGCTCGCGCATCGCCGTGGCATAGAAGCGACCAGTACGCACCTCGACGACCCGCCCCGCGACCGCAAAGCCCGCTTCGTTATAGGAGAAGGCCCGCCCCGGCGGGAGAAGCTGCGGCGCCCCGGCGAGCTGGTCGACGTAGCGCGCGATGGCATCGGGCCCCGTCTCGTCGCTCGGCGGCAGGTCACCAAACCAGCCAGCGGTATGGTTGAGCAGCTGGCGGAGTGTCACCTGCTCGGAGGCCCGCGCGTCGGCTACGCGGAAGGTAGGCAGGAAGCTCCGCACGGGGGCATCGAGCTCGAGCTGGCCCTGTTCTACCAGCAGGGCGACCGCCAGCCCCGTTACCAGCTTCGTCAGCCCCCCCACTTGGAAGAGGGTCTGCTCGTTGACCGGCAAGGGGTAGTCGACATTGGTCACCCCGATTCCGGCGGTCCACTGGTAGCCGTAGTAGTGGAGAGCGATCGCCGCGCCCGGCACATTCCAGTGCACCATCGCCCGGCGTACCTGCTCGGTCAGCTCAGCAAAGAACTGATCCAGCACCCCCTGCCCGACTGGCTCAGCGGGCAGACCAGTCGGCAGCGGTCTCCGCCTCTGCGCGGTCACGCGCTCAGGTCGGCCAGGGCCGAGCATGACCCTTCCCCCAGGCGCTGGGCAGGAGGGGCGTTCCACCCCGCTCGGTGGCGGAAGGGGCGATCACCTCCGGGCAGGCTGGTGGAAGCCAACGGCCGGGGCGCTTCCCGCCCGCTCCAGATACCCTCGTGTTCCCTGCACCCACGCTCGTCATCACCCCCTACCGCCGGGTATATCCTGCCTCGTTGCTCATCGCCTCGCCCGGCTCGGGGCGCTCCCAGCGTGCCCGGGCACGGGTGCGCAGGCGCGTTCCGGAGGCAATCTCCCCACTGGGCAGGGCCGCGGTGAACGGCCCCACCAGTTCAGCCTGGCCAGGAACCTGGGCAGCCTCCCACTGGAGGGTGCCATCCTGCTGGCGTGCCGGCGTGAACAGCGGGGGAGCGCCGGTGTAGCGCACCGCTGGCTCGGCGAGGAGGGGCAGGTGGAGGGTGAGCTCTTCGAGCGGTGCCGGCCCGTTATTGCGCAGCCAGAGCGTCGCCAACAGCCAGCCCTCCCATCCGAGTTCAAGCTTGAGCTGCAGGTCGAGCACCGGCCAGGGTGTCTCCACGACCTCGGGCAAGTCGGGCGCCTGGTGAGCCTTGAGGAACGCTGCCGCCACCCCTTTGAACCAGTAACGGTCGTTGAGGAACAGCTCCAGGCCATGGCCACCCCGCGGCTGGGCGATCAGCAACACCCGCGGGTTCTGGCGCGCCGCGGCCGCCAACTGGGCCTGGTCCGGGGCGGGGATATAATCATCGTCCGCTGTCTGGATGAGCAAGGTCGGCACCAGCAGAGTTCGCATCGCCTCGACCGTTTCGTCACGCCGCCGGACTTCTTCCCCGCTGATGCCGTAGTAGGCGCCCGCAGTGTTGAAGTAGGTCACCGGGTCGGTACCAGCGATCCGCAGCCACTTATCGATGTGGCTCATGATGAAGTGGATCTCCTGGCGGGCCGGCGGACTGACCACGACCAGGGTGTCAACCAGCTCGGGTGCCGCCGCTGCCGCGAGGATCGCCGCAGCCCCTGCCATGCTGAAACCGATCAGAGCCACCGAGCTCACACTCGGCTGGTGGCGGAGGAAGCGCGCAGCGCCCACGAAGTTCTCGCCTTCTTTCCAGCCCATCGTGTAGGGCGCGGGAGAGCGCTGCGCGGATTCGCCGTGGCCCTGGAAATCGAAGGCAAGCGCGTGCCACCCATTGGCGAAGAAGAACTCCGCGAGGTCGACGATACCATCCAGCTCCTTGCTTGCCCACACGCTATGCCCGAAGACCACTGCCGGACGCGGCAGCGCATCGCCGTGGCGCGCGAGCCGCCCGACCAGGGGAGTCCCATCGGCGGAGGGGAACTCCACCCGCTCGAACGCGCCGGAAAACGCGGCCCGCACACCCTGCCCTGAGCCGCGAAACGGGTTGAACGGAATGGCAGTCAGCCGCTCGGCCAGACTGCGCGCTACCGGTGTGGTCATTGCTGCTCCTTCCCGTGCCCAGCCGACTGGCGCTGGCGGTGCTGTTCGGCCAGGAGTGCGCGGACCTCGCGCTTGAGCACCTTCCCGGCCGCACTCTTGGGGAGTTCTGCTAGCACGTAGACTGCCCGGGGGCGCTTATAGGTGGCCAGCTGGCGGCTTGCGAAGGCAAACAACTCCTCTGGGGTGATCGTCTGCCCGGGCACGGGCACCACCGCTGCGGCGACCAGTTCGCCCCACTGGGCATCCGGCAGGCCAACCACTGCCACCTCGCGTACCGCGGGGTGCTCCAGCAGCACGGCCTCAACCTCAGCAGGGTAGACCGTCGCACCACCCGTCTTGATCGTGTCTTTCTTCCGGCCAACGATGAAGTAGTACCCGTCGTCATCACCGATGGCCAGGTCGCCCGAGGCCATCCACTCCCCATCCTGGATCTCGGCTGTCGCTTCCGGCTGACGGTAGTAGCCGACCATCTGCCCATTGCCGCGGGCCCACAGCTCGCCGACCTCCCCGACCCCCACCACCCGACCTGCCTCGTCGCGGAGCTGCACCTCCTGCCCGAACATCGGGCGGCCGACCGATCCCGGCTTACGCTGGTGGTCCTCGGGCCGCATCAGCAGAACGACTCCCAGTTCGGTGGAACCGTAGTGCTCGACGAGCCCCGCCTGGGGGAATCGCGTAAACAGCTGCTCGCGCGTCGGGGCGAGCAGCGGCTCCCCGGCCGTCAGGAGCATACGGAGCTGGGGGAGCGGCTCGTGCCAGTGCGGGGTGGCCTCGATCCAGCGGAGGTAGAGGGTGGGCATCAAGGGGAGATAGGTCACCCCAAGCGCGCGCAGGTCGTCGTCGAAGCGGGCGGCATCAAAACGGCGGACGAGCCCCAGGGTTGCCCCCGCCGAAAGGGCGGTAAGCGCCCAGAAGATCGGCCCGCTGTTCGCGAGCGGCGCCGCCGCCATCACACAGTCGGAGCGGCGGATCTCGAACTCGCGGGCCGCCAGGCATTGGTGAACAGCCCGCCCGCGGTGAGCCTGGACGACTCCCTTCGGCGCTCCAGTCGTCCCAGAGGTATAGAGAAAGGCGTAGGGCGCCTCGTCGGAGACGCGGAGCTCGGGATCCTGCTCGCTCGCGCGGGCCAGCGCGGCCTCGTAGCTTCTGCCGGCGCCCACCACCAGCAGCCGCTCGGCCGCGAGGTCAGTCCCGCGGGCGGCGGCCAGCAGGAGCTCCTGGTATTCGGGCGCCACGATGGCAAAACGGGTGCCGGAGTGGTCGAGGATGGTCTGGAGCTCGCGTTCGGTCGAGCGGTAGCCAAGCGGCACTGAGACGGCGCCCGCCTTGGCGATCCCGTAGGTCGCTTCGAGGAACTCGACCGAGTTCTGGTCGAGCAGGGCCACGCGGTCACCTGGCTGGACGCCCAAGCCGCGCAAGGCATTGGCGACTCGGTTGGAGCGGAGGTCGAGTTCGCGATAGGTGACCGTCCGCTCGTGGGTGCGCAGGGCCGGGTGGTCGGGTTGGGAAGCAGCCCGCCAGCGAAGCGGGTCCTGGATCAACATCGCCTGCGGTGGCATCGTGCTACCCGGTCGGCCGGCGAGCGTAGAGGAAGGTCCAGGGGCCGTCCTGGACGGTCTCGCCCCGTTGGTTCAGCAGGTTGACCTGCATCACGATGATCCCCCGGTCGGGCTTGCGGGTCTCGCGCTTCTCGGCCACCGTTTCGGTCACGGTCAAGGTATCGCCGATGAAGATCGGGGCGCGGAAGTTCCACTGGATGCTGAGCAAGGCAAGTGCCGTGGTTCGGTGAAGGCCGGTTTGCATTGCGAGCCCACTCGCGATCGCATAGCCCGCCTGGCCGTGCAGGATGCGCTGGTGGAACATCGACTCCTCGGCGAAGACCTGGTCGGTGTGCAGGGGGTGGTGGTCCCAGGACCAGGCGGAGAAGAACATCAGGTCGGCCTCGGTGATAGTACGCCGCGGGGTGGTAAAGACCTGGCCGACTGCGAAATCCTCCCAGTACGGCGGCACGCTGACCTGCATTGGCCCTTTCCTCGAACGGGATCGGCTGGCTGGTGGCGGAACTGTACGATCTGGGCCCTGGCGCGGTCAACGCACCTAGCGATAGGAAGCAGCCTGGGCCTCGAACAGGGCGGCATACCGCCCGCCCCGCGCGACGAGGCTGGCGTGGGTTCCCTGCTCGACCAGTCGCCCCTCATCGAATACCAGGATCCAGTCGGCCGTGCGCACGGTCGAGAAGCGGTGCGAGATGAAGACCGCCGTCCGCCCAGCGGTGAGCTCCCGCAGGCGGTGGAACAGCTCCTGCTCGGCCTCGGCATCCAGACTGGCCGTGGGTTCATCGAGGACGACGATCTGCGCCTCGCGCAGGAAGGCTCGGGCGAGGGCGACCTTCTGCCATTCGCCCCCAGAGAGCTGCTGTCCACCCTCGAACCAGCGACCGAGCCAGGTCTCGAAGCCCCGGGGGAGCCGCTGCGCTACCTGGTCGGCCCCGGCCTGACGCGCCGCGCCGGCAATCGCCGCCTGGTCCTCAAGGCGCTCGATCTGGCCTAGGCCGATGTTCTCACGGAGGGTGAACTGGAAGCTGGCGTAGTCCTGAAAGAGGGCGCCAATCTCGGCCCGGAGGGCCGCGGGGTCGTACTCGCGCACGTCGTGGCCATCGATCAGCACCTGACCTGCATCCGGGTCGTAGAGCCGCGCCAGCAGTTTGACCAGCGTCGTCTTGCCTGCCCCATTGCGACCGACGACCGCTACCGTCTGCCCCGGTGGGATGACGAACGAGACATCGCGGAGGGCTGGCTCGCGCTGCCCGGGATAGGTGAAGGTTACGTGGCGGAACTCGATGCCCTGGCGGAACGGTCGGCGGATAGGGCGCGGCTGGGCGGGCGCTGTGATCCGGGGCTGCATCGCGAGGAGTTCAAAGAGCGCCGTGAGGTAGAGGCCGTGCTCGTAGAGCGAGCTGAAGCCAGCGAGTACGCCCTGAAAGTCGTCCTGGACGCCGCTGACCGCCCGGGTGAAGAGGGTGAGGTCGCCCAGGGTGAGCCGGCCCGCAACTGCCTCCAGTGCCACGAAGAGGGCAGTGGCCGAGGTCGTCACGAGGCTGAGCGCGCCCCAGCCGAAGCCGGCCAGATAGCGCCGCACCAGCAGCTGGCGGGCCTCGCGGTAGTAGGTCTCTGCCAGCTGGCGGAAGCGCTCGCTGAAGTGGCGCCCCAGGCCGTAGAGCTGGACTTCCTTGTGGAAGGTATCGGTCGTTTGGATCGTAGTCAGATACGCGAGCATGCGGCGCACGGGCGACTGGCGGCGCATCAGCTGGAAACCTTGCCAGCCGTAGCGCGTGCTGGCGATAAAGGCCGGGACCGGCGAGATGAGCGCTGCCGCTGCCACCACCCAGGAGAGGCTGACCAGCAAGCCGACCAGTGAGAGGAAGCTGATGAACGTCCGCACCAGGGCAAACATCTCGCTGACCATCTGGACCGGGCGGAACACTGCCTCCCGCTGGACCTGCTGGATCCGGTCGTAGAACTGGGGGTCCTCGAAGGCGGCCAGGTCTAATCGCGCTGCCTGCTCCATCACCTGCAGCTGGACCTGCTGGGAGACCCGCTCCTGGAGCAGTTGCTGGGTAATATTCCCGAGGGTGCGCAGCAGGCTGCCGGCAAGCAGCACGCCAAGCTGGAGCGCCACCAGCCCAACCACACGCTCGCTGGCCCCAGCCGCGCCTCCCGGCTGCAGTGCCGCCGCCACCGCATCCACGAGCAGCTTGCTCGCCCAGACATCTGCCGCTGGTAGCAGGCTCCGTAGCAGCGTCAGGCCAAGGAGAGCACCCGTCAACCCAGCGTGGGTACGCCAGACGAGGGCGAAGACATGACGAGCCGCCCGCGCGGTCGCCCCGACGCGCTGCCTCAGCGGGACCTCTCCCGGTTTCGCTGCCCGGGGTGCTCCCCACCAGGCCGCGTGTGGGTCGAAGCCGTTGTCAGGCATCAGAGCACCACCAGCCCGCGCCGAGCCCCGATGCGGACCGCTTCAGTCCGACTGGCAGCGCCGAGTCGCCCCAGGATGGCGGCAACGTGGAACTTGACGGTGTGCTCACTGATGCCAAGCCGCTGAGCGATCGTCTTATTTGGCAGGCCGAGGGCGATCAGCTGGAGTACCTCGCGCTCGCGGGGCGTCAGTTCATCCCCCCCAAGTTCGCTGGCAGGGAGGGGGGCCACTAGGCGGCCGGCGAGCGTGTGCTCGATCACGACCATCCCGCTGGCGACTGCCCGAACGGCCGCCGCGAGCTGGGCCCCTTCAGCATCGCGGGGAAGATAGCCCCAGGCCCGGCCGGCGAGGGCACTTACCAGGCGCGCCTCATCCCCTAACGGACCGAGCACGATGATGCGGGCAGCGGGCGCGAGCGCGGCCAGCTCCTCAACTTCTGCTGCCCCGGTGGCAGGGTCGATCACGACCACCTCCGTTGCTCGCCCAACCGCAGGCGCTGGCTCGCCCTCTGGCCAGTGGGCCGGGTCCGGCAGCTGGTCCACCACCACGATCCCGGGCTCGCTCGCGAGCAGGGCGGCGAGGCCAGCACGGACCGCTGGCCGGTTCGCAACCACCAGGACGCGCGTCATGCCGCTGCCAGGAGCGGCACCCGGACCTCGCGGAGCTGCCCACCCCGCAGCACCTGCAGTCGGACCGGGCCATTCGCTGGCGGCTGGGTGAGCTCCCGGGCCAGCTCCTGCGCTGCCGTGACCCGCTGGTCATTGACCCCCACGATGACATCCCCCGGCAGCACGCCCGCCCGCGCAGCCGGGTAGCCCGCTGCCACCGCGGTCACCATCACCCCAGTCGTCGCCGCCAACCCTACCTGCCTGGCCAGCGCACCGAGCGCGACCTCGACCACCACCAGGCCGAGCTTGGGCGTGACGGCAGTCTGGACGAACGTCTCGGCCAGGTGGGTGGGGACGGCGAGCCCCAGGTGCGGGCCGGCAACCATCGCGTTCACGCCTACTACCCGGCCCCGGGCATCGACGAGCGGCCCGCCAGAATTCCCGGGGAGAAGCAAGATGTTGGCCCGCACGAGTTCACGCTCGCCCGGGCGCGCCGCCGGGGTGGCGGTAATGATGCCCCAACTGACGGCACCCCGCAGCCCGAGGGGATTTCCCACCGCCAGGACGAGCTGCCCCACCCGGAGAGCGCGGGAGTCACCCGGCTCGGCTGCTGGGAGGCCCGCCAGCGGCGTGGTCGGCACGAGGAGCGCCAGGTCATTCGCCGGGTCGCGCGCGACCACCGTGGCGGTGAAGCGCCGGCCGGCAGCCGTTTCGACCACCGCCTGGTCCTGCGGCACCACGTGGTGATTGGTCACCACCTGACCATCCGCCCGCCAGAGGATGCCGCTGCCATTGCCGGAACCGCTGCGGACCTGCACGACAATTGCCTGGACGCGCTCCACCAGCCGGCGCGCCGCCTCGGCAAGTTCCTGCTGCATCGTCACCGCTGAGAGCATAGCCCTCCTTTGCTGAGAAGGTGCCGGTGCGGCGGGCACGGCTCAGCTGCTCCGCTCACCCACTACCACGGTCAGGTGCTTCGGTTCGCCGCCCCGGAGGACGAGCAGCTCGGTGGGCTGGCCGATGCGGTCGGCGCTCAGGAGCACCTGGAGGTCGTCGGTATCGCGCACCGGCTGGCCGGCAAAGCCCACGAGCAGGTCGCCCACCAGCATCCCCCCACGCTCGGCCGGCCCACCGGGTTCGACGCCCACCACGAGCAGCGCCGTCTCCGGTTCCCCGGGAGCACGCGCGCGAAGGGCGGGGGGCAACGCGATCGGCTGGCTCGTGATGCCAAGGTAGCCCCGCCGGACACGACCACCCGCCTGGAGCTGACCAACGACCCGGTCGATCACGGCCAGTGGTAGCGCGAGGGCCCCGCCGAAATGGGTCGTCATGAGACCAACCACCTGCCCGGCGCTGTTGACCAGCGCTCCCCCCGAAAAGCCAGGATACATGGCGGCATCGGTCCGAATGAACGCGTCGAGCCGGCCACCCCGGAACGTCCGCGCTGGCCCCCCGATCGCGCTGACCACTCCCGCTGTTGCAGCAAGCGTCCCCGGCCGCGCCACCACCAGGACAAAGTGTCCCACCCGGGGATCCGGGCCACGCGCGGCGACTGCGCCACCCTCGGCCGCCAGGCGCAAGAGTGCCAGGTCGGTGCTGGGGTCGCGGCCGACGATCTGGGCGGCAACCTCACGCCCGTCCGGCAGCCCGACGGTGATGTCCTCCTCCCGCTCGAGGACGTGGTCAGCCGTGAGCACTACCCCCGGTGCCCAGGTGATCCCGCTCGCGGGGTTGCTGCGCCGGCGGGCGTCCACCCGCACAATGCTAGCGCTCGCCCGCGCAACGGCATCCGCCAGGTCATCGGAAAAGCGGCTCAGGAGCTGAGGCGCTTCGGTCATCCGTTCCTCCTTTCCGACCCAAGCGGGCCGGTCCTAGAGCAACGGTACCGCAGTGCCGCGCATTTGCCATCGGTGGTCCGAGTGGATCGCGCCCTCATCGTTTGGGGAGGGGGCGTATCGCCCAAACGATGAGGGCAGCCGCAGCTGCCCTCCGGGAAAGTCGCAGCAGGGGGCCTGCTATTCCACCTTATAGGCGTTGTCGTAGACGAAGAAGAAGGGGTTATCCCAGACGAAGCCCCGGATCTTCGGGCTGGTGATCAGAAAGACCGAGGAGACGATCAGGTTGATGTGGGCCACGTCGTCGTAGAAGACGCGGATGGCTCGGCGCATGATTTCAGCGCGCTTGGCCACATCGGGCTCACCGTTCGCCTGCTGCATCAATCGGTCGAACTCGGGGTTGCACCACCAGTGGAGAGCATTGCTGCAGCTATACAGGCCCTGGATGTGGGTGAAGAAGCCGTTGACGTCGCTGGTGGACTGCAGGAAGAGGTCGCCTTTGACCTGATTATTGCGGCCGTAATACTTGTCGAGGAAGGCGGCGAGTTCGTAGGCCGTTACCGGCGCGTCGATCCCGACATCACGCAGGTTTGCCTGGATAGCGGTGGCGATGTTCGGATTCACCGTCTGGGGGGTGAACTCGATGCCGACCGGGAGCTTGAAGCCATTCGGGTAGCCCGCCTCCGCCAGCAGCTGCTTGGCCCGTGCCGGGTCGTAGGGGATCGGCTTGATCGAGTCATCCCAACTGGGGCTGGGAGGAACGGACAGCTGACCGGTCGGGATGGCGTAGCCGCGGAAAAGATTCTTGGCAATCGCCTCTTTATCGACCGCGTAGTTGAGCGCCCAGCGGACGCGCTTATCCTGGAGCGGGGTGTTGCGCATCATCATCTCGGGCTGCGAGATAAGGGCAGAGATGTTGCTCGTCGTTCGGTAGTCGACCTTGGCGTCGGTCTTAGCGATCGTCTCGACGATATCGGGGCTGAGCAGGCCCTGGAGGATGTCGAGTTCCCCGGTGCGCAGGCCGCTGGCCATCTGGGTCTGCTCGACGATCGAGCGGAAGGTCAGCTCGGTTGCGATCGCCTTGCGGAACGGGTGCTCGGTCGCCCGCTTGCGGAAAACAGCAATATCGTTCGCCCGGAACTCGACCAGCTCGTACGGCCCGGAGCCGATCGGCTTGACGGCGAAGCCGTTCTTGCCCACTTGGGTGTAATAGCTCTTGGGCATGATCCAGCAGTAGAGCAAGCCAGCCACGACGCTCGCATCGCGCACCCGGGTCATGACATCGACGGTGTACTCATCCACCTTCTTTGCCCCAACCAGATTGATCACCTGGGAGGTCTGGGGCATTCGCGTCTCGACGATCAGATTGAGGGTGAACTCGACGTCGTCCGCGGTGAGCTTGTCGCCGTTCGAGAAGGTGAGGTCGCGCCGAAGGGTAAAGCGCCAGGTGGTGGGCTCGACCTGTTCCCAGCGAGTAGCGGCCCAGGGGAGGACGTTATTCTTGCTATCCAGCCAGGTGAGGGGGTCGTACATCGCTCCGTAGAGGGAGATGTTCGACGCCGACGACTCCGGGCTAAGGGTTGCTGGCAGCCCAATCTGGGCAACCCGCAGCACCTGGACTGCCGCGCGCCGCTCGGTGGTCGGTACCCCAGCGGCACCCGGCTGAGGCTGCGGGGCGGTCGCGGGCGCACAGGCGGCGAGGACAAGCGCCAGCGCAAACCCGCCGGCGAGGCGAGAAAGCATCGTTCCTCCTTCGTGGCTGGGAACCAACTGGTGCAGACTGACGGCAGCACTCCCCGCTCTGTGTTGCTGTATACCCAGGCTCCGTATGGCTGTCAACGTTTTTCTGGCCTTAGAAGATGGCGAGCGGGTTCACCGGGGAGGCAGTGCCACGCTCCAGGATGAGCGGGGAGATCACCAGCAGGAACTCCCAGCGCCCGCGCGCAGCGCAGGCCTCGCTCAGCGCCTCCAGGTCGGCGTTATCAAGAAGGTGCAGCCCCATCGCTACGATCCCTACCAGGTGGATGGGGAGTCCCTCCGCGCCCGTGTAGCCCGAGGGAACACAGTCGCTGAAGGTATCGCCACCGAGCAAGGCGATCCGCCGCTCATGGAGCCAGGGAAGGGTGGTCCACTCGAGACCGGCCAGAGGTGGGAGGGGAAACCGGCCGGGGAGTGGGGGTGGGGAAGGTGCGCCACTACGAGCACGCGCCTGCTGGCCGGTTCGCACCAGCAACAGGTCGCCTTCACCCACCTGCACCCGTGCCTGCTGCTCAGCCCGCTCGAGGTTCTCCACCGTGATCGCCTCGCCTGGCTCCAGCCAGCCCCGCCCCTGCCAGCGCGGGAGGTCAAGCAGCACTCCCCGCCCGACGATCCCGGTGCGAACGTTCTCGATCCCATTGGCAGCCGCTCCGCGGACAGTTACCTGACTCGCCGGCACCCCGTTGTACATCTGCCCGCGGTAGAAGATGTGGCAGAGCGCATCGAGGTGGGTAACGCTCCGACCGTGCGGCTGGACGGCAAACCAATCGGACGATCCAGTCGCTCCTTCTAGGTCGCCATCACCGAGCATATGGTGAAGCACCGGAAAGGGGTTGTGAGGATCGGGCGTGGTGGCCAGCGGTAGGGCACAGCTGACAGTCACCCCCTCGCGGACCAGCGCAGTGGCCCGGCGGGTCTGCTCAGGGGTCAGGTAGTTGAGGGTACCACGCTGGTCGGCTGGTCCCCAGCGACCCCAGTTTCGGCACTGGTCGAAGAGGGCAGCGAGGGTGGGCGGGGAGAGCGGGCGCGCGGGCGGCATCGTCTCTCCTTTCCAGGGCGTGGCCTGCTGTCCGCACCGCGCAGGAGGAGCGGCTCAGCGCGGCGATACGGGTTCCGTCGCGACGACAAACTCGATCCGGTTCCCTTCGGCACTCACCCGCTCAGAGCGGAAGCCCGGAAGGGTCACCAGGCTCTCAGTGAGCGGGCGGATCCCACGGTAGCGGAGCGTCAGCACGAGGGTGCCGTTGAGGAACGACTTCGTGCGCACGTCCTCGACCCCGGGGAGGCTGGCCAATGCCCGCTGGAAGGCGATCAGCGTGCTAAAGCTCACGAACGGTGAGGCCGCCAGCTCGTAGACCTCAGGCTCGGCAGGCGGAGCTAGCTCCTCGCGGGCGGGCGGCGCTTCTTGCGGTGCGGATGGCTGCCCCGGCGGGCTCGGGGATCCTGCGTCCGCAGTTGGCCCGGGTGGAGCGGCTGCCTCCGGCAGCGGGACCGGCGCCGGAGCTGGCGGAGGCTCGGGTGGGGGTGGCAGCGCCGCTTCTGGTGCTGCTGGCGGGGACGCTGGTGGCGGGGGCGGGGGCGGCGGCGGGGGTGGCGCCACAGGCTGAGCGCCTCCCCCTGGCGGGGGTACCGGCTGCGGCGGCCTCTCCACGGACGGCGGAGGTGGTGGCGATGGAGATCCCGCTGGCGGGGCAGGTTCCGCTGGTGGAGTAGTCTCCCGCAGCGTGGGGCCCAGCGCCTCCACTCGCTCGCCTGCCCGGGCGACCAGTCGGCTTGCTTCTGCTTCCAGGTCACTCAGGAGATGATCGGCCTCCCCGCGCAAGGCTTCAGTGTGGCGGCGAGCAAGCTCCCGCAGGGCTGCTCCCTGAGTTATGGCCGCATCAAGCTGGCGCTGCACCTCCTGGCGGATGGCAGCTTCCTGCTGCTCGGTCGCCTTCGCGAGTGCCTGGGCGAGCCGGTCGCGTTCAGCTCGCAGCGGTGCCACCTCAGCCTGGAGCTGATTGAGCGCCAAGCGGCTGCGTTCCAACTCGGCAACGGCAGCGGCGGCGCGCTGCTGCTCCTCGCGGAGGGACGTGGTGAGGCGGTCCCGCTCAGCCCGAAGCTCGCGGTTCTCTGCCTCGAGCCGCTCGACCTGGCTCGCAATCGCCGCCAACGCCCGGAGCTGCTCGGCAACGCCGCCAGCTTGGCCTTCCGGCTGGTTCATGTGCTCTTCCTCGCCTTCCTGGCGGGGATACTCGCCCGCGCCTGGCCCCTCGCGCTGCACAGTTTACGGACCCCACTCGACCAGTGCAAGCCACCGGCGCGCGGGAGCGGTACAATCCACGCAGCCTGCCTGTGCGAGGAGAGGATGGACCGCCGACCCAGGGAACAGAGTATCGCTCGGATGTGGGCCTATGCCCGTGCCTACGCTGCCAAATCGGGCACGACTTTCCACCCCCAGCCAGAGGTCACCGACGCCGTGATCCTTGGCCTGGCTGCCAATCTCGACGAAGTCGGTCGGCCGCTCTGCCCCTGCAACTTCTATCCGGATAAGGCCGCCGAGGCAAAGCGTCGCGAGTGGATTTGCGCCTGCGATGAGATGCAGAAGTGGAAGTACTGCCACTGCCTGCTGTTTGTGCGCGAGGATGGCTTGCCGATCACCGAGTATCTCCCGCCGGACCACGAAGGGCGAGCGATTTACGGGCTGGTGGCCGACCCCACGCCGGAGAAGGGCCGAGCCCTCGGGCGTGTCCTCGAGCGGCGGGAGGGGGCTACCAGAGCTTCCCCTCCTCCAACCACCGCTTGACCTCGACCGCCTTCTGACGCGCCTGCTCCATCTCGGGGAACTTCCAGACCGTGCGCGGCTGGTCATCCCAGCCAAGGATGCAGACTTCGTTCCACGGGCCAACCTGGCGGATGACCACCGATTCCACGCGGCCTGGGATCTTCTCGCGATAGACTTCCATACCTGGGCCTCCAGCGTCCCGCTGTGGTGCTGGGGAGGTGCTGCGGCATTGTATCCAAGGGTCCGCCGGGCCCGCAATGCGGCTTAGAGGTGGGGGATCACCTGCTCGGCAAAGAGGAGCATTTGCTGCTCGGCGAACGCGCGGCGGATCCCATGGTTGGAGACGCTGGTGGACACGTGGTGAATGCCCGTCTCCGCTTCGAGCGCCCGGAGCTGCTCGACCACTTCAGCCGGGGTTCCCGCAATGATGTGGGCGAAATCCTTGCCCGGCGTCTCCGACTTCCATCCCTGGCGCAGGCGGTCGGGGGAAGCGGGGGTCCAGGGTGCGAACAGCGCCGGGTCGCCGACCGGCTGGGAGTAGCGGAACCACGCTTCGTCGGCCTCGGCCATGCCACGGGCGACTTCTTCCTCGGCCTCGGCGCGACTCTCGGAAACGACGATGCGGCGCGTACATTTGGCCTGGGCGAGCAGCACGTCCGTCTCTTCCTCGCTGAGCCCCTCTTCCGCTGCGAATGCCCGGAACTGGTCGAGTTGGCGCTTGAGCGCGGCGGGCGGGTCGATGCCGAGAATTGGGGCGGCGCGGAAGCGGACTGCCTGGCGCATGGACCACTCAGAGGTCGTCACCAGATGGAGTGGTGGGCTCGGCCGCTGATAGGGCCCAGGGGTGAGGTAGAGCCGAGGGGTCTGCCAGACAGTGCCCTGGAACTCGACCGGCTCACCCCGAAGGGCGGTGGTGATGATCGTCAGCGCCTCGAGGAAGTACTCCCGCTCCCGCTCACGCGGGATCCCGAACGCCGCGAACTCGATCGGCGTGTGACCGCGACCAACGCCAACGCGCAAGCGCCCCTTGCTCAAGTGATCGACCCAGAGCATCTCCTCGGCGAGCAGGATGGTGTGGTGCATCGGCAGCAGGGCAATGCCATAGCCTAGCCCGATCCGGTGGGTGATGGCGGCCAGATGGGCCAGGATGACGGAGGGCGCGCTTGCCGAGGAGTGGTGGGAGAAGTGGTGCTCGGTCAACCAGAGGTTCTCGAACCCCGCCTGGTCGGCCGCCCGCGCCTGCCACAGCAGATGCTCGATCTCGGGGTGCCAGTCTTCTAGGATCGCCTTCGGGTAGCGGTCGTGTTCACCCTGAGTCCGCCAGAGTGTTGTGCCCAGGCTCAGTTTCATCGGTCCCTCCCAGGCTTCGGGCAGACACTACCCGGAATGCCGGCACGAGGCAAGCGGAGCCCCGGCACGCCCTCGAGGAGCATAGCCCAAGGTGGCTTTGACGGTGGGCCGGAGCTACAGTACTATACGGAGCGCGTGTCCAGGCTTCCTGCGAACACCAGCCGGTGCGCCTGGAAGGGAGAGCGGCCCCGCCAGAGCGGTGAGAGCGCTGCTCATCACGCCACCTGGAACGGTCGTCGTGCGGGATATCGTCGTACCCTGAGGGGCAGGCAGCGGAAGCTAGGATCGGAGCGCTCTTGCCACTTTGCGGAGGGAGGTCCTGCTCATGGCACGATGGGTGGTCGCAGGATGGACAACCTTCATGCTCCTGGCCACCCTTGCGGTCGGCGCGTGGCTGTTTTCCAGCGTCCAGCCAGCTCGCGGCGCCGGGCCGATCGTTGTCACCACCACCGCGGACGAACTCAATAGCAACGGAAACTGCTCGCTGCGCGAAGCCATCCAAGCGGCAAATACCGATGCCCCCGTCGATGCCTGCCCGGCAGGGAGCGGCGCCGACCTCATCGTCCTCCCACCAGGGATCTACACCCTCCGCCCAGGTCTCGGCCAGCTCGTGATCAGCACCACCCTCACCATCAGCCCGACTGGCACCGCCACCAACACCATCATCGATGGTGGCGGGGTAGTCCAGCTCTTCTTCGTGCAGGCAGGTGGCGTGGCCACCCTGACCCACCTCACCCTCCAGCGAGGCTATAGCTCAGGCAATGGTGGTGCCATCTGGAACAGCGGCGACTTGTGGCTTCGCTACAGCGTGATCACCGGCAATGTCGCTGGGTTGAATGGCGGGGGCATCCACAACCGCTCCGGCACGCTCACCGTGACCACCAGCGCCATCGTAAGCAACACCGCGCGCTTGTTTCGTGGCGGCGCCCTGGCCACCAATGGGGGACGGGTGGTCCTCACCAACACCACCGTGAGCGGTAACCAGGCTGGCACCGACGGCGGCGGCCTGTACAACGATGCCACCATGCGCTTGTTCAACGTCACCGTGGCCAACAACACCGCCGATGCCGACGGCAACAACGATGGGAACGGGGGTGGCGTCTCGAGCATCAGCCCTATCTGGGTGCAGAACAGCATCATCGCATACAACCGAGATGCCAGCAGCGGTCCCTCTCCCATGGTGCACCCCGACTGTTCCGGCTCTCTGACCTCGGGCGGGAACAACTTGCTCGAAAACGCCAACGGCTGCACGTGGACCCCGACTTCAAGCGACCTCAGCGGCCTCGATCCCCGGTTGGGCCCGCTCGCCGATAACGGGGGTGGGACGTGGACGCATGCCCTCCTGCCCGGCAGCCCCGCCCTCGATGCAGGCGCCAACGCCGGCTGCCCATCCACCGACCAGCGGGGCTTCCCCCGACCGGTGGATGGAGACGGGAACGGCCTCTCCACCTGCGACATGGGCGCCTACGAGGAGCAGCAAGGCGGGCAGCCAGCAGCGCAGCAGATGTACCTACCACTGGCCCTGAAGGGCCAATCTTCCTAGCCTGAGGCAGCTCCTAGGCGACGGGAGCGCACACAACCGGTAGGGCGGTGACGCAGAGGGCGCCGAGGGGTGTAGCACGCCTGGCCCGGGGGAGTCTCGCTCCCCACAGGTGCGGGCTACACCCTGCCGCTTTCTCCAGACGTTGCGTGCCTGCTTGAGGGAGCCCGGTCGGAGCTTTCCGCTTACGCCACCGCTCGGCGCCGCGGTGGGAGAGCAGCTACAATCCGAACGGCGCGCCGATGGCCTTGCTCTCCCGTCGCTCTTTTCTTGGTACTCTCGCTGCGGGTGCTGCGCTGGCTGCCAGCCGACCACTTCAGGCGGCCCCGCTGCTGCCCGCCCAGCCGCCGTCGACCTCACCCGCCCTGCCGCTCGACCTGGACTTCTCGCTTCTGGCGGCCCGACTGCGCGAGGCCGCACGGAGCTACGGCGTGCCCGGCGCTGCGGTTGGGGTGGTGAGCGGCAATCGCGAGTGGGCCCAGGGGGTGGGCGTTGTCAACCTCGATGCTCCCCTCGCCCTCGATGAGCAGGCCATCCTCCCGGTCGGTCCCCTGACGATGGTGATCACGGCGACAGCTCTCCTGCGGCTGGTCGAGCAAGGCCGCCTCCATCTGGATACTCCCGTCCGAGCGTACATCCAGGGGTTTCGGGTCGCCGACGAGCAGGTCTCGCGCGAGGTCACCTTGCTCGATTGCCTGACCCACCTCGCCGGATGGTGGGGCGACGACCTCACCGATACGGGCTCCGGGGAGGAAGCACTGACGCGCTACGTCGCCGAGATGACCAGCCTCCCCCAGTCTGTTCCCTACGGTGCCTTCTGGTCGTTCAACCCAGCCGCCTACTGTGTCGCCGGTCGGATCATCGAAATTGTGACCGGCCGCAGCTATGAAGAAGCGATCCGAACGCTCGTCTTCGACCCCTTGGGGCTGCAGCGCGCCTCCTTCAACGCCGTCGAAGTGCTGACCCTCCCGGTGAGCGTCGGCCACCAGGGCAGCGGCGACCAGCTCCAGGTTGTGCGCCCCTTTGGCGTGCCGCGGGCCCTCAACCCCGCGCTGGGCGCCCTCCTTTCCCTGCGCGACCTCCTGCGCTTCGCGGCGTTTCACCTAGGGAGCAGCGCCAGCCTGCGCGGCCTGCCGGTGCTCAGCTTGCCGTTCTTGGCCTACGCGCGCGCGCCGCGTACGGGGCCGGGCAGCGCCTTCTGGCTGCTGCTGGATGGCTTCGGGCTGGGCTGGATGCTCTGGAGCCTGCGGGCCAGCCGATTCGCTGGCCTGATCGGGGAAACGCCCGACGGCCAGCAGCTTGCCCTCCTCCTCTACCCAGAACGCGACTTCGCGCTCGTCCTCTTCGGCAATAGCCCGTCAGCGGCGGCCCTCATCCGCGACCTCATCGGCTGGGTCATGAGCGATGTGATCGGCCTTCCCCTCCCAACCCCCACCCTCGTCGACCTCCCACCTGAGCAGCTCGCTGCTTATGTCGGGCAGTACGAGGTCGCGCCGCTGCCGGGGAGGACGATCCTGACGCCGCGCCATGAGGTGGTCCTCCGTGACGGCGCGCTCTTCGTGCGCGGCGCCGATGGCGCCCTCAGCCGCCTCCGTTTCTTCCGACCCGACCGCGCGCTCGCCGTCGACGGCCCCCTCGCTGGCACCTACAGCGATTTCCTCCGCGACCGGAACGGCATGGTGCGCTGGCACCGCCTGAACTTGCGGGCTCTGCCGCGCAGCCGTTCTCCCACGTAAGCAGGCGTGGCCAGTGCTCCACGCCGATCCGGAGTGGCGTCCCGTGGGGCACCAGCTGATGCAAGGGGAGACGGTGCTCGCCGACGACCACCGTGCGCTGACCCCGGGCGCTGGCGAGAACGGCGAGCGCCTGCGGTGTTTCCCCGCGGACCCAGACCACGTACCGGTCGCCGTCCCGCTCGATCGGCTCGGAGCGAGCGTAATACTCCAGCACTGCCGCGCTCAGGCTCGCCAACCGGACCAGCCGTAGCCCCCCCGCTTCGACCTGAAACTCTTCTTCGCCCGGCTGCTTGATGAGCGAGTGGAGGTAGGTCATCCGCAGGGGGGAGGCTGCTGCCAGGCGCGCCACCAGCTGCCCACTCCCTTCCTCGCGGATCACCACCACCGGCGTCGGCCAGGCGAGCCAGGCGGCGAGCACCACGATAGCTCCCACTCCTCCCCCGCCCCACCAGCGGGCTAGACGACCCCGTGGCCAGCGCCAGGCGAACTGCACCTAGCCGCGCCAGACCCCTTTCTCGCGGTAGAAGCGGATCGCACCCGGATGGAACGGCGCGGGCGAGCCCGTCACCGCATTCTGAAGGGAGAGGTTCTTTGCCTCCGAGTGGATCGCGATCAGCTCCTGCTGCTTCTCAAAGAGGGTCTTCGTGATCTCGTAGGCGAGCGTTTCGTCCATCTTCTGGTGCACGACCAGAATGTTGGCGGTGCCGATCGTCCGCACATCACCCGGCAGGCCAGGGTAGGTGGCGGCGGGGATCGTCGCTCCCACGTACGATTGGCCGTACTTCTGTTGGAAGGCGGGGAGTAGCTCCTCGAGGGCGAGAATGCGGATCTGCCGACCAGGGGTGTTCGCGAGGTCAAGCACCGCTGCGGTCGGCAACCCTCCCACCCACATGAAGGCGTCGATCTTGCCATCCTTGATGGCATCGACCGATGGGGCGACAGCCAGCTGTTGGCGCTGGATGTCGGTCCGCGGGTTCAGCCCGGCCGCTTCGAGCACGCGAACGGCGATCAGCTCGGTGCCACTCCCCGGCGCTCCGACTGAGACCGGTCGCCCGCGCAGGTCGGCCACGCGGGTGATGCCGCGGTCGGCCAGGGTCACGAGCTGAGCGTAGTTGAGATAGAGATGCGCCAGGGCCTGGACCGGCGCCTTTTGCCCCTGGAACTCCCCAAGCCCGTTGACCGCATCGAAGAGCGCATCGGCCTGGCTGAAGGCGATATCGGCGTTGCCATCGACGACAAACTTCAGATTATCGATCGACGCGTTGGTGACCTCAGCGGTGGCCGTGACGTTGCGTACATTCTCCGTGAGGATCTTGGCAATGCCCCCGCCATAGGGGTAGTACACCCCACCCGTGCCCCCCGTGGCGATCGAGAGCCGCGTCGGGGGACGTGGCGGCGGCTGCGGCGTGCCGCCGGCTACCGAGGGGCCCGCCGGGGAGGAACCGCCCGGGGTGGCAGTTGGGGCACAGCCAGCCAGCAGCAGCCCTCCAGCTACCGTGGCGAGGCGCAGGAATTGACGCCGAGAGGCAGGATGCGAGACCAACTCGTCGCGCATGCGGCAGTCCTCCTTGCAGTGTCCGCTCGCTCCACTTCCAGGATCGACGATAGGCTGCCGGTTGTCAAATATACGGGATCCTCCCCGTTCGGTGGCACCCTGCCTACCTTTCCGCCGATAATGAGCGGAAGAACGGCAGCGAGCGGTCGATGTGGCGCTATGCGGTCTCGGGCCGGCGTGACCTCCGGCTCGACTTCATCCGTGGCTACTGCGTTTTTATGATGGTCGTCGACCACATCGGCGGCCCTTCCTGGCTGTATTTCCTCACCGGCAATAACCGTTATATCGTCTCTGCCGCCGAGGGGTTTGTCTTCATCTCGGGCATGGTGCTGGCGCTGGTGTACCGGCCGACGGTCGAGCGGCTCGGGTTCGAGGAGATCTGCATCCGCGCCTTCAGCCGCGCCTTTCAGCTCTACTTGCTCTTCGTCGGCCTGACCTTCGCCATGGTCGGGCTAGCCCTCGCCATCGGCTCCCCCATTTCCTTCCCCCTCGGCAACCCGGTGGAGTGGGCGATCGGGGTGGTCACCTTGCGCCAATCGGCCTACCTGACCGACGTGCTGCTGTTCTATACCTTCGCAGTGGCCGCAGCGCCACTCCCCTTCCTCTTCTTCCGGCGGGGCCACACCCGGGCGGTGCTGCTCGGCAGCGGGCTGCTCTGGGCGGCCTACCAGTGGCGGCCTGACCTGATGGAACTGCCCTGGCCGATCGAGCGGCAGGATGCCTTTCCCTTCGCCGCCTGGCAGCTCCTCTTTGTGCTTGGGATGGCGATCGGCTACCACGAGCCAACGCTGCGGCGCGTGCTCGGGCGCATCCCCACCCTGGTTGCCGCCAGCGGGCTGCTCGGTGCCCTGGCCATCCTGCTCGCGCTCAACCGCTTTGCCAGCCGGCTTGGGCAACTGGTTGGCGGTCCGCTGGGCACCTACCTGGCTGAGATGTTCTACAAGTTCGACGTCCGGCCGGGCCGCGTGCTCGCCCTGCTCGTCGTCTTCGCCTTGTTCTACCTCGTGCTCACCCTCTTCTGGAAACCGATCCACGCCGCCTTCGGCTGGCTGTTCCTCACCCTCGGTCAGCACGCGCTCGATGCCTACAGCCTCCATATCTTCTGCGTGCTAGTCGTAGGCGCTGCCCGCGTCCGCCTCGGCCCGGAGGATGCCTTCTCGATCGGGCCGAACACGGTGCTCCAGCTGGCCTGCCTGCTCCTTATCTGGGCCCTGATCCGTTTCGGCGCTATCGACTGGGTGATGGGGCGCGAGCGGGCGCCGACCCGCGCACCGGCAGCAGCGGGCACGCGCTAGGTCGCCGCGGCAAGCGCCCCGAGCGCGAGGAAAGGAGCCCTAGGTGGACCATGCTCAGCACCCCCCCTCCCCGGCAACGCCACCGGTGCACCACCCGCACCCGGGTCCAGTCACGGCCCCCACGCCGGCCACCAGGCGGCGATGTTCCGCACCCGCTTCTGGGTTTCGCTGGTCCTGACGCTACCGGTCCTGGCACTGAGCGACTTCAGCCAGCACCTCTTTGGCTGGTCGCTGCTTTCCCTCCCCGCCGCTTCCTGGATCAGCGCGCTCCTTGGGAGCGTCATCTTCTGGTGGGGTGGGTGGCCGTTCCTCGCCGGGGCCGGGCGTGAGCTGCAGACCCGCCAGCCTGGCATGATGACGCTGGTGGCACTGGCGATAAGCGCCGCCTATAGCTACAGCCTCGCCCTAACGTTCCAGCTGCTGGAGGGGATGCCCTTCTACTGGGAACTAGCGACCCTGGTGACGGTGATGCTGCTTGGGCACTGGCTCGAGATGCGGGCGGTGGGAAGTGCCGAGAGCGCCCTCAACGAGCTCGCTAAGCTGCTGCCCGACCTCGCCGAGCGGATCGGGGCCGATGGGCGCCCCGAACTCGTCCCGGTGGCGGCGCTTCGGGAAGGTGACCTGGTGCTGGTCCGGCCGGGTGCGCGGGTGCCAGCGGACGGCATCGTCGAGGAGGGGGAGAGCCAGGTGGACGAGAGCATGATCACCGGGGAGTCCCGCCCCGTGGAGAAGCAGCCTGGGAGCGAGGTGATTGCCGGCACCGTCAACGGCAGTGGGTCGCTGCGGATGCGGGTGCGCCGAATTGGTGAGCAGACGATGCTCGCCGGCATTCAGCGGCTGGTGCGCGAGGCACAACTGAGCCGCAGCCGCGCTCAGGACCTGGCCGCCCGGGCAGCCCGCTGGCTGACCCTCCTCGCTCTTACCGCCGCCCTCCTGACCCTGCTTGGCTGGCTGCGAGTGCGTGGCCTCGATGACTACACTGTGGAACGCGTGGTGAGTGTGCTGGTGATCGCGTGCCCCCATGCGCTGGGACTGGCAGTCCCCCTGGTGGTTGCGGTGACCACAACGTTGGCCGCGCGCCAGGGCATCCTTCTCCGCGACCGGCGGGCATTGGAGGAGGCCTGGCGGGTGGACACCGTCGTCTTCGATAAGACCGGGACCCTCACGGAGGGGCGGCAAAGCTTGGTCGGGGTGGTCACCGTAGGCACGCTCAGTGAGGATGAGGCGCTCGCGCTGGCGGCTGCCGTCGAGCAGGACAGCGAGCACCCCCTCGCCCGCGCGGTGCTCGCTGCGGCGCAGGAACGCGCGCTTACCCTTCCCCCCGCCCAGGAGTTCCAGGCGCTACCTGGCCGCGGCACCCGGGCGGTCGTTGGCGGACGGACGTACCACCTTGGGGGGCCACGCCTCCTCGAGCAGCTGGGAGGAGTGCTCCCACCCACCCTGGCGGCAGCGGCCCAGCAGTGGGGCGAGCGCGGCCAGACAGTCATCTTCCTTCTTGAGGCGGAGACCCCTCTCGCGGCGCTCGCCCTGGCCGACCGGATCCGGCCGGAGAGCCGGGCAGCCGTCGCCTTGCTCCGCCGAGAAGGGATTCAGGTGATGCTGCTGACCGGCGATAGTGAGGAGGTCGCGCGCTGGGTGGCCCGGGAACTGGGAATCACGCGCTTTTTCGCCTCAGTCCTTCCCGAGCAGAAGGCAGCGGTGGTGAAGCAGCTCCAACAGGAAGGCCGCACGGTCGCGATGGTCGGCGATGGCGTCAACGATGCGCCAGCGCTGGCCCAGGCCGATGTTGGCATCGCCATCGGCGCGGGAACCGAGGTTGCGCGGGCAGCGGCCGGGATTGTGCTCGTGCGCAACGACCCGCGCGACGTGGTGCGGGTGCTCCGCTTGAGCCGGGCGAGCTTTCGGAAGATGGTCGAGAACCTGGCCTGGGCAGCTGGCTATAACCTGGTGGCGCTCCCCCTCGCTGCTGGCGTCCTGGCCGGGGTTGGGTTGGTACTCCCTGCCTGGGTCGGCGCGCTGCTCATGTCGCTCAGTACGGTGATCGTCGCCCTCAACGCCCAGGCCTTGCGCGCGCTCCGATTGGACCTACCGCTCTCCTCGCTGCCGGCACCAGCCTGAGCTCCTTGCTTATGGTCGACTGGCGAAGAAGAAGTCCCACCACCGCTGGGGATTGCTCCGCTGGTCGGTCGGTGGCAACGGCAGGGCGGGCGATTCGCTCGGCGCATCCCCTCGCACCACCACGATCACAGCCCGCTCGGTCGGCTTGATCAGGCCGAGCTCTTCACGCGCCACCTTCTCCAGGTACTGGTCGGAGGCGAGATAGTCGCGCTGGCGGAGCAGTTCCTGGTGGCGCACTTGCAGCTGCTCAATCTCGCGGCGCAGGTGCTCGGCCCGCGCCCGCAGCTCGTGGATCTCCATCGCCTTCCGCGCTGCGCTATCCCCAAAGACGACCAGCACAGGCAGGAGGAGAAGAAGCACCAGCTGGGTGATACTCACGGGCAGGGCACGCACCCCCCTAGTGTACGGCTGGCTGGCTGCTCAAGAAAGAGGTTGCGGCCTCAGGCGGCGAGGGCGATCCGCTCACGGTAGGGTGGGTGGCTGTAGAGCCAGAGCTTGACCCAGGTGGGGGGGTCGGCCTCGCTCAGGTTCTGGTCGTGCAGCTTGGTCATCACCGAAAGGAACGCCTCGCGATTGCCGGTGAGCGCGAGGGCGAAGCGGTCGGCAGCACGCTCGATCGAACGACTATACCAGTTCACGATCGGCTGGCTCAGCAGGCCATACAGCCCGAGGGTAAGGGCAACCAGCGGGAGGGCAGCAAGGTCGCTCGGTCCGTTGAGCCCGAGGGTACGCACCCCGGCCTGCAGGACCAGATTGGCCACCCAGAGCCCAACCAGGGTGACGACCGTCTGGAGGAGGATCCCTTTGCCGATATCACGATGGACATGATGGGCCAGCTCGTGCGCCAGCACGACCTCGATCTCAGCCGGCGTGTAGCGGTCGAGCATGGTATCGCCGAGCACGATCTGACGGGTGTTCCCCAGGCCCATCAGGGCCGCGTTCGTCGCCGTGGTCTTCCCACTCATTGCCATCACGGCGACGCCGCGGACCCGGGTTCCGGCGCGTTCAGCAAGCGCTGTGAGCCGCCGTACCAGCTCCTCATCCTCCAGGGGGCGCAGACGGTAGAAGAGCGGAAGGATGAGGACGGGAGCAAGGTTGGCGAGCACCACGTTCACCAGCAGCAGCACTGCCGCCACCCCGAGCCACCAGTACTCCGGCAGCCAGTGCAAGAGGAGGACGAGCGCTTCCAGGATGAGCACGCCGAGGAGCCCCGCCAGGACGAGCCCCTTCACCCGGTCGAGCAGCCACCCGCGGAACGATTGGACCAACAGCCCGTAGCGGCGCGGAAGGAGATAGCCCGAGAGATAGCTGAGCGGTGCCGTGAGCACGCCTGCGATCGCACCGAGCACCAGCGCGAAGAGGGCCGCCCCGAGGGGGAGCGGCTCGGGCATCCGGTCGCGCAGCCAGACGGCAAAGCCGGAGAACTGGACCGCGGCGAGGTAGCCGAAGCCAAGGGCAAGATCGAGCAGGAGCAGCCGTCGCTGGAGGGCGGCGTAGCGCCGGGCGCGCTCCTGACGGGCAGGGTCGGGAGAGGGTGTGCGCACAAGCAGATTGTACCGAGGGCCGCCCAGCGCAGAAAAAGACGTGTCCCGAGTGACCTTCGCTCACCGCTGACGATAGCTGCTGCTCCAGCGAGAGCTCGCGAGGGATCGCGAGCCTGCCGTGCCGCTCAGCGCAACCTGCGGGCCACCACCCCCGCCGAAGCGGGTTCAGTTAGACCGCGCGGGAGAGCGGGCATGCACCCCATTCTCCCACCTGCCTCTGCAGCCTCGCCCCAAGGGGCTGGGCTCCACCAGGGCCACCCGGTGACCGGATGGTTACTGGGGATGCTCCACAGAGCACCCGAGGCGGCTCTGGGCTGACCGGATGGCGCCGCAGGGGCTCCACTCCGGTAGGGGTAGCTTGAGAGCCCTCCCCATGCGCCCGGTCGCGCCTTGACTATCGTCCCGCGGGCTGCTGCCAACCACTCGGGACGAACGTATCGTATCCTCTTGCCAGGGAGGCTGGCAAGCCCTTCTCTATTGCAAATGGTTATATCGCTCGCCTCCCTGATAAGCAGAAGCGGGAAGTCTGGCGCGGGGAGGTCGTATCTTCTGGCAACTCCGTGCGCAGATGGTAGAATGCCGCAGCAGCCAGCCAGGCTGGAGTAGGGCGGTTCACCGTAGTGAGGGTGCTCAGCAGCATCGCCGAGCCGGAGGTCGAGGAGCGACCACGGCCGATCGACCTGAACCTGCTCCCCCCCGAGCACCGGCGGCGTGGCCCAGGGCTGGCACCAGGGCTCGGGCTGGTTACGCTTGCCTTGCTGGTAGCGGCGCTGGCTATCTTGCAGCTGCGCATGCGCGCCGACGATGAAGCCACCCGCTGGAGCGCTCGCCTCTCCCGCGCCCAGACGACCCGGGCGGCGCTGGCCGTCGTCGAGACGACCGCCCAGGAGTACCAGGGCAAGATCGCAAGCCTCCAACAGCAGCTCGAGGTAATGCAGGCCGACTACGCCGAGCTGGCCAGCCGGCGGGTAGCCTGGTCGCAGGTCTTCCAGGCGATCCTGAGCGCTGCCCCGGCCGACGTGGGGCTCAGCTCGATCCAGCAGCGGAACTACCAGCTCATCCTTCAGGGGACAGGTTCTTCCGATGCCAGCATCACGGGCTTCGCCCAGAAGCTGAGTGGCTCGCCACTCTTCGCATCGGTCGTCATCCAGAGCATCAGCGAGCTCCCGCCTGGGAGCGGCCTCCCCCCCGTGAGCGCCGGACCGCCACCGCCTTTGCCTTCCCCCCAGCCCGCACCAGCCCAGCCGGTGACCACCCCCCCATC
>JAILZB010000158.1 GCA_023512725.1 Chloroflexota bacterium | reverse complement strand
CATCTATAGCGTGCGGCCGGATGGCACGGACGAGCGGCAGCTAACGACCTTTGGCCGGGATGACCGCCCAGCCTGGTCGCCGGATGGGAAACTGATCGCCTTCCGCCGCGAGGTCATCCAGTCGTCGATGTTCAGCGGGATCGAGCTCATGGTGCAGCCGGTCAGTGGGGGTGAGGCGAAGCAGCTCACCTCGAACCGCGCGACCGACGACTGGCCGGAGTTCTCGCCTGATGGTCGCTGGATCGTCTACGCCACTGATGCCGGTTTGGATTCCGAGTTGATGATCATTCCGGTGGAAGGCGGCTCGCCAGCGCCAATCGTGCCGGGAGGCGTACGCGGCCGCGCCCCGCGCTGGCGCCTGCCGTGAGGCAGCTGGTGATGGCATCCCCCAAGGAGGAACGAACCTGACAGTCATTCTGGGCTTGCGCTCGAAGCATGATGCCGCGGCGGCGATCGTGGTCGATGGTGAACTGGTGGCAGCCGCGGCGGAGGAGCGCTTCCAGCGTCGCAAGCACTATTACGGCTTTCCCGAGCAGGCAATCCGCTACGTCCTCGCCGAGGCAGGGGTCCGCCCCCACCAGGTCGACCTGGTGGCGCGGGACGGGCTCTCCTGGCAGAAGACGCTCCAGCGCCTCCTGCGCCAGCCACGCTACGGTCCAACCCCGCGCCTCTACCGTGAACTGATCGGGAAAGCGGTCGCCCGCTACCTCCGGCGGGCCAGCGACGTCCACACCACCGAGACGGCCCGGCTGGCGCAGCTTGGGCTGCCCCCTCGCTATCGCTTTCTCGAGCACCATCTCGGCCACGCCGCCTACGCCTTCTACGCCTCCGGGCTGAAGGACGCCACCGTGGCCGTGCTCGATGGCCGCGGGCATTATCTCGCGGGCGGCTTTTACCAGGGGCGCTTTGGTCGGCTGGAGCCGCTAGCCGAGATCCAGGCGGAAGGTGGCTCGCTCGGCCTGTTCTACTCCGCCGTGACCGATGCCCTCGGCTTCCAGGTGGGCGATGGCGATGGCAAGACGATGGGCCTGGCCTGCTACGGGGACCCAACCGTGGCCCGCGCCGCCCTCGAACCGTTCGCGCCCCGCGTGGTCGGGCTTTCGCTCCGCAAGTGGAAGGAGTGGCAACTCGACCAGGAGGTGGTGGCTGGCCGGCTTTATGCCCACTACCACGAGAGTGCGCAGCTCCGGCTGCTGATCGACCGCTACGGCGCGGCGAATGTCGCTGCCGCAGCCCAAGCGATCCTGGAGGACCGGGTGCTGACGCTGCTACGGAACCTCGTCCAGCGCACCGGCCAGCGCCAGGTTGTGGCGGGGGGTGGGATCTTCCTGAACGTCAAGGCGAGCAAGCGGTTGTTGGAGGAGGGCGTCGTTGCGAGCCTCTTCATCCCGCCCGGGCCGGGCGACGAAGGGCTGGCGGCTGGCTATGCCCTGGCGAGCTACGCTGCGCTCAACCAGGGCCAGCTGCCGCTGCCGCTCCGCTCCGCCTCGCTCGGGCCGGCCTTCAGCGAAGCCGAGATCGTGGCCGCTCTCGCCCAGACGCCGGATATCCGCTGCGAGCGCCCGGCCTGCTTGCCCGAAGCGACAGCTGCCCTGATCGCCGAAGGGGTGGTCGTGGGGTGGTTCCAGGGGCGAATGGAGTTCGGCCCGCGGGCGCTGGGGGCCCGCAGTGTCCTGGCTGACCCGCGTGATCCTGGGATGCGTGACCGGATCAACGCCAAGCTGAAGAAGCGCGACTGGTTCATGCCCTTCGCGCCGAGCGTGTTGGAAGAGCACTGCGCCGAGTGGTTCCTCCACTACCATCCCTCGCCCTACATGAACCTCGCCTTCACCGTGCGCCCCCCCTACGACGAGCGCGTGCCTGCAGTGGTGCATGTGGACCGCACGGCGCGGCCGCAAGCGGTCAGCCGGGAGACCAACCCGCTCTACTACGAAGTGATTGCCGCCTTTCACCGTCGCACGGGCATCCCGCTCGTCCTCAACACCAGTTTCAACCGCCACGGGCTACCGATCGTCTGCACCCCCCGCGATGCCCTCGATCACCTGCTCTGGGGGTGCATCGATGTGCTCGCCATCGGGCCCTTCCTCGTCCGCCGGACCGGGCCGGTGCGTCCCTTCCGCGACCCGCGCGCCCTCACCGACGCTGAGAACGATTAGTCCGCTCCGGCCAGCGCGCGGAGCCGGGCGAGGAAACGCGCTCGCCGCTGTGCCTGCTCCCGCTGGAGGAGTGCCAGGGCTTCCTCCTCGCTAGTACCCGCAGCAACGAGGGCACGGCCACGGGCGAGGAGCTCGGCGCGGTCATCGGCAAGGGCGAGGGGCAGGGCACGGCGGGCCGCCTCCGGCCACTGGTCCAGGGGTGTGGTTGGCGACTGGCCGAGGGCCTGAGCGAGCTGTTCCCAGGAGGCGGGGCGACGGAGTAGCTGGGCAAGCTGCCGTTCGCGGGCGCGCCGGGCGAGCAGCGCTGGGCGTAGCGCCGCGAAGATCGCGGCGGTCGAATGCAGGTTGTGGGCCTGTTGCCAGGCCACGATCGCAGCGAGCGAAGCCAGGGGGATCTCCCCGCCCTCGGCGAAGAGCGGTCGGGCGAGCCGTCCCAGGGCGCCGGCGAGCGCAGCGCCCAGCCGGTAGTAGGCCTCAGCAAGGTCGAAGTCGTCCCGGATCGGCCAGTTCTGGTCTAACTGAGCTAGCCATTCGGCAACTGAGGCAGCAGGGAGCGACGGAAAGAACTCCTCGATGGCAGTCGGCAGCCAACGGATGAGCGGGCGCCCGGGAACCCGCGCCCGCCGGTTGGATGCGCTCGGTGGAGCGACAAGCACCCCTGGCACGAGGTACGCCTGCCACTGGGTGGCTTGCTCGGCCGGCAGAGCCGACTGGAGCCGCTCGCTCAGGGCTGGTCCAAGCCGCTCGCCCGCGGCCCGGGCCACGTCGATAGCGATCTGACCCGCTTCAGCATGGTCAAGCGAGAACTTGAAATCGACAGGCTGGATCACTGGGCGACCGCGCGCTCGGCCGATGACGCAGGCGTCGGGTGCTCGCTGGCCAGCAGCGCTGAGCTGGCGAGCAAAGTTCTCATCCAGGCCAATGGGCACCACGGCGAGCGGGCGGTAGAGGCCACCACCGGGTAGGGGCCAGGGCTGACGGTCGACGAGCAGTCGCGCACAGGCGAACTGCTCCCAGGCGCTGCCCAGATGATTGCTGGCATGGCCCCAGTCCCCGAGCTGGCGGATCTCCGCCAGTGACCAGGGCAGGGCCTGCCAGCGTATCCGTGCGTTCACCACCAGAGGGCACGAGAGGAAGCCATAACCCTCGAGGATACCCAACCCGCCAGCCCGGCCGGCAGGGAGAACCGCGCGGCGCTAGCGCCGGAACCAGCCGCGGCGGCCCCCGGCGAGGGCGGGGGCCTTCACCTCCGGCAGCTTCAATTCGGGCATCTCCGGAAGTTGGGCGCGGAGTTGCGCGACGTCGGGCAGCTGGGCCCGGAGCTCGCTCAGGCGGCTTGGCAGGGAGGGCAGATGCACCTCGCTCAAGGGCGGCACGGCCACTTCACCGACGACGGGCAAGGTGAGGGTGCGCCGACGCCGGCGCTGCCGCAGCTGGATCACCACTGCCAGCACGACTGCCGCGACAAGCGCGGCGACCGCCAGCAGGATCGGCCAGCGAGGACGCCCCTCCTCCTCGAGTTCATCGAGGTCATCGAACTCATCGCTGGCGCTGGCCTCGCGCAGATGGGGTGGGCGGAGGTCGGGGATGGTATCGGTAATCGGGTACACCTCCCCGCACTGCTTGCAGGTCAAGGTGCCTCGGACGATCTCCTGGTCGTTCTCCTCTTCAACGCTCAGGTCGAACTCCGCCTTGCAGGTTGGGCAAGCCAGAATATCAAGCAGGTCACGTTTCATCGCTTTCCTCCCACCGGCGCGCCTACCCGAGCCGGCTCAGAATCGCCTCGTCGAACTCCGCGTTGGTGAAGACTTGCTGGACGTCGTCGAGCTCTTCGAGCCGCTCGATCAGCTTGAACAGCGCCAGCGCGTCCTTCTCCTCGAGCGGGATCGGGGTGGTGGCAACCATCGCCACCTCGGCGTGCTCGATCGCTACCCCTCCCCCTTCGAGCGCTTGCTTGACCGCTTCGAGCGAGGCGGGATCAGTGTAAACGAAGACGGTCTCGCCCTCCACCTTGACGTCATCCGCTCCTGCCTCCAGGGCCTGGAGGGCGATCGCCTCTGGGTCGTTGCCGCCCGCGAGGATGGTAATCACCCCGCGGTTCTGGAATTGCCAGGCCACCGACCCTGCCTCACCCAGGCTCCCCCCGCTACGGGTGAGGGTGCTCCGGATCTCGGCCACCGTCCGGTTGCGGTTGTCGGTCATCGCGTGGATGAGCAGGGCTGCACCCCCTGGACCGTACCCCTCGTAGTACACTTCTTGGAGGTCGGCACCTTCCAGTGCCCCGGTTGCGCGCTTGATCGCTCGCTCGATATTCTCTTGCGGCATATTGTTCTCGCGCGCATGTTGGATCGCAAGACGCAGGCGGACGTTATGTTCGGGGTCGGGGAGCCCGCTTTTGGCAGCGACGGTAATCTCACGCGCGAGCTTGGTGAAGACCGCACCGCGCTTGAGGTCGGCAGCGCTTTTTTGACGCTTGATCTGCGCCCATTTCGAATGGCCAGCCATGCGTGACTTCCCTCAGATCCCAGAGCGAGCGAGCAGTTCGCGCCAAGTATACGCGTCGCCTCGTGGGCCGGACAAGGCAGCGGCCGTTCGGCATACCATGGCAGCGCACGAGGAGAGGATGCCCACGGAGCGTGAACGCCACCAGCGGCGCCGGGGCGAGCCCGTCGCGGCGGCCGCCGCGACCGCTGGGGAGGAGCGCCCACTCTACCAGCCAACGCCCTCGGCGGTCGCCCGGGCGGAGGCGTTTGCTGCTCGCTATCCCTTCCCGCTCGATGCCTTTCAACGCGCGGCGATCGTGGCCCTGGCCGACGGGTATTCCACGCTTGTCACCGCACCGACGGGAACGGGCAAGACGGTGGTCGCAGAGTTTGCCATCCACGATGCGATCACTGCGGGGCAGCGCGTGATCTACACCACCCCCCTCCGCGCCCTCTCAGCGCAGAAGTTCCGCGATTTCAGCATGCTCTGGGGAACCGAGCGCGTGGGCATGGTCACCGGTGAAACGGCCATCAACGACCGTGCCCCGGTGCTGGTTATGACGACCGAGATCCTGCGCAACCGCCTCGTGAGCGAGGGAGAAGCCGCCCGTCAGGGGCTCCGGGCGGTGGTCCTCGACGAGTTTCATTATCTTGCCGACCTTGAGCGCGGGCGGGTGTGGGAAGAGGTCGTGCTGCTCACCCCGCCCGCGGTTCAGCTCGTCTGCCTTTCGGCCACCATTCCCAATGCGAGTGAGGTTACCAGCTGGCTCGAAGAGGTCCACGGCCCGACGGTGGTTATCCGCCACGATGAGCGCGCCGTTCCCCTCGACGTCTATTACTACGATGGGCGGAAGCTGCTGCGGGTGGCCGACCCGAGCTGGCGGGTGATCGCCCGGCCGCGGGCAAGCCAGCGCGACTACCGCTTGCCATCCTCAGTGGACCTGCTGGCCGAACTGGCGCGGCGGCACTTCCTGCCCGCGCTCTTCTTTGTGATGAGCCGGCGCGGGACGGAGGAGGAGTGTGATCAAGCGGTCGATGCCGGGCTCGACCTCACGGCCACAGCGGCCAGCCGCGAGCAGATCGCGCGGGAACTCCAAGCAGTAGCGGACCGGATCGGGGGCGAGGAGCTCGCCGTCGCCCAGCTCGACCGCCTGGCGCGGGCGCTGCCGCGGGGGCTCGCCTTTCATCACGCTGGCCTCGTGCCGGCCCTGCGGGAGCTGGTGGAGCGCCTTTTCGAGGCCGGCCGGATCGGCGCGGTCTTCGCGACCGGGACCCTGGCGCTCGGGATCAATATGCCCGCGCGGACGGTCGTCCTGGAGCAGCTCTCCACGCGGGATGACCGGGGCTGGCGGCCGCTCCACAAACGCGAGTTCCTCCAGATGGCCGGCCGAGCGGGGCGGCGCGGGATGGACCCCAGCGGGCATGTGGTAGTCCAGAAGCACCCCTTCGACTCGTTCGAGCTGCTGGAACGGCTGCTTCAGGCGCCGCCGGAGCCGATCACCAGCGCCTTCCAGCTGGACTACCCCTCGGCGCTCTCCCTGCTCGACCGCTATGGCACGGCGGGGATGGTCGAGATCTACCGGCGGTCCTTTGCTACCTTTCACCGCCTGCAGGCGCTGGCGCCCAGTGGGAAGCGGAGCGCTCCCGCCGCGATCACGCGCCGGCGGGCCCAGATCGAGCGGGAGATCGTGGAGCGAGCCCGGCGGCTGGAATCGGTGCTCGCGCTCTTCGGCTACTGGGATGGCGAACAGGTGACGCGCCGCGCGGCCTTCCTGCGACGGTTCTTCCACGGCAATGCCCTACTGACCAGTGAGCTGGTGATCGCGGGCACCCTCAGCGGGGTGCTGGCAATGGAGCTAGCCGAAGCTGCCAGCTGGATTGAAGGTGGTGGCCGCACCGGGCGCGGGCGCCGGCCCTATCAGCTCCCGCCGCGCCTGGCCGCCCTCTACCGCCAGGTGCACGCCCTCAGCCGCCGTATCGAACGGGTCGAGCGGGAGAACGAGCTGAGTGTTTCCAGTGGGCTTGGGCCAGCGGCCCTCCACGGCCTCGTCTGGCGGGCGGTCCGCGGGGAATCGCTGGCGCGGCTCTGCGAGCACTACGCCCTCGACCCCGGTGATGTCTACGCCCGGCTGACGGAAACGGCGATGTGGCTCCGCCAGCTGGAAAGCGCCCTCCTCGCCTCGGGGCTGGACCCCTCCCTGGCCGATGTCGCGCGGACTGCCCATGCCCTCCTGATCGAGCGGGCAGGCCTGGTGGGCTTTACCCCGGCGACAGAAGCGCTCCCGAGCGAGCTGGAAGCGGTAACCCTGCTGGACCGCCCCGAACCGGGCTCGCCGATTGACCGCCCGCCAGAAGGGAAGAGCCATGATTGACCCGCTCCGCCCGAGTGCCGAAGCGGCGATCGCCGAGTGGGGGCGTCGGGTCCGTGCCAACCGCGAGCAAGTCGAGCGGGTGCGCGAAGTCGAGGATGGGCCCGACTTCTACGCGCCCATCGCGCCCGCCTTCCGGGCCGATCCCCACCGCACCGACGACCCCCTCCTGGAGCTTCTGCGCTCCCTCGTTCGTCCCCACGAGTGCTGGCTCGATATCGGGGCGGGTGGGGGGCGCTATACCCTGCCGATCGCCATCCGCGCGCGGGAGGTGATTGCCGTCGAGCCCTCCGCCGCAATGCTCGAGGTCTTGCATGAGGGGATGACCCGCCACGGGATCCGCAACATCCGTATCATCCACGGGCGCTGGCCCCAAGCGGGGATTGAGGCTGATGTAGCGCTGATCACCCACGTCGGCTATGACATCGAGCAGATCGGCCCCTTCCTCGCGATGATGGAGCGAAGCGCCCCGCGCCGAATTGCGGCCCTCTTCGAGCGCCCCCCGACCAGCCAGTTCGATGCCTTCTGGCCGCTCGTTCACGGCGAGGCGCGTCAGCCGCTCCCCGCCTTGCGCGAGTTTATCGTCCTCTTGCTGGCGCGCCGAATGTTGCCCGAGGTCCGCCTGCTCGAGGTTGCACCACCCTCCTACGAAGCTCCTGAGCGGGTGCTGGAGCTTGCCCGCCGCCAGACCTGGGTTCGCCCGGGGAGCGCGGCCGATGAGGCGCTCGAACGGGCAGTCTACCAGCGCCTCCAGGAGCGGGATGGCCGCTTCGCCCTGAGCTGGGAGCCCCTCCGATTGGGGGTGGCCAGCTGGTGAATCAGTAGCGGATCCGGGTTGCCCGGTGCTTGGCGACCAGCTTGCCGTGCTGGTTGGCCATGTGGCCCGATTTGGGCATCGCCGGGGCGATCTGGATCGCGTCACCGAGCACGTGCACGTTCTTGACGGCCTTGGACTCGAAGGTGAGGAAGTCGACGTCGCACCAGCGCTTGTTGGCCGTGGCCAGCCCCGCCTGCACCGCGATGTCGCCGGCGCGCATGTTGGGCACCACATTCGCCACGCTGGCCTTGAAGTCGTCGTTGAACTCGAACTTGAGCGTCTTGGTGGCGGCGTCCACGTCCACGACCCGGTGCTTGGGCCGGTATTCGATGATGCCCTTGTAGTGATCGTCCCAGGCCTTGAGGAACAAGGCCTTCTTCGATTGGATGTCGTCGTTGGCGTCGAAGATGATGACCTTGCTCTTGGGCTTGGCCTTCTTGAAGTAGTGCGCCACCATGCACGCCCGCTCATACGGGCCGGGCGGGCAGCGGTAGGGCGCCAGCGGGATGGACAGCGCATAGACGCCGCCATCGGGCATGGCTTCGAGCTGCTTGCGCAGCGCCACCGTTTGCGGGCCGGCTTTCCAGGCGTGCAGCACCGCAT
>JAILZB010000157.1 GCA_023512725.1 Chloroflexota bacterium | reverse complement strand
GGCGTGGAGCTGGCCGCTGCCGGCATTACGTTGGTCCTGGGCTACGTGGGCCTCCCGCCCAACCAGCGGTTCGCTCCGCCCTGGGGTGAGGTAGGTGACATCCTCCGTAAAGCAGTCGCCGTAGGCGGCCCAGTCCCGCCGGTTGAACGCATCGAGCCAGCGGGCGACGAGAGTGCGCGGGTCATCCATGCCGCCCTCCTTCAGTTCGCCACGGTCACCGGGATAGCCGTCGTCTGCCGGCCACCACTGCGGTCGAAGACGTGGAGATAGATCGTATAGCTCCCATTCTTGAAGAGCGGGGTGGCAAAGGTCGCCAGGAATCCGTCGGCCGGTGTTACAGCTTCGGCGATGGCGGTGAACTGGGCGCCGTTCAGCCCCGGGCTCACCTCGACCTTATACGCCGCGAAGTTGGGGACATTGGCGATACCAGCCACAGCCACAGTTCCCCGAAGGGTCGCCCCGGGGGTGGGGGAGGTGATGGCAACGCCAGTCGCGCCGCTCCCGGTGGGAGCAGGAGAGCTGGCCGCTGCGGGGCCAGGAGTTGGGGTAAGCGCGGGCAGTGCGCAGGGTGCCCAGCGGGTCGGCGGGGCAGGGAGCTCGCGCTCGTCGGGGGTCAGGTTACGGGGGTCGAGCGGCACGTAGAATTCCTGCTCTTCGACCTGGTCAGCTGGGCAGGCCTCATTCGCCCGCAGGGTCGGGTCGCTCTTGAGCACGAGGACCCGTTCGACCTTGAAGCGCGGTGCGGGCGGCTCGAAGCCGAGGATGTAGAGGTCTTTCTGGCGGGCACAGTCGGGTGGCAGCTTCTCCTGAAGACAGGTCCTGGGGTTGACGACGCGAGCCGGCTTCGCAAACCAGAGCGGCCCCGCCTCGATTTTCCCGGCCGGCCCCTGGTCGTACCAGACCTTGCCCTGCTCATCCACCGGGAAGAACTGAAAGGCAGCTTCCATGAAGTCGTGCCAGATCGGGGCGGGCGTGCGCGAGCCGAGCAGGCCCGCCATCGGGCGGTTATTCGAGTTCCCTACCCAAACACCTGCTGCCAGGTAGGGGGTAAAGCCCATCGTCCAGCCATCGCGGTGGTCATCGGTGGTGCCGGTCTTGACGCTGGCGGGCCGGGAGAGCCGGAGCGGCGGCCCGGTGCCGAAGGTGATGCGGCGTGCCTGCGGGTCGGCGAGGATATCGTTCACGAGGTAGGCGATCTCTTCGGTGAGCACCCGCTGCGGCTGACGGGCGGGGTCGGTGGTGGCGTCGTAAACGATACTCCCCCGGTCGTCGAGGATACGGAGGAAGGGGGTCAGCGGCACCTTCTCTCCCAGGGTGGCGAAGGTTGAGTAGACCTGGATATGGTCGATCAGCCGGACCTCTCCCCCACCCAGGGTGATCGCCAGGCCGTAGCGGCTGGCATCCTTGAAGCTGGTGATCCCCAGCTTGCGCGCCAGTTCGATCATCTCGCGGACGCCCACGAACTGCAGCGCCTTGACAGCCGGGATGTTCCAGGAGTTGCCCAGCGCCTCGCGGACGGTCATTGCACCGTGGAACTTATTGTCGTAGTTCATCGGTGTCCAGACCCGATTGCCGTCCTTGAAGGAGATCGGCGAGTCGATGACGATCGTCCCGGGCGTCCACCCCTTCATGAAGGCAGCTGCGTAGGTGACCGGCTTGATGGAGCTTCCCGGCTGACGCTCCATCAGCGCCACGTTGACCTGGCCATCGATCGTGGGGTCCCAGTAGTCCGCGCTGCCGACCATGGCCAGGATCTCGCCTCGTCGCGGATTGGTGGCAACGAGAGCGGCATTGGTGGCCTGGTAGCGCTTCGCCTGGTCGATGTGCTCTTTGACGGTCCGCTCGGCGATCTCCTGGAGGCGATAGTCGAGGGTGGTGTAGACCTGATAGCCACCGCGGTAGAGGCGCGGGCCACCGAACCGCTCCTCCAGGAGGTCGCGCACGTACATCACGAAGTGGGGGGCTTTGATACTGAACTGGGGCGGCTTGTAGTTGAGCGGCTCGAGCCAGGCGAGGTCCGCCTCGGTCTGACTGATGAAGCCGTGCTGGACCATGAGGCGAAGCACCTGGCCCTGGCGGCCCTTCGCCAGCGCCGGGTTGACCAGCGGGTTATAGAGGCTCGGGGCCTGAGGCAGCCCGGCCAAGAGCGCCGCTTCTGCCAGGGTGAGGTCCTTCGGCTTCTTGTCGAAGTAGCCTTCGGCAGCCGCTGCGATGCCGTAGCTCAGGTTCCCGTAGTAGATCTGGTTGAAGTACATCTCCAGGATGCGGTCTTTGTCGTACTTCTGGCTGATCTGGACCGCTAGTGCGATCTCCCGGAGCTTGCGGGTATAGCTCCGCTCGGCGGCTTCGTCGGGGTCGAGGAGCACGGCGCGAGCGAGCTGCTGGGTGATCGTGCTCCCGCCGGAAAGGCGCTCGCCGGTCAACTCTTGCCAGGCTGCACGCGCAATCCCGCGGGGGTCGAACCCCGGGTTGCGATAGAACGAGGGGTCTTCCGTCGCCAGGGTTGCCCAGATAATTAACGGCGAAAGGTCGTTGAGTGTGACCACCGTGCGGCGGCCAGCATCCTTCTCGATCAGCTCGTAGAGCAAGACCCCGTTGCGGTCGTAGATCTTGGTCGATTGGAACAGGTCGCGGCGGGCGAGCTGATCCGGGTCAGGCAGGTCAGCCAGCATACGACTGAGTGCTACTGCCGAGGCAGCACCCGCGGCCACACTGGCAAGCGTCAGGCTGAGGGCGGTAAACAGCACCACCCCGAGCACGACCCGCGCCAGCGCTCCCAGCCCCGAGCGGCTGCGACGAGCACGGAGTCGTTCCCGCGCGAGGCGGCGGACCCGGCGGGGAGTGCCGAACTGCCCCCGCCCGTTGCCTTCCCCATGACTGGTCATGCATCTCCGTACCGGTGAAGCAGTCGGCCGCTCCACCACGAGGCTTCTTCGAGTATAACGAGGGAGCGGGGCGCTTGGCTTCACCTTGGCTGCCGGCAAGCGAGGAACTTGCTGGGCTGCTGGGTGAAGCGAGCCGCCTGACACTGATTACCCCTTGAGAAAGGAGCGAGCATGTCCACTGCCTGGCGATTAGGACTTGCTCTCCCGGCGATGCTGGGGGATCGCGAAGCGACGTGGGACGACCTGCGGTGGGCTACACGGGTCGCTGAGGAGAGCGGCTGCGACTCGGTCTGGTACCTAGACCACTTCTTTCTCCAGCGGCCGGGCGGCCGCCTCGGTCTGCAGGAATGTCTGAGCGTGCTCACCGCGATCGCCGCTCAGACCACGCGGGTTCGCTTGGGTAGCCTCGTCTGCTGTCAATCGTTCCGGCATCCGGGCCTGCTGGCCAAAGCGGCGGCCACCATCCAGGAGGTCGCTGGCGGTCGCTTTGTGCTTGGGCTGGGGGCCGGCTGGTTTGAGGCGGAGTACCGCGAGTTCGGCTTTCCCTTCGACCGGCGGGTCGCCCGCTTCGAGGAGTACGTGACCATCGTGACTGCGCTCCTCCGCGGGGATACTGTCACCCACCGAGGGCGGTTCTTCACCCTAGAGCAGGCGCGCCTGACCCCACCTGCTCCTCCCACGCCCGTCTGGCTGGCGACGGCCCGCCCGCGGATGAATGCCCTGCTCGGGCGATTTGGGGATGGCTGGAACGGAGCCTGGTATGGCGAAGAGGTGGCCGCCTTCCGCCAGCGACTGAGCGCCCTTCAGGAAGAAGTCGCCCGCCAGGGGCGCGACCCGGCAACCATCGAATGGTCGGTGGGGGTGCTCGCTCTGCCCACGGCCACCGGGACCGACTCCGCAGCGGCCCTGGCAGCCGCCCGCCGGGCGATGCCACCCTTCGCCAGCCTCAGTGACGACGCCCTCCGCCAGCGGATTGCGGTTGGGCCACCGGAGTACCTGCGCGAGGTGGCGGAACGCTTCGCCGAGGCAGGAGCGCGCACGGTGATCTTCTCCTTCGGAGCGACCCCCTTCAGTCTCCAGGAGCCAGCCCTCCTCGCCCCCACCGTCGCTGCGCTCGCCCGCTGAGCGCGCCCAGGCCGTGGTATACTCCCATCACCTCGGCCAAAGGCCACCTCTTGCGGAGACCCCACTGCGAGGCAGCGTGCGTGTGATCGGGCTGACGGGCGGGATCGCCAGCGGGAAATCGACCGTCGCGGAGATGCTCCGTCAGCGGGGAGCCGCCGTTATCGATGCTGACCGGCTCGGCCATCGCGTGCTCGAGCCGGGGAGCGAGGGCTGGCACGAAGTGGTGACGGCCTTCGGCCCGGAGGTCCTCGCCCCCGATGGCAGCATCGATCGGAAACGGTTGGGTGCGCTCGTCTTTGCTAACCCGGTTGCCCGTCAGCGCCTGAACGCGATCTCCCACCCACGTATCCGGGCGATGGCCGAGGAAGCGATCGCGCAGCTGCGCCAGGCGGGCACCGTGCCGCTGGCCGTGCTCGATGCGGCCCTCCTCTTTGAAGCGGGGTGGGACGACCTCTGTGATGAAGTCTGGGTCGTCTCCGCACCCGAGGAAGTCGCGCTCGAGCGCCTAGTCAGCCGGAATGGCCTGAGTGTGGCGGCGGCTCGGGAACGCTTCCGAGCCCAGCTGCCAGTGGAAGAAAAGCGTGCTCGCGGCGATGTGGTGATCGAGAACAGCGGCACGCTGGCGGAGCTAGAGCGGCAGGTGGAGGCGGTCTGGCAGCAAGCACTCCAGCGCGCGAGCAGTGACCAGGCGGAGGCATCGGCATGACCCTCCGCCGCGCCCGCGAACTTGCCGTCGAGGAGTACCTCATCCGGGACGAACCGTTTTACCTCCCCCAGGGGGATGAGGTCGAAGTCTTCACCGCCGCTTATGAGCAGCGCTTGCCTGTCCTGCTCAAGGGGCCAACCGGCTGCGGCAAGACCCGCTTTATCGAATACATGGCCTACCGCTTGCAGGCGCACCGCATCAACGCCAACGGTGAGCCAGGAGTGCCGTTGATCACGGTTGCCTGCCACGAAGACCTCACCGCCTCAGACCTGGTTGGCCGCTACCTCCTCGAGGGGGAGGAGACCCGCTGGATCGATGGCCCCCTGACCAAAGCGGTGAAGACGGGGGCGATCTGCTACCTCGACGAAATCGTGGAGGCGCGCAAAGATACGACCGTGCTCATCCATCCCCTCACCGACCATCGGCGGATCCTTCCGGTCGAGAAGCGTGGCCAGGTGGTTGAGGCGGCGGATGGCTTTCTGCTTGTCATCTCCTACAACCCGGGCTACCAGAGTGCGCTCAAGGACCTCAAGCAGAGCACGCGCCAGCGCTTTGTCGCCATCGAGTTCTCCTATCCGCCACGGGACCTGGAAGCGCAGATCATCCAGCACGAGGCAGGCGTGCCAGCGACGCTCGCGCTGGACCTTGCGAAGCTGGGCGAGAAGGTGCGCAATCTGCGCGAGCATGGCCTGGAGGAGGGGGTCAGCACCCGGCTCTTGATCTACGCGGGGCGCCTGATCGCTAAGGGGATCCCCCCGCGGCGCGCTTGCCAGGTGGCAGTCGTCTGGGCGATCACCGACGATGAGCATGTCCAGCGGAGCCTGACCGAAGTCGTCTCCAGCATCTTCGAGTAGACCGTGAGTACCACGCCGCACCCTGACCAAACCCGCGCCGCGCTACAATTCTTCTCGCGGACGCTCGTCTACGACTTCGAGCTAGCCGCGACGGCCCTCCAACCCCGGCTTTCGGCCCTCGGCTTCGCCTACTGGTGCGAGGAAGCGCTCCAGATCGCTCAGACCTCCTTCCGCTCCTGGGAGACCGCCGCTGAGTTCCTGCGAGTCTCGCCGGCGATGGCCGAACGGCTGGATGAGGCCGGGCTGCTGGAATGGGCCCGCGTCGCCCGCGAGCTGACAGCCACCTCCCCCATTGTGGCTGCTGCCTTTATCCTGACCAGCCCGCGGGCGGTAGGGCGCCTCGCCCCGGGGCAGCTCCCCCGCTGGGCCCGCCTGGGCGGCCGCCTCCACGGCGAGAGCTGGAAATCCCTCTCGCTTGCCACCCGCTTCTTCGAGGAAAGCCCAGCACTCCTGACCACGGTCGACCTGGCTGGACTGGAACTGCTGACCGACGTGCTGGCTGCACTCGCGCTCCGCTCCTCCGATGCCGCGGCAGACTGCCTCGAGAACGCGGCGCGCCTGCTTGGCCGACTGGCGCCGGAGGACCGTCCCCTCCTCCTCCTCCTCACGCGCCAGCTCGCTCGCACGAGTTGGAAGACCAGCCAGCAGGTGTTCAAAGAGTCACCAACGCTCTTGCGGGGGCTTGCACCAGCGTTGCGCCATTGGCTCCTCGAACTGGCTACCGTCCTGGCGGAGACCACGCCCGAGGCGGTAGCGGAGCTGCTCAAAGAGATGGCAGCCGCCCTCAACGCCGTGCCGGAAGTCGAGCGTGCTCGCTGTGCGGCCCAGGCCCAGCAGCTGTTCCCCCTGAGCTGGCGTGCCGCCGCCGCCTTCCTCCGGAGTGCGCCGGAGGCCCGTGCTCGCGCCGGTGAGGAAGGCTTTGCCCACTGGTTTGCCCACGGGGAGGCGCTGCTCCGCGAGAGTGAAGAGGCGGGCATTGCCTTCTTCCGCCTCCAATCTGCCCGCGCGCGCCAGCTGTTGGAAGCGGTCTCCCCGGGCGTCTCGTTCGAGGCGGTGCGTTCGCTGCTCCAGCTCTACTGCGAGGCCCTCAGCGGCCGCCGGCTGCGGGTGATCTCCACGGCCGAGCTGACCGACCGCGCTGTCGGCTGGACCAACGTGGAACGCCCGGCTACTGATGGCAGTGCCATCCACCTCCCGGCCTACCTGGAAGAGTACGGCGACAAAGAGGCGAACTTCCGCGCCTATAAGGTGCTGGCCACCCACCAGGCCGGCCATCTGGAGTTCGGCACCTTCAGCTTCGATTTTGCGCGGCCGGCGGCAGTCTTCAGCGAGAACCTGCGCCCGACCCTCCCAGGACGAGCAGAGGCCCGCGGCTTCGAGCGGCTCTTCGATGGCTTTGCCAACCGGGCCCTGGCGAAGGACCTCTTCGCCGTGGTCGAGGACTACCGGATCGACCAGCGTCTCCGTCAGGAATACCCGGGGATCCGCCAGGCGCTGGCGGAAGTCCAGGCCCATGCCCTCGCTCAGCGGCCGGTCGAGCGGCGGCCGTTCCAGGAGCAGATGGTCGAACTGGTGGTCCGGCTCTCGCTGGCGATGGAGCCTGCCGACCAGTTCGCAACCGTCCTGCGCCGCTATCTCGTGCCCCTGGCCGATCCCCGGGCGACCGTTGAGGATGCCGCAGAGGCGACGATCCGGCTCTATCGCTGGATTACCCAGGTGCCGAACATTCCTGTGATGGGGGATTCCTACGCGCCGGTACGCTTGGAAGGGGAACAGCTCTCGGTCGAGCTGGACAAGGGGCTGCCGGAGGAGCTGACTGCGGGGCAGCCGTACCGCTCGCCAGCACCCGTGCCCTACCGCGATGACCTGAAGCCAGAGCTGGTGGAGGCGATGGCACGGGCGCGTGAGAGTGGGCAGCAAGCTGGGGAAGCGAACGGTCTCTCTCCCGACCAGCTGGGCGAGCTCCTGGAAAAGAGCGGTGAACTCGACCTCGGCGACCTCAGCCAGGGTGAAGCGCGGACCAGCCTCGGGCTGCTGGTGACGAACATCCTGCGCGAGGCTGGCCAGGCAGGGGCACAGGGGGGACCGCCGCTCACGTCGACCGAGCCGGGGCGGACCAGTGCGCCCGCGCGCCACGTGCTGGCGGCGAGCGAGCCGAAGGTCTTCCGCTACGACGAATGGGATTTCCGCGCCAACGACTACCGTCCGCGCTGGTGCCGCCTGAAGGAGCAGGTGCTTCAGGAAGGCAGTGCCGAGTTCTTTGAGCGGACGCTCCTCGCCCACCGTGGGCTGGTGGAGGAGATCCGGCGCCAGTTCGAGCTGCTCCGGCCCGAGGCGTTCAAACGGGTCAAGAACCTCCAGCACGGCGAGGAGTTTGATCTCGACGCGACGATCGACGCCATCGTCCAGCGGCGCGCCCGTCAGACCCCCTCAGACAAGATCTACTGGCGCAAGAATAAGAGCGAGCGCGACGTTGCCGTCGCCTTCCTGCTCGATATGAGTGCCTCCACCGATGAGGAGATCGAGGAGCGCCCACGGTCAACGCATCTTCTCGATCCCGCACCACCTCTTCACTGGGACCGCGCGGGCGGCTGGCGCTGGAGCTGGGATGAGCCGCTGGAAGAACCCCGCAAGCGGATCATCGACATCGAGAAAGAAAGCCTGGTTCTGCTGATCAAAGCACTGGAAACGATTGGCGACACCTACGGGATCTACGGCTTTTCCGGGTACGGGCGCGAGAACGTCGAGTTCTTTACGATCAAAGACCTCGACGAGCGGCTGAGCGAGCAGGTGAAGCGGCGCCTGGACAAGATCAGCCCCGTGCAGGGGACCCGCATGGGGCCAGCCCTGCGTCACTGTGTCACCAAACTGCGGGCGGTCGATGCTCGGCTGAAACTGCTTATCTTGGTCTCCGATGGGCGGCCGCAGGACCACGAGTACGGCCGTGATCGCACTGAAAAGGAATATGCCATCCACGATACGCGGATGGCGCTCCTTGAGGC
>JAILZB010000156.1 GCA_023512725.1 Chloroflexota bacterium | reverse complement strand
GTATGTGATCGCACTCCGGCACGAGGCAGTGTTGAGAAAAGCGGGGTCGTAGGAGAGAAGACCGAAGTCATCCGGCCCGGTCTTGATCTGACGGAGGTCGATCGCCCGAATCGCACCGTCCTGGATCGGCAGTTCATAGCTCTTCCCGGTCCGGTTATCGATCACCGTCAACGTGTTCCGGCGCTCACCGCTCGCGGGGCTCATCGTCTCGGTGGATTCCAGCGGCATCCCAACCTCGTTGTATGGTACTTTCACTCGGCTCGCGCTCCGAGCGCGCCTGCACAGGTACTATACGCCTTCTTGGCATCGGGCGCGAAGGTATCGCTTCCGCCCAGGAGGGAGGGTCGATGCCTCACCGCGCCTACCCGCTTACCCTGGTTCTGCTCGCGAGCACCTGGCTCTCCAGCTGCGCCACCTCAGCACCACCAGCACCGCTCTACCAGACCTCAACCCTGCGCGCCCTCCAGCACGGTGTCTTCGACGGCCTGCGCTCGCTCGGCATGATCCTTCAGCACGGTGATTTTGGCCTTGGCACCCTCAACGGCCTGGATGGGGAGCTGGTCGTCCTCGCGGGCCAGGCCTACCGCGCGGGTGCTGACGGGACGGTAACGGTGGTGCCCCCCGAGGCGCTCAGCCCCTTCGCGGCGGTGACCTTCTTCGTGCCCCAGCGCACCGTGCCAGCACCAGCAGGGTCGTGCGCGGACCTGCTGGCCTTCCTCGAGACCGAACTGGGGAGCCCAAACGTCTTCGTGGCCGTCCAGGTCGATGGAGTCTTCCCTACCCTCACCGTGCGGAGTGTCCCCAAGCAGGCGCCACCCTATCCACCGCTGGAGCAGGTGCTGGCAGGGCAGGTCGTCTTTCCGCTGCGCCACCAGGTTGGCTCCCTCATCGGCTTCTGGACCCCACCCTACCTCGGGGCGGTCAGCTCGCCGGGTTGGCACCTGCACTTCCTCGCGCGCGACCGCCAGACTGCTGGCCACCTGCTCGACTGCTCCCTCGCGGAGGGGGTGGTCAAGCTGGCTGAGCTGCCCGGTCTGGTGCTGGACCTACCCGAGACCGAAACCTATCGCACGGCTACGCTCTCACCCTGAGCACCAGCTAGGCACCCAGCCCGCGATCGCGCCAGACCCTAGCCATGGTTTCGCCGATCGCGACGTGGGTCTCCACCACCGTGCACCCCGCCTCTTCCAGAGCCCGGATCTTCTTCTCGGCACTGCCGGAACCGCCGCTGATGATCGCGCCCGCGTGCCCCATCCGACGGCCGGGTGGTGCCGAGCGCCCAGCGATAAAGGCGACCACTGGCTTGGTGACGTGCTGTTTGATGTAGGCCGCGGCCTCTTCCTCGGCCGTCCCCCCGATCTCCCCCACGAGGACGATCGCCTGCGTCTCCGGGTCTTCCTGAAAGAGCTGGAGCACGTCGATGAAGCCGGTCCCCGGCACGGGGTCGCCGCCGATGCCGACCGCAGTCGACTGCCCCAGGCCGCTCGCGCTCAGCAGCGCCACTGCCTCGTAGGTGAGGGTGCCGCTCCGCGAGACGATCCCGACGCCTCCGGGCCGGAACATGTAGGTCGGCATGATGCCTACCCGTGCTCGCTCCCCGGGGCTCGTAATCCCCGGGCAGTTGGGGCCGATCAGGCGCGCGCCGTGCTGGGCGAGGTACGGCTTCACCTTCACCATATCGAGCACGGGAACGCCATCCGCAATGCAGACGATCAACCGGATGCCCGCGCTGGCCGCCTCGAGGATCGCATCTGCCACCCCAGCTGCTGGTACCGAGACCAGGCTGGTGTTCGCCCCTGTCTCGCGGACGGCCGCTTCTACGGTATTGAAGACCGGCACACCGTCCACGGCACTGCCGCCCCGCCCGGGCGTCACCCCCGCCACCACCGCCGTACCGAACTCGCGGCTGAGCCGAGCGTGGAAACTTCCTTCCCGCCCCGTGATCCCCTGCACCAGCAGCCGGCAGCTGCGATCGAGCAGGATTGCCATTACCGTTCCCCTCGCGTCGCCCCGAGTGCCTGCTTCCCAGCGGCAACGGCCGCCCGGGCCGCGTCGAGCAGGTCGCTGGCCACGTAGATCGGGAGGCCGGATTCCAGCAGCATCCGCTTGCCCTCCTCCGCGCGTGTGCCATCCAGCCGGACGACCAGCGGCAGTTTCAGGCCGACCTCCCGCACCGCGCTGATGATCCCGGTGGCGATGATATCCCCGCGCGCAATTCCACCGAAGATGTTGACCAGGATCGACTTCACGTCGGGGTCGGAGAGGATCACCCGGAAGGCGCTGGCCACGCGCTCAGCGCTCGCCGCCCCAACATCTAGGAAGTTCGCTGGCTCGCCCCCCATCAGCTTGATAACGTCCATCGTCGCCATCGCCAGGCCGGCCCCATTGACCATGCAGCCGACGAAGCCGTTCAGCTTGACGTAGGCCACCCCCGACTCCGAGGCCTGCACCTCCAGCGGGTCTTCCTCGCTCACGTCGCGCAAGGCTCGGATCTCCGGGTGACGGAAGAGGGCATTGTCGTCGAAGTTCACCTTGGCATCGAGCGCGAGCAAGCGACCGTCGGTCGTCACCACGAGCGGGTTGATCTCGGCGAGCGAGCAGTCGTTCTCCTGAAAGAAGTGCACCAGCCGAACGGCGAACTCGGCGAACTGGCGCACCTGCTCCCAGGGGAGGCCCATTCGGAAACCGAGGTCTCGCCCCTGGAAGGGCAGAAAGCCGAGGCTCGGGTCGACCACGGCGCGCAGGATCTTCTCCGGGCTGGTGGCAGCGACCTCCTCGATCTCCATCCCACCCGCCGCACTCGCAATCACCACCAGCCGGCCAAGCGAACGGTCAAGGGTGATACCGAGGTACAGTTCCTGGGCCGGGGTCGTCGCTTCCTCGACCAGTACGCGCTGGACGAGCTGCCCTTCCGGGCGGGTCTGCGGGGTACGCAAGCGCATCCCAAGGATACTGCCCGCTGCCCCCTGGAGTTCCTTCGCGTCGCGGGCGAGTTTGATCCCACCGCCTTTGCCCCGCCCACCAGCATGGATCTGGGCTTTGACCACGACCGGATAGCCGATCTCGCTGGCCACGTGGAGGGCATCACTGACGGTCTCGGCAACCGCGCCGCGGGGGACAGGTACGCCAAAGTCGCGCAGGAGCGCCTTTGCTTGATACTCGTGAATTTTCATGCTGGTCCCCGTGGCGAGCTTCAGCGCGTCACCGAAGCGAGCTCCCGTGCGAGAGAGCTGCTGGCCCAGTGTAGCACAGCGTTGGCGGCCAGTGCCGGCTGGGCCGAGTGCTACAATTGGCGCGTGTTCCCGCTGCCGGTCGGCGACTGCGCCTCGGAGGTCAGGGGATGAGTGGGACCCGGGTGTGGGTCAGCGCTGCCACGGATGTCGGCCGGGTGCGCAGCCAGAATGAGGACAGCTTCGGCTATCGTATCCCCGACGACCCCGACCTGACGGCGCGCAAGGGGGCCTTGCTCCTGGTTTGTGATGGAATGGGCGGTCACGCTGCGGGCGAAGTCGCCTCGCAGCTTGCTGTCGAGACGATCCTGGAACACTACTACCAGCACGCAAGCGATGAGCCGCCTGTTGCCCTCCGCGACGCCTTCGCGCTGGCCAACGCGCGCATCTTCGCCCAAGCGAATGCACGCCCAGAACATCGCGGTATGGGCACGACCTGCGTAGCAGCGGTCCTGCGCGGCGACCAGCTGACCATCGCCCACGTCGGGGATAGCCGTGCCTACCTGCTCCGGGGTGAAACCCTCACCCGCTTGACCCGTGACCACAGCCTGGTCGAAGAGTGGGTGGCCCGGGGCGTCCTTTCGGCTGACCAGGCAGAGCAGCACCCCATGGCCAATGTGATTACCCGCGCCCTGGGGCACCTGCCGCAAGTCCAGCTGGAACTCCAGCAGCAGCATCTGCAGCCCGGTGACCAGCTGCTGCTCTGCTCCGATGGTCTCTCCGGCCGGCTGGCTGAAGCAACCATCCGTGAGACGCTCCTGCGCACCCCCGATCTCGATACGGCAGTGGCGACCCTCATCCACCTGGCGAATGAAGCCGGTGGCACTGACAACATCAGTGTGATCGTGGCCCGGCTCGAAGAGGGCGACCCAGCCGGGCTAGCAGCAGGTGACCGCCCCACTTCCGTTGCCCTCCCTGTCACCGAACCAACGGCCTCTCCTCCGTCGCCACTCACCACCTTGCCTAACACCAGCCAGCGGGCGAGCCGCTCAGCGGGAGCGGGCAGCCCCCCCTGGCTAGGCGGTTGCTCCGTCCTGGCTGCGCTTGTCCTCGTCCTGCTGCTGGCGGCCACCCTGCTCATTGCCGCAGCACTGCTCGGCTGGCTGCCTGGCCTCCCACTCCCCCGGCCTGGCTAGCCGCCGCGGCGAGGAGCGCTCCCGGCTACCGCAGCACCAGCCGCCCGAGGAAGAGTGCGGCGGTCAGCGCGCCCCAGGTGGTGGGGTCTTCCTGCGGAAGGATTGCACCCAGCACGGCAGCGCACAGGAAGGCGAATGCTGCCAGCCCCAATTCGAACCAGACGACCCGCATCGCGGTTCTCCCGCCAGCCGAGGTGGCTGCCATCCTAGTCAGCGCTGCGCGCCGGCTCTACCAGTTCGGTCAGCAAAACGGTTGGATTCCATTCGGTTTCTTCATGCCGCCGCCGTCTGCTATAGCCTTCCCTGGATACAACCCGATTGCCTGGGCTGTGGTAGACTAGAGCCCGACTTGGATCGCCGCTGGCGACTGAGATCGGGTGAGCGAGTGGCTGCCCCGGGTGCGCCTCCGGACCAGTTGGCCGGAAGGCAGCGCAATGCTTCACCGTTGTCCTGCCCCAGCGGCCGGTTCGGAACGAGGAGGAACGGCGTGTTCCGCCAGATGCTACGGGGCAAGATCCACCGGGCGACGGTGACCCGGGCCGACGTGGACTACATGGGCAGCATTACGGTCGATGAAGCCCTGCTAGCTGCCGCTGACATCGCACCTTACGAGCGCGTCCAGGTGCTCGATGTCGACAACGGCGCTCGGCTCGAGACCTACACCATCCCTGCACCGGCGGGGTCTGGGGAGATCCAGGTCAACGGCGCGGCGGCTCACCTGGTCAACGTCGGCGACCGCGTGATCATCATCGCCTACAGCTTTGTGCCTGAGGGGGAAGTTGCCACCGTCCGCCCCAAGATCGTTCACGTCGATGCCCGCAACCGCCCGCTGGTAGCGGTCTGACCACCCTGGCCCAGTGACGACAGAACTGGTCCTCGTCCGGATCGGCGTTCCCGCAGGCACTGCCGCCGCCGCGGTCTGGCCGCTCCTCTGCGCCCAGCCTGCGCTTCAGCAGCTGGCCGGCGCCCGGCTCTACCAGCCGACCCGCGGCTTCTTCGAGCCGACCGAGTGGCTCTACTGCGGCGAGACATCTGTTCCGATCGGCGAGGTGTCGCTTCCTCCCGAGCAGCTCCCGCTCCGCAAGCTGGAGCGTTACCCCTTCCGCGCTGAGATCAACCCGAGCGGTCGCCCGCTCCTCGGCTCCACCCTTCCCATCCAGCTTGTTACCCTCACGGTGCTGCCACCCCTGGTCGAGCGTTTCGAGGCCTGGTACGCCGAGCACGCCGAACTCCTCTGCCGCGCCCCCGGTGCGGTCGGTGCTCGCCGCTACTGGCAGGATGGCCTCCCGCGGCGCTACGCCACCCTCTACTACTACACCAGCGAGGAGGGGGTCGAGCGCTACCTTACCAGCGAGGCGCGGGCCCAGGCCGCTGCCTCCCGCCTGCCCTTCGACCCTTGGCTGGTGGACCAGCACCACACCTACTACCGCGATGTCACCCCCGCGCCTGCCTGAACAGCCGCCCGGCTGGCCCCCCCTCCCTGCCACTGCTGGAACAGGAGGGTAAAGAGCGCAGCCCGCAGCGCCTGGACTGGCGTTTGGGCCAGCACGCCAAAGGCGCCCCCCACGAGCAGCGCTGCTGCCAGCACCCCGAGCGGAGGGAGACCACCCGCTGCAACGCTGGCCGGCAACAGAAAGAAGGACGAAGCGAAGGCAAAGGCAAGCGTCCCCAGTACCCCACCCAAGGCCGCCAGGCCAAGCACCACCAGCGCAATCGGGCCCGGAACGGTAGTGACCAGGCGCCAGGCACCTGCGATCGCCGCTCCCGCCGTCTCCTCCTCCAGCACTACTGCCAGGCTGGCCAGGAGCACTAGTACCTGCACTACCACACTCCCCACTACCCAGAGCAGGACCACCCCGAGTAACATCACCAGCCCAACACCAATAAGCACGGGAACGATGGAGAGAGGCCAGGGGGCGAGGAGCTGCCCGCTGTCCCCGGTGGCGAACAGTGCTCTTAGCGCGGCGACCGTCCCTACCAGGGGCACCCCGCCGAAGATGACCAGCAGAGGCGTAACCAGCGTGAGCGCTTGGAGCAGCAAGAGGCGGCCGTAGTGGCGCCCCCCGACGCGGAACGCCTCCTCCACCTTGGGGCTCGCACCGACACTCCCCTGGCTGGCGGCCCAGAGGAGACCGCCCCGGACGAGGGGCGCGAGAAAGAAGCTCGCAACGAGGTACAGCCCGCCCAACACCAGGAGCGGTAGCCCCACGAGCACCCCCTGCCACACTGCCCCGTCCACCAGGCGGAGGGAGGCGAGGGGAGGCCCGGCAGGGCTCCAACCACCCCCCAGAGTGAAGAGGGGCTCGACGAGGGCAGCGAGCACGGCCAGCGCCCACACCGCCGGGGTCTGCCGGAGCACGGCCAGCGCCCACACCGCCGGGGTCTGCCGGAGCACGGCCAGCGCCCGCGCAACCAGCTTGAGGTCGTCCATGGTGACCCTCCAGCCGGAATTGTGCCACGCCGCCTGGACGCCCGTTGCTCGCTGCCAGCCCGTGACGCATAATCGCAGCGTGGTCACCGAACTGCTCCCCGCGGAGGCCGTGGCAGCGGTCATCCGGAGCCGGCGTTCCGTCCGGGTCTTCCAGCCCACGCCCCTGGACGAGGCCACTCTCCAGGCACTGCTCGACCTCGCCCGCTGGGCACCCTCGCCCCACAACAGCCAGCCCTGGCGCTTTGTTATCGTGCGGCCGGGCCCCGCCCGCCAGCGCCTGGCCGCCGCGATGGCTGAGCGGTGGCAGGCTGACCTCACCCTGTATCGGGAGGCCACACCTGCCGTGCTGCGGAAAGTCGAGACCCGTCGCCAGCGGCTGCTCACTGCTCCAGCAGCGATCGTCGCCTGCCTCAGTGGCGAGCACCTCGACGCCTACGCGGATGCTGCCCGTCGCCAGGCCGAGTGGCTGACGGCCGAGCACAGCTTAGGCGCTGCGGTCCAGAACCTGCTGCTGGCCGCCCATAGCCGCGGGCTCGGTGGCTGCTGGATCTGTGCGCCGGCCTTCTGCCCGGAAACGGTCCGCCACGCGCTCGACCTCCCGTCCGACTGGGCACCGCGCGCGCTGGTGCTGCTCGGGGTGCCAGCCGGAAGCGGTGGGAACCCCTGGCGGCGACCACTCTGCGAACTGGTGGTAGTCCGATGACCCGACCTCCCATCGTGACCGTTGGTTCCCTCCGGGTCCATCTCCTGTCGGCGGGCTGGTACCTGACCGATGCGGGCGTCGCCTACGGGATTGTCCCCAAGCCACTCTGGAGCCACGTGGAGAGCGCCGACCCGCTGAACCGGATCCGCTTTGAGCTGCGCTGCCTCCTCATCGAGGCCGGGGGGCTCCGCATCCTGGTCGATAGTGGGTACGGCGAGAAGCTGGATGATCACCGGCGGCAGATCTTGGCCCTCAGCGATTCGCCACGCTTGGAGGAAAGCCTCGCCCAGGCGGGCTACGAGCCAGCGGATATCGACCTCGTGGTGGCAACCCACCTCCACGCTGACCATTGCGGTGGCCACACGACCATTCGCTCCGGAGCGGTCGTGCCGGCCTTCCCGCGTGCCCGCTACGTGATCCAGCGCGGCGAGTATGAGGTTGCCTGCCAGCCGAACGAACGTACCCGCGCTACGTATCTGCTGGAAAACTACTGCCCCCTCGTCGAAGCTGGTGTGGTGGACTTCGTGGCGGGGGATGTCACCATCACCCCCGGCGTTCGGCTGGAGCTGGCACCGGGCCACACAGCCGACCATTGTGTCCTCCGCCTCCAGGATGGTGGCGAGACAGCGCTTTTTCTCGCCGACCTGGCGCAGCGGCCGGTCCAGCTGGAACGCCTCGCCTGGATTGCCGCCTACGATGTGCTCCCCCTGGTCTCGCTGGAGACGAAGCGCCGGATCGCCACGGAAGCAGCGCAGGCGGGGCACCTGCTGATCTTCCAGCACCATCCGGCAGTCGGGCGGCTCGCGGCGACTGAGCGAGGCTGGCAGTTCGTTCCCCAGCCTCTCCCCACGGAGGCCGCCCGCTAACGCGGCCGTTCGCCAGTGGGTACCGGCGTGGGTGGGGGTGGCGTGGTAGTGACGGTGGGAGTGCTCCCCGGCGGGGGAGTAGTGCCGGGCCGGGGAGGGCTTTCGCCCCACTCCAGTTCGATGGTCTCCCCACGACGGCCGAGCGGCCGGAGCGGCTCCCCATTGTAGATCACCTCGGTGGCAGCGGCATTCGTCGTGCGCAGTCGTACCGTCCGGGCGGCCCAATAGCGGCTCTGGCCGGCTTCGAGCGTTCCCGAAAAGACGAGGGTGTTATCCAAGATCACGGTCAGCGTGAGACGGTCGCTCGCACGGACGACGAGATTCACCGGCGGGGTCGGCGAGGGAGAGGGAGTGGGGGGCTGGGCGTCGAGCACGAGGGCAGTCGTGCGGGGGAGGGGAGTATCA